>JAKQJD010000081.1 GCA_029561355.1 Bacteroidota bacterium | reverse complement strand
CGAACGCTACATGCACACTACGAAAAACAATGCGGCGGGTTACAATGAAAATTCTCCGGTCAATTTCGCGACCCTGCTGCGCGGCGATAACTACCTGATCTGTCACGGCACGGCCGACGACAATGTGCACTGGCAACAAACCACCGAAATGATCAACGCGCTCGTAAAAGCCGGCAAACAATTCGATACCTACTACTATCCCAACCGAAACCACGGCATTTCGGGCGATAATGCGACGCGGCATCTGTTTACCAAACTGACGGATTTTGTGCAGGAGAAACTGTGAGGCGGTTTTTTGAACAGGATTTAAAGCATTAAAAAAGGATTGGAAGGATTCCGCTTTCGAGTGGTCATCTTTCCAATCCTTTTTTTATCCTTTAAATCCTGATTCAAGCCTCATTTCGCAACATACACCAGAAAAACGCACGGCAACTTCTCCAGCACCATTTTTTCCTTTTGCAAACGCTGTTTCCATTCCTTTACAGGCAGGGAGCGGATGAATTCGCCTGCACCGCTCAGGTCTTGCGCCATCCCGAAGGAGGTATTGGGTTGCAGCGTTTCCAGCGCCACGTCCAGCACCATTTGCGAGCGATAGGGTGTTTCGATGAATAATTGTGTCTGGTCATGCTGCCTCGACTGGTTTTCGAGCCGGCGCAAATCGGCCGCCAGTTCCGGGCGTTTGGGCGAGAGGTAGCCGTGAAAGGAAAAGCGCTGGCCGTTCATACCGGAGGCCATCAGCGCCAGCAATAAAGAGGAAGGGCCTACCAGCGGCACTACTTTCACCCCCATTTTGTGGGCCAGCGCGACGATGTTCGCCCCAGGATCGGCCACACCCGGGCAGCCCGCTTCCGACAACAGTCCTACGTCTTTTCCCGCCCGCACTGCCTCCAGAAAAGCCGTTTCGGCTTCATTGTCCTTTTCAACCGGGTGTTTGGCGCCGGGCTCCTCGTGTTGCGGAATTTCCGCAAACACCATTTCCTGCAAGGGTTTGGCAGGTCCCAGGCTTTTGATGAAATGCCGCGCCGTTTTCGCCCTTTCCACGATAAAAACTTCCAGCATACGCGCGATATCCTGCACGTATGGCGGTATAGTGTGCAGGCCGTTTTCGGCAATGGGAACGGGAATGAGGTAGAGGGTGGACATGGTTGGTTATCAGTTATTGGTTATTGGTTATTGGGGAGTTTCAGGCTGAAATGAAGAAAGGCCGGAATATGTTTCCCCTTACCGGAATAAACCGAATGGCAAAACTACAAAGGAAAAGAGATTCCGGCCTTTCTCCATTTCAGCCTGAAACTCCCCAATAACCAATAACCAATAACCAATAACTGATAACCAATAACTATTTTTGCCCCACCACATGGCAAACGAGACCTTCACCATCAAACTCCCCGCTTTCGAGGGGCCTTTCGATCTCCTGCTCTTCTTCATCGAGCGGGACGAACTGGATATTTACAACATTCCGATCGCGCAGATCACGGATGATTTTCTCTCGTACCTGCGGGAAATGGAGACGATGAGTGTCGACCTGGCTTCCGAATTCATCGTAGTGGCGGCCACCCTGATGCGCATCAAAGCCAAAATGCTGCTGCCCAGGAAACAACTGGACGAAGAAGGCAACGAAATTGACCCGCGCCGCGAACTCGTGGACCGCCTGCTGGAATACAAACGTTATAAAAGTGTACTGGAAGAGCTGCGCCGGCTCGAAGAAGTACGCGCGTTTATGAATCCGCGCGGCTACGCAGGTACGGAACTCCGCAAACTCGCCGAACATGCCCTGGCCGATGCTGAAATGGAATCCGTCACGCTGTACAAACTTCTCCGCGTCTTCGAGCGCCTCATGAACCGCTTCGAGGAAGAGAAGAAAGCGAAACGGGTGCATACGGTGTACAATTTCAACTACACTATACAGGAGCAGCGTGCGTACATCCAGAACAGCCTGAAAAAAGGCGAAAAAACCAGTTTCGAATCCATTTTCCTGGTGCTGGAAAACCGCATTCATGCGGTCGTCACCTTTCTGGCACTGCTGGAACTGCTGAATGCGCAGGAGGTGACGCTCATTCAGGGAGAAGGTTCCAATAATTTCTGGCTCGCGCCGCCGGAAGAGTGAACTTGCTACGACTTCGTACTTCGCACTGCCGACTTCGCACTTACCTGATTTTCACCACCTCGATCCCTTCAATCGTCTTCTCGAACCATTTCAGCGGGGCTTGCGTCTTATCGCCCGTTTGCGTATCGCATTTAAAAAACAGGTAGTACAGTTGCAGGCAGTGTTCCAGGCGTTGCAGCAGCGCATCGAGCGAGGTGTGCCGGGCGATGGTGATGGCCTGGTCGTGGCGCGCATTCAGCCAGATGTAATAGGCCTCGTCGTGCGTTTCTATAATATCCAGCACGACAGTATCGTCGGTATGGTTTTCCATAAATTTTCTGGCGAGCAGGCTGTGGTGCTTGCTCCAGTCGCGCGGGCGGGTCCGGTCTTCCGCGTACTTGAAAGTATCATGCGCCAGGGTGATGAGGCGCAACCTTTTCCGGTCCTCCATTGTCAAATCCGAAATGAGGTCGATATTATCGAACACCTCGCGCACGTGAAAACAAACGCGGCCTTCCGGATGGCCATAGCGCGGCTCGCCCCACAATAATCCGTAACGGAATTCGGGGAAGGTGAGCAGGCGTTCCTCCAGCGCGTTTTCGGGTTGGAGCAATTTTTCCAGTGCGTTCGGTTGTTCTAAAAAACGCTTCATCAGCGGCGTTGGTCGGTCAAAAACTGAATTTGGTCGGTCGAAGGTAAGAGCGCTTATCATAGAGTCAAAATTTTGGCGTTTCAGGCGCTGAATTTGTTGTCAACAAGAAAGCAGCCTGCAAGGTTAAGAGGACGTTAAAATATACGTTTTCGGCAGCAATTTGGCTGTTCATGCGTTTAAAAATCATCTTGTATAAACAAATTCAATTCAACTCACAACCAACAAAGGGTGTAATTATGAATAAGTTTTGGTCCACAGTTCTTGCCGGCGCTACAGGTGGCTTGTTGACATTCGGTGCAGCAAAACTCACTGAAAAACCCCAGTTAGTAACCAACCCCGAAACGCCTTCCTATGCCCGCCAGGCCAGTTATGGCGGCGCTCCGGTACCGTTCGATTTTACAAAAGCAGCCGAGCGTTCCATGGACGCGGTCGTTCACATCAAAGCCTCCGAAAGCAAGGAGTCGGCGATTCAGCGACAACGCGACCAGCGATATTCCGATCCGCTGCAATTCTTTTTCGGACAGCGCTTTCAATATGAGCCCCAACCTCGCTCCGGCACAGGCTCGGGCGTCATCTACACCGAAGACGGCTATATTCTTACAAACAACCACGTCGTAGATTTTGCAGACGAATTCGAGGTGACGCTGCACGACAACCGCGAATTCAAGGCCCGCCTGGTAGGCCGCGACGAGAGCACCGATATGGCAGTGATCAAAATTGACGCTACCGGACTGGCCGCTATCGAAATCGGAAATTCCGACGACGTGCGGGTAGGCGAGTGGGTGCTGGCCGTCGGTAATCCGTTCGACCTGACTTCTACGGTTACCGCCGGTATCGTGAGCGCCAAAGCGCGCGACATCGATATTATCAAAGGCGCCAGCGGTATAGAGTCGTTTATTCAAACCGATGCGGCAGTTAACCCGGGCAACTCCGGCGGCGCATTGGTAGACGTGGAAGGCCGGCTGATCGGTATCAATTCAGCGATCGCTACCCCGACGGGCGTGTTTGCAGGTTACTCTTTCGCCATTCCTGTCAACCTGGTGAAACGTATCGCCGACGATCTGATGAAATACGGCAGTTACAAACGCGCCTACCTCGGCGTAAACATCGCCACCATGGACAGTTATGTGGCCCGCGAACTGGCACTCGACTACACCCAGGGCGTAGCGGTGGTGGAAATTGCCGATACGCAGGGCTCCGCAGCCCAGGCCGGTATTCAGGCAAAAGACATCATTACGAAAGTAAATGGCAAAAATGTGACAACTACCGCAGAACTTATGGAGTACATCGGACGTTCTAGAGTAGGCGAGACGCTTAGTGTTTCCGTCATCCGCGATGGTAAATCGCAGGTAATACCTGTTCGATTAAAGACTAAAAGCGACGGTTAAGCCCCGGCTCAACTGTTTCCTGAAAATAAAAAGTTGGTTTTTCGTTTTGTTTTGATGTGTCTGCTCTGCGTAATGCAGGGCAGACTTTTTTATTTCCCGCCACAACCTTTTTGATGATTTAAGATTTAAGATCACATGATTTCAGACTTTAGATGGAGGACATCCCGGATAAATCTTAAATCTTAAATCATGTAATCTTAAATCTTAAATCAAAAATGAACCACCTCCAGCACGAGCGCTCCCCCTACCTCCTCCAACACGCCCACAATCCGGTACACTGGCACGCCTGGAAACCGGAAGCCTTCGAGCGCGCCCGTGCCGAACAAAAGCCCATCCTGGTCAGCATCGGGTATTCCACCTGCCACTGGTGCCACGTGATGGAACGGGAATCCTTTGAAAATGAGGAGATTGCAGCGTTCATGAACGAGCATTTCATCAATATTAAAGTGGACCGAGAGGAGCGCCCCGACGTGGACGCTATTTATATGGAAGCCTGCCAGATACTGACCGGCGGCGGCGGCTGGCCGTTGAACTGCTTCCTGACGCCGGAGGGAAAACCGTTTTACGCGGGTACGTACTTTCCGCCCCGCCCTGCCCACAACCGGCCTTCCTGGATACAATTGTTGCAGCACCTGAGTAATATATGGCAGACAGAACCGCAAAAAGCGATCGATCAGGCCGATAACCTTACCCGGCACATCGAGCACAACGACGGCGTCTTTCTCAAAAAAACCGAAGAACCCGCCGTTTCAGGCGTCGCCGGTTTTCAGCAATCCGACCTCGACGCTGTATTTACCCGCCTCCAGCAGGATTTCGACCCGCTCGAAGGCGGATTCGGCGGCGCGCCCAAATTCCCGGCCACCATGGCCCTCCAGTTTTTGCTTTCCTACCATTATTTCAGCCGCCGGCCGGAAGCGCTGGGTCATGCGCTGCTTTCCCTCGATAAAATGATACAAGGTGGGATTTACGACCAGTTGGGCGGCGGATTTTCAAGGTACGCCACCGACCGGGGCTGGCTGGTGCCGCATTTTGAAAAAATGTTGTACGACAATGCGCTGCTGGTATCGGTGCTTTCCGAGGCGTATAAGTATGTTCTTGAAAACAATCAATTTCCGGATGCTGCCCGGCGGGCGCAACTATACCGCGAAACCATTGAAGAAACACTTCAATTTATCGGCCGCGAAATGACGCACACCGAAGGCGGGTTCTATTCGGCGCTGGATGCCGATTCCGAGGGCGTGGAAGGAAAGTTTTACGTGTGGGAGCAGCAGGAGGTCGAGGCCGTGCTTGGTAGCGACGCCGGGCTTTTTTGCGCGTTTTACGGCGTGACGCACGAAGGCAACTGGGAAGAAAAAAATATCCTCTGGCGCCCCGCTTCCTTCGAGGCATTTGCGCAGTTCAACGGAATGGAAGTACACGACCTGAAAAAGCGGCTCGCCGCCGGACGCGAACTACTGCTGGCTGCGCGTGCCCTTCGCATACGCCCCGGACTCGACGACAAGATCCTGCTCGGCTGGAATGCGCTCATGTGTTCGGCGTATACTGCTGCTTACAAAGCCATGGCGGAAGAATCTTTTCGCATAACCGCCGTGCGCAACATGGATTTTTTACTGGAAAAATTCGCTTCTGCAAATGGAGACAGTCTTCTGCATACCTGGAAAGATGGCGAAGCGCAGTACGATGCTTTTCTTGAAGATTACGCCTTTTTGATCGCTGCGCTCGTAGATATATATGAGATAACTTTCGATGTGAACTATTTACGCAGTGCGGAAAAATATACCAGGCTGGTTTTGAGTTATTTCCTCGATCCGGTAACGGGGCTTTTTTACTTTACAGGAAGCGGCCAGACGGATATTGTGCTGCGAAAAAAAGACTTGCAGGACAACGCCACGCCTTCCGGCAATAGCACCATGGCGCACAACCTACAGCGTTTGAGCGTATTGCTGGGCCGGCCGGACTGGCGGGAAATGGCGCAGCAAATGCTCCGGCAGGTAGAAGATGCCGTGAAAAAATACCCGCGCTCCTTCGAGCGCTGGGCACTGGCGATGATGATGGAAGCACACCCGTACCATGAAATTGGCGTACTGGGTGCAAACGCGTTTGAAACTGCTGCGGCCATTCAGCGGTGGTTCCTTCCCAACGGAGTAATAGCCGCGTCCAGTCAAATAACGGACGAATTGCCCTTATTGGCCGAAAAGGTGGCGGGTAAAACCGATGCTTTGATTTATGTTTGTCGGGATTTCACCTGCCAGAGGCCGGTTACCGGATTAGACGATTTTCGCCAACTCGTCCGCCCCGCTGCCCACACTGATAACCGATAACGAATAACAGAAAACGAGCTATGAGAAAGACCTTTACGTATATCCTCTTGTTTTTTTCCGGATGGGTCGCAGCGCAACAGGCGCCGCAATACAGTATGTATATGCTCAATCCGTATGCTTATAACCCTGCCAATGCGGGGCTGGACAACTCCCTGATCCTCACCGGCGTATACCGGCAGCAATGGTCGGGCCTGAAAGGTGCGCCGGTCACCCAGCACATCAATGCGCATATGCCGTTGTATATGATCAGCAGTGGGGTAGGGTTGCGCGTGGAAAATGACGTCATCGGCGCCCATACAGTTACGCAGGCGGTCGTCAGTTATAACTACCAGATGGAACTCGGTCGCAACAGCCTGATTTCGCTGGGCCTCAGCGGCGGATACCTGCAATATGCCCTGGACGGGAGCAAATTGCGGGCTCCGGAAGGAACATATGTCGAGCCGGTTTTCTCCCACACCGACCTTCTGCTGCCCGACGGGAAGGTGCGCGCAGGGGTGCCGATTTTTGAAATCGGCGTTTTTGCCCAATTAAATAAATTAGAGGTAGGCCTGGCCATGCAGCCCGTTTATGCGCCCGCGCTCCGTTCCAATACCGCTTCCGGCGAGTTCAGTCTGCAAACCGTATCGCATTACAATGCTT
This sequence comes from Bacteroidota bacterium, assembly GCA_029561355.1. Lineage (GTDB taxonomy): Bacteria > Bacteroidota > Bacteroidia > Chitinophagales > Saprospiraceae > M3007. The sequence continues at coordinate 9,938 of JAKQJD010000081.1, read as the reverse complement.
CACTGGCCTATTCCCTGGAGGTAAACGACCGGCTGACGCTGCGTCCGGCACTTTTAGTTAAAAGTGACATAGCCGAGACACAAACAGAAATTTCGCTTGTAGCACGGTGGCGGGAAAATATCTTTGCCGGCGCTTCGTTTAGGGGCTTTACAAGTTCTTCCAAAGATGCTGCCATATTGCTGGCAGGTATTAAATTAAACGAAAAAACCATACTGGCTTACGCTTTTGACATCCCTTTGTCGGCACTGAACGTCGCTAACCGGGGAAGTCACGAACTGATGATACGGTATAATCTGAACAAGCAGATCGGGGCGGGAAAATTGCCGCCGGTTATCTACAACCCACGTTTCTTTTGAGTGCCTTCCAAAAAAAATCGGCATCGTATTTGTAAAATTGCGAATTCATGCACGGAAAAGCCAGTTTAAAAGTATTTTTGCCCGTCGTTTGGCGAAAGACAATAAAAAAAAATGGCTTGAATACAATGAAAAGTTAAAAAGACGTTTGTCTGTTGCTTTTAGAGTCTCGCTGACGCATTTCAGCCAATTTTATTTGGAAAACTTTTTCGCATAGAATTTAAACTTCTACCTTTACGACCACTTTTTCCAGAAACAACAATTAAAGTAGGAAACACGGGTGTTTAACATGAAAAAACTACAGAAATCTCTTCTGCTTTTGATCTTCGTCGCGGCTGCGGTCGCTTCTTGCGGCCGTAAAGAAAGCGGTCAACTGGTTGGCGTTGTCAGCCGTCCGAAATGGAGTGGCGTCAATCCTTACGGTATGGTATACGTACCATCCGGATCGTTGCACATCGGTTCCGGCGATGAAGACCTCAGCAAATCTCTGGTCGCACGTCCAAAGACTATCTCCATTCAGGGCTTCTTTATGGACGATACCGAGATCACCAACAACGAGTACCGCCAGTTCGTAAAATGGGTATCCGACTCGCTCGCCCATGAAACGCTCCAGCAAGTGGTCGAGGACGACGGCGGCGACAGCGACAAACCACTGGTCGATTGGGACCAGGATGTCGACTGGGAAGGCAATGCCGAAGAACTGCAGGACCTGTACTATCAGGGCAATGAGCGCTTCGCAGGTCGTAAAGAACTCGATGTAAGCAAACTGGTATTCGAATACCAGTGGTACGACTGGCAGCGTGCGGCGCACGACCGCAACAGCAACCGGACCAGCCACATCCACAAAGAAAAAATCCGGGTTTATCCCGATTCGCTCAGCTGGATTCGCGATTTCGCTTACTCCTACAACGAGCCGATGACCCGTAACTACTTCTGGCACCCTGCATTCGACGACTACCCCGTAGTCGGCGTAAACTGGAAAATGGCAAAAGCATTCTGCTACTGGCGCGGTAAAGTCTGGGATATGTATTCCGGCGGCGACGTGAACACGGAAGACTTCCGCCTCCCGACAGAATTCGAATGGGAATATGCCGCTCGCGGTGGTCGCGACGAAGCACCTTACCCATGGGGCGCCTACTACACCCGCAATGCAAAAGGTTGCCTGCTGGCTAACTTCAAGCCTGGCCGTGGTAACTACGCTGAAGACGGAGGCCTGTATACGGTAAAAGCCGATGGCTACTACCCGAACGATTACGGTCTGTACTGCATGGCCGGCAACGTATCGGAATGGACGGAAACGGCCTACTTCGAAAACGCCTACTCTTTCGTACACGACCTGAACTCCGACATCCGTGTCGATGCCAAGGAAGACGATCCAAAAACCGCCAAACGCAAAGTAATTCGCGGCGGCTCCTGGAAAGACGTAGCATTCTTTATGCAAACGGGTACCCGCAACTGGGAATACCAGGATACAACAAAATGCTATATCGGCTTCCGCTGTGTACTGACCTTCCTCGGTCGCTCGATCAATGACTTTTAGTCAGTTGAGTGTTGAGGTTGTTGAGCGTTGAGTCTCAACAACCTCAACACTCAACAACCTCAACATACTTCTCTCTCTCATAAAGTTCGGTAAATGGCGTTCGCCTGACCATTCACTCCGTCAATCTGTCATCTACAGACAATTCTGGAGGTTCCCATTTTTTCGAGCAAAATTTTCTTCGGATAAGTTCATGAGTGATTGCTACTTTTGCGGCGTTTTCGCCAAGATCAACAATTCTGAACCTTTTATCATCTGCTAAAAAGTTTTAAAAACAATGAGTTTCGTCAAATCAAAGTCATTCAAGTACGCCAAAAATTTGCTCATCGGTGTCGGTGCAGCGATCGTTCTGATGGGAGCACTTTTCAAACTGGAAAGCTGGGAATTTGCCTCCGAACTGCTCATCGTGGGTCTGACCACGGAAGCCATCATCTTCCTGATGCTGGGCCTTCTCGGACCGGAACCCGATTACTACTGGAACAAACTGTATCCCGGTCTTGACGACTACGATGCACGCCTGCAACCCCTGACTGCCGGTGGTGTGAACAACATGCCCGACGTAGCACCGCTGCACGGCGACGTAGTAGAACGCCAACTGGGCGGTATGCTCACCGAACTGCAATCCATGTCCAAAAGCATGAGCGCACTGAAGTCGCTGCAGGAAGTTGATTTCTCCGGTACACAGGAGCAAATCAAATCGATGAGCAACTTCTACACCAAAATGAACGAGGCAATGTCGGATATGGCAAAATCTGCCGAAGACGTAAAAGCATACAAAGATCAACTGGGCGCTCTGAACAAGAACCTGGGTTCTTTGAATACCGTTTACGGCAACATGCTGGCTGCTATGGCCAACATCGGTCGTCAGTAATTTCCGCCTTTCTCCATTTCCTATTCACAATCAAAAAGTAAAGACTTATGTCAATACCAAAGGAGCCGCGGCAATTAATGATCAACCTGATGTATCTGGTGTTGACCGCGCTGCTGGCACTCAACGTATCTGCCGAGGTAATGAATGCTTTCTTCTCGCTCGACCGGGGTCTCTCGTCCAGCCGTGCTATCGTTGAAAAAAACAACGAGCAACTGATGGGTAGCATCGACACTCAGGCAGACGCATACAAGAACGAACTGAACGAGAAGTATCGCAGTAATGCTAAACAGGCACAGCAAATAGCCGCTGAGTTTACATCCTACATCGAAACTGTGCGCACTGCTGTTTTTGATCTGGGTAAAGGTCCTTCCAAAAACGATCCGACTATTCCGAAAGATATCCGGAACAAGGACGTGACCACTCGTTATTTCATCAACGAGAAAAAAGGTGAAGAGATCGAAGCCAAAATCAATGAGACGCGCCAGAAATTGCTGGCACTTGCTGACAATGATAAAGGTGTAGAGTCATCTTTGCCACTGATGGTAGAAGCGCTTCCCGCCAAAACCACTGCCAACAACTGGGCGGAATTCAAATTCAAACAAATGCCGGTGGCTGCCGTTTTCCCGATTCTCGGTAAAATGCAGTCGGATGCTAAAAACTCCGCCACGGCAATTTTGAACTACTGTTCCAATAAAATGGGCGCGGAAAAAATCGTGTTCGACAAATTTACGCCCGCTGTTTCTCCTGAAAAGAGTTACGTGATTGCAGGTGACAAATATGTCGCGGACGTATTCCTCAGTGCTTACAGTTCTTCTGCGGATAACATCAGCATCAATGTAAACGGTAGCAACCTTCCGCTTAAAGAAGGTATTGCACACTACGAAACCTCCACCAGCGGTGTAGGCGAACGGACTTACAAAGTGAATATCAGTCTGAAAAACCCGGTAACGGGCAAAACGGATACTTATTCCAAGGAGTTCAAATACGAAGTAGGCCAACGTTCCGTAGCCGTTTCGCTGGATAAAATGAACGTGTTCTACATTGGTGTTGACAACCCGATCAGCGTTTCCGCTGCAGGTGTTTCCTCCAACGAAGTACGCGTTTCGGGCTCCGGTAGCGGTATTTCCGTGAACGGTGCAGGCGGCGGCGGCAAGTACAACGTACGCGTTGGTACGCCGGGTGAAGCCTCCCTGACTGTGTCGGGCGGCGGCGCTTCGCAAACCTTCAAATATCGTGTAAAACGTATTCCTGACCCAACCCCGCAAATCGGCAAGAAAAAAGGCGGCCAGTTCGGTAACGGTGAGTTTAAAGCACAAGGCGGTATTGCTGCCGTGCTTGAAAACTTCGACTTCGACGTAAAATGCGATATGGTCGGTTTTGAATTCACCTACCTGGCCAAACGCCAGGATGCTGTTACGGCTACCAACAGCGGTGCTCGCTGGGGTGCTCAGGCGGCAGCCATGGTGGAAAAAGCCAAACCGGGCGACGCTTACTTCTTCGACGATATCAAGTGCAAATGCCCCGGCGACGTGGCAGCGCGGAATATCGGTTCGATCGCTGTTAAGATTCGTTAATCGAAAATATTCGTCTTCAACCGGCGTTCCTAAAGCCGGTTGAAGACTTTTTAAGTTGTTACTAAACACACATAATTTTCATCACTCAACAATCCGTTGCGAGTCATGCAAACTTTTATGAAATGGACTTGCTTATGCCTGGCATTGTTCCTGATTTCCGGAACGCCGCTGCTGGCCCAAGATCCCGAAGAAATTGAAACGACCACTCCTGCCGACCCGACTCCTTCCGAGGAAATTACGGTGGAAGAAAACGGAGAAACGCCGCTGGACGATGTGGTGAAAAAAGAGATCATGCTGGAACGCAAGGTTCTGGCTTACCAGCCGATCCGCGAAAGCGACATCTTCTGGGAAAAACGCGTATGGCGCGTGATCGACGTGCGGGAAAAAATGAACCTGCCTTTCGCTTACCCGGAAGAACCGTTCTTTAAAATCCTGTCGGATGCCGCTTCCAAAGGCGACCTCCCGGTTTATACTACCGACGAAGACGGCGCTAAATTTAAAAAACGTATGAGCACCGACGACGTGCTTTCTCAATTGTCCAAAACGGACACCGTTGTAACGTTCGACCCGGAAACCTACGAAGAGAAGGTGGCCATCGTTCGCAACGACGTGAACTGGGAAAACGTTAAACGCTTCCGTATCAAGGAGATCTGGTATTTCGACAAGGAAACCTCCACCCTGAATGTACGTATCCTCGGTATCGCTCCGATGATCGACGTAACGGACAATGAAGGCAACTTCCGTTTCGAAAAACCCATGTTCTGGGTGTACTACCCGCAGGCCCGCGAAATGTTCGCCCGCCACCGCGTGTTTACCCTCGGCGGCAATACCAACGCTACCATTTCCTGGGAAGACATGTTTGAAATGCGGTATTTCGCCAGCTATATCTACAAGGAATCGAACGTACACGACCGCAAGATCGACGACTACGTTCAGGGTGTAGATATGCTGATGGAATCGGAAAGAATCAAAAACGATATCTTCAACTTCGAGCACGACCTCTGGCAATATTGATTAGAGGTGAGAGGGTGAGAGATGTGAGAAGGTGAGAGCCGTAGCGTACACCTTAAGAGAAGTGAGAGAGTGAGAGGTGAGAAGGTGAGAGCCGTAGCGTACACCTTAAGAGAAGTGAGAGAGTGAGAGGTGAGAAGGTGAGAGCCGTAGCGTACACGATTGTACGCTACGGCTTTTTGTTTTGCTGGGCTACGCCCCCCTCTGAGAATAATGGCAAAGCGGAAATGCAATGATGCGGAGAACGCGGATTTTTATGGCCGCAAGGCCAGCGTAGCCGAATAAAACAAAAAGCCGTAGCGCACAATCGTGTACGCTACGGCTCTCACCTTCTCACCTCTCACTCTCTCACTTCTCTTAAGGTGTACGCTACGGCTCTCACCTTCTCACCTCTCACTCTCTCACTTCTCTTAAGGTGTACGCTACGGCTCTCACCTTCTCACCTCTCTCACCCTCTCACTTCTCTTAAAAGGTCAACTCTACGCATCTCACTTCTCACCTCTCATTTCTCACTTCTCATCATAGTTGTACGGCAGCACCTTCGAGTCCTTCACCGTCGACAAAGTCATCAGCGTTTTCAGGCGCTCGATTTCTTCGATCTGGCTGATCGTTTTGAAGAGCAGTTGTTCGTAGGTAGGAATATCGCGGCAAACGATTTTCATCAGGAAATCCGCTTCGCCGGTGATGATATAGCATTCGGTTACCTCGTCGATCTGGGAAATTTTTTCGAGGAAGTTATTGAGGGCATTTTCCTTTTTCCAGGCCAGGGAAACCAATACGAATGTTTTCACATTCAGTCCCATCTGATGCGGGTTCACCTGTGCGTGGTAACTTTGAATAATATCGCTTTGTTCGAGTTTCTTGACGCGCTCGAGCGTTGGCGCCGGCGAAAGGCCGATTTTCTTAGAAAGGTCAAGATTCGTGATTTTGCTATTCTCCTGAAGGATTTTCAGGATTTTCAAATCTATTTTATCTAATTTCTCTGACATGGGACTTCTTAAAGTTGATGAAATTTTATTTCGGTTTTGAAAAGTTGGTCAAAGGTAGGACTATAAAAAATAATATGCAACCCGTAGGCGAATAAACCTTTGTAAATTTTGATATTGAACCACTTTTGTCACTTGTATGCAATAAAAAATGCCCGGCTTGTCTCAGAATTCTGAAAACGCCAAAAATTATTTGTTCTGAACCGTCCAGAATGCGACAAAAAAGTAAAAAGGCCGGACCGGCAGGATGTAGGCTTTAAAATGCCAAACAAAACCTGCCGATTCGACCTTTTTTAAAAAGATGTGCGCTAAAAATCAATTATGGGAAGATACCCATCGAGATGTAGTCGCTGGCAATTTTCTTCAGTGAGCACACAAACGCTGCCGTCCGCACGTCTTTAATATCGGGGTGCTGGGTGAACGTATCGCGAATTTGCTGGTATGCGGTAATCATCGTGTCTTCCAGACCCGAGTTAACGAGTTCGATTTCCGTGCCGCCGCGGGTCAGGAAATCGCGTTCGCGGGCATTGATCGACTTGCCGGTCATTTCTTCCACTTTGCTGATGATGCCTTCGAACTGATTGTGGTGGAATCGGTTCTCCAGGCGACCGAAGCGGTGGTGCGACAGGTTTTTCAGCCATTCGAAATAGGAAACCGTCACGCCGCCTGCATTGATGTAGAAGTCGGGCAGAATGATAATACCTTTTGCCTGCAGGATCGGGTCGGCATCGGCGGTAACGGGGCCGTTGGCTGCTTCCGCAATGATTTTGGCTTTGATGCGGTGTGCGTTTTCAATCGTGATCTGGTTTTCGAGCGCGGCCGGTACAAGAATATCGCATTCCAGTTCCAGGGCAGACAAGGTGTTTTCCAGGGCGGTAGAACCCGGGAAACCCATGATGGAGCCCGTTTCGCGGCGGAAAGCCAGCAGTTTTTCAATGTCGATGCCGTTCGGGTTGTGAATGGAACCTTCGCGTTCGGCTACACCGATGATTTTTACGTCGCCTTCTTTCTGACTGATCAGCGCAGTGTTGCTACCTACGTTGCCCAGGCCTTGTACGACCATCGTTTTACCTGCGATGCCTTTGGTAAGTCCGATCTTTTTCATGTCGTCTTCGTAGGAAAGGCATTCGCGCAATCCGTAGAACACGCCCCGGCCGGTAGCTTCGGCGCGGCCGCGGATACCATTCTGGGTAACAGGTTTGCCGGTAACACAAGCAATGGAGTCGATTTCACCGTGGCGCAGGGCCTGATAGGTGTCGAGGATCCACGCCATTTCGCGCGGGCCTGTGCCGTAGTCGGGCGCGGGTACGTCGATACCGGGGCCGATGAAGTTTTTCTTCACCAGTTCGGCGGTGTAGCGGCGGGTGATGCTCTGGAGTTGTTCGGTCGTGTACTTGGCCGGATTGATCTTGATGCCGCCTTTGGCGCCACCGAACGGAACGTCCACGAGTGCGCATTTGTAGGACATCAGCGCAGCCAGTGCCATTACTTCGTCCTGGTCGACAGATTCGGAGTAGCGGATACCACCTTTCGTAGGCAAACGGTGGTGGCTATGTTGTACACGGTACGCTTCAATTACCTCATAATCATTGCCCACGCGCACCGGAAAACGGATTTGCAGAACGAGGTTACAGGCTTTGATCTGTTCAATAAGGCCTTGCGGAATGTCGGTAAATGCGGCGGCCTTATCGACGTAGTTTTCTACGCTTTTAAAAAAACTAATTTGTCCACTCATTTTTGTCGTCTTTGAGTTGGTGCTCTAATTTGGTTAGCTTCCGGTCCAGACGCAAAACGTAAAAGACTATGCCAAGGAAAATGAGCACAATAACACCGATGACGACGTTTATTTTACCTGTTTCCCGCATATAGTCGCGGTTGCCCTGCGCCAAAACGGTCGGCAAAGATATGGTCAGAAACAGAATGATTGTAAAAAAAATGCGGGTTTGAAAAAATTTCATGCTACAAAATGCTTTTTTCGGTAAAAGAAAAACGGAATTGGTCATTTCGGCTACTTTTAATCGAGTCCGGTAGCACGATCGAGGATACGCTGGTACCGAAAACGCAGCTGGGCCAGCCAGAAACCGAACAAACTCCAACCGATAATGGCCGGATAAAACACCATCCGCATCGTGTTGTCCAGGTCTTCGCTTCCGAACGCCGGGTTGCCGGTAGCTCCCGGATGCAGGCTGGCGAACATACGCGGCACGATATACAGCAGCGGTACCAGCGAAGCGAACGCGAAAATATTATACACCGCAGCGAGGCGGGCGCCTTTTTCCGGTTCGTCGAACGAGCGGCGCAGGATGAAATAGGCGAGGTAGATCAGCAGCGCAACGGCCGTCATTAATTGTTTGATGTCGTTGCTCCACGCGGCTCCCCAGGCATAATGCGCCCACAGCATGCCTGTAATGAGCCCCAGAAGACCGAACAGCAAACCTGCTTCGGCATAAGCGGCGGCTTTACGGTCGAAGTCGATCAGGGATTGACCTTTGGAAGCGTCCAGTGTGGCGGCCTGCGCAGGATTGGAATACCGTAGAAACTGTACGCTGTACCAGGCCGAGGCGATAAAAAGAAACATCAGTACGAACCACATCGGCACGTGGAAGTAGGTGTTCCGGATACTTTCATAAATGACGTTGCGATAGGGAAACGAAAAATCCTTTTTTACGTGCAGTTCGCTGATGGCATTTGCCTGCCAGGCTGCGGCGGAAGCGATGGTGTCTTTTGCCACTTCGATGGCGCTGGGCAACAGCGAAACACCGTCGTTCGGATGGTCGATAATGGCATTCAGCATGACGGAAGCAACGGCATTCGGCAACTCCGTCGGAATGGCGAAACGGGCTTCCAGCGTTGTATCGTTCAGCACGCGCACGTTGTCTCCTTTAATGGCGTGGGCATCGTCGAATTGCAGCCAGGTACGGATTTCATTTGCCGGAGCCTTGGTATAGAATGAATTATAACCGTGCAATTGAAGTACCACTTGTTCGCCGGAACGCGCCGATTCGGGGAACACATACGTAACCCCTGGTTTGAGGGGCACCAAAGTGCCGGCTATCAGGGTGTAAACAATTAAAAAAACAGAGAGTATTTTCCACCACATGAGACAAATTTGAGCAGTAAATGAACTGTATAATGCATTTTTTAACGATCCGGCGTTGGTCAGTCCCGCCAGACAAACGGGAACAGCACGAACGTCAGCGTAACCAGGATGGCGTCGATGGCCAGCAGGTTCCAGATATCCCTCTGGTACGAAGTGTCCTGTATCAGACGCAGGGCAATGGCAGAAAGTCGCACAAGGGTCAGCAAAATCGGCATAATGACTGGAAAACTGAGGATTGCCATCAACGTCGCGCTGTTGTTGGCCTTGGCGGCAATGGATGCGATGAAGGTAAATGCGATGCTGAATCCCATGCTGCCCAGCAGTAAAATCAGGGCGAACAGGGGCACGTCTTTCACGGGATTTCCTGCCACCACACTGTAGGTGCCGAAGGCCAGCAGGCTCAATACCAGCAATAACAAGGTATTGTAAATGATTTTGGCCAGCAGCAGCATGGCCGGGTCGGCCAACTGGTAATAATACAACTGCCGGGCGCCGCTTTCCTGCAC
>JAKQJD010000065.1 GCA_029561355.1 Bacteroidota bacterium | reverse complement strand
ATGATCACTTTTCCCTGATCGGAAATAATTTCGTCGACACCCGTTTCGGTGCCTGCCCACAAATGACCGGAATGGTCGAATGCCAGCAGGTAAATATTTTGGGAAGACAGCGGGTGTGGGGTGACCAGCGGCGCAAAAGGGCCGTTTTTTCGGATGTTAGCCATAAAAATCCCGGATCCTTTCGTGCCCACCCAGCATTGGCCCGCATTATCGAATACAAGAGCGGTAACGGGATTGGCAGGCAGACTGGTTTTTATCATTTCCACGTTCCCGTTTTTGATGCGGCCGATTTTCCCGTACACCGTCCCGAACCAGATGTAGTTGCTTTGCCTGTCTTCCTGCAAAGCCGTAATCGTTCCCTGCGGCACCCCTTCACGGGCGCCGTACCAGCGTTTGCTGAAAGTGCTATCGGCTGGGTTCCATTGCAGCGAAACGATACCCTGCCCCGTAGCCAGCCACACAACTCCGGCAGCATCGGAAATGATTTTTTGTACCAAGTCGGAAGGCAACATGCCGTTGTCTTTCCGAAAAATGCGCCAGCGATCGGGCGTCATCACGAGGGCGCCTTTTCCTTCCGTTCCAGCCCAAACGTTGCCCGACGCGTCGGTCGTCAGCGTCCGGCATTTCACGCCTTCGAGGTACGTGCTGTCGGCTGCAAAACGGTGGATATGCCCTGCGGAATCGACACGGGCGAGCCCGTTTTGGGAAACCGCCATCCAGATTTCGCCGTCGGGCGTTTCATGCACTGCGTAAATGCGGTTGCCGGGCAGGCCGTCGTCGCGGTCGTAGCGCCGGAACGCCTGGGCCACCATGCAGGCAAAACCGCCGCCCGAAGTACCGAGCCACATGCGCCCGGCGTGGTCGCGCAGCAGCACGCGCAAGTGGTTGTGCGGCAGGCCGTCGGCTTCGGTGATCTGGGTAATGGAGGAGTCGTTGCCGGGTTGCAGGTGCAGCAGCCCGAGCGATTGTGTGCCCGCCCACAGCGACTGATCGGCATCGCTCAGCAGACAGGTGATGCTTCCAACGGGCGGCAGGGTGAGAGTTGTTTTTACGGTTTGCCGGGCCCAGTCGACCGCCACCAGCGGACCGCCGGCTTGTGCCAGCCACAACGTGGGTCCCGATTGCGCGATGGCGGAAACCGGCGCTACCGGCAGTTTGGTTTTTTTGTTGAAATGAACGGCTTGTTTGGTTTGCAGCGGCATATACCAGAGCCCCTGCAAGGTGCCGAGCCAGACAGTGCGGTTTTCGTTCGTGTAAGACAGGCAGTAAACGGGTGTTTTATCCAGTGTTTTATCGAGGGACATTCTCGATAACTGCCTGGTTTTGAAGGCATATTGCAAAACGCCGCGACTCGTGCCCAGCAGCAGGTTTTCGGTGCCGGTTTGTAAAAAACTGTACACCGTCAGCGGCGTTTCGAACGGCACTTTTTGAAATTGTTTGCCGTCCCACACAGCCGCGCCTTCGCCCGTGCCGGCCCATATTCTTCCTGACTTGTCTTCGTACAACGCCGAAATAAAGTTGGACGGCAGTCCTTCCTGCACGGTAAACACCTCGAACCCCATGCCGTCGAAACGGCACACCCCGCCGCCCTGCGTACCGATCCAGAGGTAGCCGTGGAGGTCTTCGCACATGGCGTACACCTGCGACTGCGGCAGCCCGGCTTCAAGCGACCAGGTGGTGAACTGCGGCGTTTGGGCCCGGAGGAGGAATCCGGTAAGCAGGAAAAGGAGTATCAGGGTGCGCATGGAAGCGGAAAATTAGGGTTAATCTTCAAAAAGTACGTGTCCGTTTTGGGAAATGTATCCGACTAAATCCATCCAGTCGTCATAAACGGTAAAAAGGCCGGTGTACCGATTCCATCCAATTTGCGTGTGGTAAATATTCCAGGGTCGCTTCTTTCGAAAACCGGGACTGAATAAAAACGCCTTCGTTTGGATACGATCGAATGCCAGCCATCCGAGGCCATCTATCCGGTGTAGTTCGTATTTGTTTTCCCGGATGATCTTTTGAGCCCGTTTCCCGAATTTATTTTGAAGTCTGTCACCTTCCGGAAGCGCCGTATTGATGAAGAACCCGGTATCGGTCCGTTTGGTGTGGTTTCTTTGGGCTTTTAAACTGGCGTTGGTTATTTCCCGATGCTCTTTTCCTTCCATATCGATCAGCGTGGAGGTACCATCCGGTTTTATAACTTTGGTGAAGCCGTTTCGGGAAAAAGGGTTGGCTTCCGAAAATTGAAAAGGAATGACGACACGTCCGGCCTGGTCCAAAAAACCATACAGGTTCGTTTTTGTGTTGCGGGCCTGAACAAGGTTGCTGTTTCCTCTGAAATCATCTATAATAATGGAATCGGGCAGAATCGTTCGTTTGCCGGTTTTCAAATCGATCAGGATCGTTTCAGGGATTGTTTCATTTGAAACCTGATTCAATGAAGCGATGGCGATCCGTCCGTGTAGGAAAATGGTTTCCCATGTTGGAGGCTCTACGGTTTTTCCTTTCCGAAGGTCAAAAACACCTGCTTTGCCTGCTTTCCATATGATTTGAAATACATCGCTTTCCTTATCGAAATCAGGCAGGCCAAATCCATTCGGATCGATTTTCCATTGCATAAACGGATCAACTATCCGCCATTCATAATAAAAAGCGGGGCTTAGCAAGCGCCCGCGCCCGTCAAAAAAAGCAACAGGGTAAGGCGTGTTGTCGATTTCAATAACATCATTCCCGATGTTAAATGCAATCTCTTTTTCGTACTGCACCTGAAT
>JAKQJD010000060.1 GCA_029561355.1 Bacteroidota bacterium | reverse complement strand
TTGCTTCTTTTTCACCCGTCCAGTCGTATCGGATAGCGAATTCCGACGACGTAGGATTGGGCACGACCTGAACGAAAGCATTCAACTTATTCACTTCTTCCGAACCGACAATATTGAAAGGAACAACTTTAAAAATATCGACACCTGCTTCCACAACGTGGCCCGGATCCGTATCATCAGCCACAAAATGCACCTGAACATTGTCGTTCAATGTGATAAAGTTGCTCAACAGTATTTCATTCGAAAAATTCCACACCGATGCGGCACTGCTGTCGGCAAATATTTGCACCTCTTCCAGGCCATTGCTCACAAACACGCGGAAGTGGTCGTTCGGCGTGCTGGTACCGCCGCCGTTGTAAAACCAGTACCAGAATGAAAGTTTGGCTTCATCATAAGCAGCCAGTTGCATCACCGGCGTGTTCAGGGTGACGGAACCGCCGTCCACATCGTCCGTGCCGGCACCGCCACCGGCATTTCCGGTGATGTAACACAGTTCGTTCCCATCCTGATCGGCGTCGTTTTCCGGGTTGCTCTGGCTATTGACGTTCGTAGTGCCGACCGGATTTCCGCGCACCCATTGTCCGGTTGGAGAAGTTGCTGTTGCCGTCCAGTTCAGGTTAAACTGAAAATCGTCGTAATAGCCGTGTTCCAGAGCTATTGTCGCCGGGCCGTTGCCTTGAAGGATGTATTCCGATGGCAGGTACCCCCATGCGGCTGCCGTTACGTTATAGGTCGTACCCGGCGCGCAGCTTACATTGAACTGCCCGGCCGCATCGGTCTGGCGGTTGTACGTTTCAAGAGTGGAACTAAGCACCACCGGAACGTTGGGCAATGCCTGACCTGTTTCTGCATCCACCACGGTGCCTGTGACCGTAAATGCCGTGACCGGTTCAAGATTGACATTCAGTTCTGTTACTTCACCGGCTGTAAGCGTCACGTTGAAGGTTTGCGAAATGTATCCCTCCTTGCTGACAATCACCGTAAAGGCGCCCGGCGTCGGCTGGCCGGTTTTATAGTCGCCGTTGTTGCCGGTTTCGGTAAATGCGAGCGGATCGAGGCTGTTAATCACCACAGAAGCGCCTTTTAGTCCCAGGCCCGTGCAGGTATTTTTTACATTTCCTTCGAGGTAGCAGGCCCGCAAGTAAGTGGGCGTCAGCACGAAAAGTTTACCGGTAATGTTGTTTGCAATATTGGGAATATTACTGGCAATGATGTTTCCGGAAGGGAAAAAAGGATATACGCCCCAGCAGCCGTCAAAAAGGCCTTCTCCGGCATAGGTATCGTAGCGGCCTACTTGAATCAGATTGGTCGGCCGGTGTGCATCTACCAGAGTCAGGCCGTCGACATACCACGAAGTGATAGCCCAGTCGTTCAGCACGTGGGTATTGTGTCCGATAGAAGTGTTTCCTTCCGGTGTTGTGGCAATTCTGTCGAGTTCCTGAATGTCCGAGGGGTCGGAAATATCGTACGCTGTGACGAATGAAGGTAGTTTTTCGTCGGTCGTCAGGATGTGCTTGTGATCGCTCAGCAACCAGGAATTGTGCGTGAAACGCGCAGGCGTTTCTATCGTTCCCAGGAGCTGCGGATTGGCTTTGTCGTGCATATCCACGATAGAAAGGTAACCGTCGTTGATGTGGCAGGCATAGAGGGTGTCGTTATCTGCGTAGCCATCGTGCACGTAATTGAGCTGGTCAAATTTGCCCACAAATTCGGGATGGTACGGATCCGGATTCAGGTCGAAAACCTTTGCGCCGCCGGCGTATAATTCACCGCCGTAAGCGTACAAATAGCCCTGGGTGGTGTCGATGTGCAGGGCGTGAATTTTATTCAACTGCCCCTCGATCACTCCGTCGCCGGTGTAAAAATAACTGCTCACGTCCGGGCTGGGCAGTTGACTCAAATCCACCACCTGCAAACCCTGGCCGCCTTCGGAAGTCACATATGCGAAGTGTTTGTACGTTTTAATCTCTTTCCAGAGATTATCCGGTCCGGGAATTTGAACGATCAGTTGCGGTAAATCAGGATTGGTGATTTCCACAATCGCCATACCCTGGGAAGCGCCTACCAGCGCATATTCATGCCCGTCCTGGGCATATCCGCACACATTGGCGAGCGTTTGGCCCGGGAAGTCGACCGTAGAGCGGAGTTGAACGTTATAGTTTTGGGAAAAGAGAGCATGTGCCGACAAAAGCATCGCCGGCAAAAAGGCATTTAACAGTAGTTTTTTCATGGAAACCGAAAAGTGAACAGTTCTAATTTGCAGAAGGCAAAATGGTTACGCAAAAGGCATTAAACAAGCATTCGACCGCAAGACTTCCTGCGGCTGCATTTTTCAAAACACAGTAAAAAGGATGCAAAGGTAGGTTATAAACCACGGATTCATTACCGGCGGTGCGGCACAATTGTCACCGTCAGGCGGCTAATGCACGACAAATCGCCCTTTTCGTCGCGAATCTCGATCTGCCACACGTGCACCTGCCGGCCCACCCGGATCGGTGTGCAGGTGCCGGTTACCTTGCCGCCCTCCCGCACGCTTTTCAGGTGATTGGCATTGATCTCCAGGCCGACGGCCGTATGCGTTGCCAAATCCTCGATACATAAAGTGCTGGCTACACTGCCGAGCGTTTCTGCCAGCGCCACACTCGCGCCGCCATGCAGGATACGGAAAGGTTGCACCGTACGGGCGCTCACAGGCATGGTAGCCTGGATGTAATCTTCACCGATTTCCGTAAAACGGATATCCAGCGCGGCATTAAGGGTATCCTGATTCATCGCGTTCAAGCCTTCCAGGGTGGCGGGCTGTTTCCAGAGGTAGGACATTTTGTTTTTAGTTATCGGTTATCAGTTATCGGTTATTAGGGTGGTTACTCCCGGATGAAGGTGGTATAGGCGGTTTTGTTTTCGTTTTTCAGAATGACCTTATAAATCCCCCGGGGTAAGCTAACGAGATTAAAAGAAACGTTTTGACCAGTTTCGAGGGGTTGAAATTGCTGGCCGTTGGCGCTGACAAATTGGAAAGTTGTTTTTTCCGAAGTCCATCCGGCAGGTAAATCAACTGTGAGAAAATCGCCGGCCGGATTAGGGAATGCGCGGGTTTCAATGGTGGCATTTACCTCGTGCACTGTAGACACCGGCGCAAAACCGGCAAATGTCACTGTATTGTTTCCGGCATTCGGGATACCCAGCGTGTCCGTTTTCAGGTTGTAATAAATGTCGGCCGGGTGGTTCAGGCCGCTTAACACCTGCTCGGGCGTACCGGAAAAGTCCGATGCAATGCGGTGAATGGCGTTTGCTCCCCAGGAGGCCACGTACCAGCGCCCGGCGCCGTCGCGGGAAATACCGTCGATATTGGATAAACTGGTGGTTTTCAGGGTAGATACCGTGCTGTCGGCAAGCGAAATGCCGAGTATTTTGGCGGAACTGCCCCAGGTAACACAAACCAGCCGGTTCAGTGCCGCGTCGAACAGGATGCCGTTGGGTGTGGAGGTGGTTTGAGGTACAAACACATTCCAGGCTGCATTCGCCGTATTTATTTTATACACCTTTTTTCCGGAAAAATCCGTGGCATACAGGAAGCCGCTGCTGTCGTGCGTGATGCCGTTTAAAAAAGTGGCATTGGTTGTTACGCTGAAAACGGGGCTGCCGTCTGACAGTAAAAAACCTTTGACTTTGTTGCCGTCGCAGGCATAAATGCGGTCGCCCACAACTTCCAGGCCGTATGGGCCTCCGGTGAAACCTGAAATAAATTCCTGTAAAACACCTGCCGGCGTGCGGCGAAGGATTTTTTTACTGCCGGTGTTGGAGATGTACCAGTTGCCCGTGGTGGTGTCGCAATCGACACTTTCAGGGCCGTTGTACGACTGGGCAGATGCAATAAATGGTAAAAGGAAGAAGAAGTAAAGCAGTTTTTTCATGTTCTAGTGCGTTTCCGGTTTATTTGAAGGCACAAAGTATGACGACGTTTCCGATCGGCGTTGCCGGAATTTTCAATTTAGCACGGGAATGGCAAAACGGTATTTGAACAAGAATTTTTCCAAATCACATCCGGCTGTTGTACGTTTGTTCCATGATTATCAACCCACGCACGCTTGCGCTTCGGGCGCAGGTAGAAGACATCGTTAAAGACCTGCAACACCTCAGCCAGGAAATTGGCAACAAAGAACTTGCGGGCATGGTAGGCGAATTGCGCAACCGCATGACCGAACCTTACATGTTCGTCATTGTAGGTGAAGTAAAAGCCGGAAAAAGCAGTTTCGTAAACGCGCTGCTCGAATCCGAACGCGAAATCTGCGCCGTGGCGCCGCAGCCTATGACGGATACGATCCAACAGATCCTCTACGGGGAAAAAGAAGAAATCGTCGTCGTGAATCCGTACCTGAAAAAGGTTTTCCTGCCCATCGACATCCTCCGCGATATCGCCGTGGTCGACACGCCCGGTACGAATTCCATCGTGGAGCGGCACCAGGAAATTACGGAGCACTTTATTCCCGCCAGCGACCTCGTCATTTTCGTATTCGAAGCGAAAAACCCGTACCGGCAATCGGCCTGGGATTTTTTCGATTTTATCCATAAGGACTGGCACAAAAAAATCATTTTCGTATTGCAGCAAAAGGACCTGCTGTCGGAGGAGGATCTGGCCGTAAACGAGCGTGGCCTGTATGATTATGCGGTAAAAAAAGGGCTCGCCGAACCGGTTATTTATGCCGTGAGTGCCAAAGCGGAACTGGAAGGCCGATACGACCAGAGCAATTTTTCCACGGTACGCGATTACATCCGCACCCACGTGACCGGCGGCCGCGGTGCTGCCTTGAAACTCAAAAACAATATTTCCACATCGGCAAATATTCTGGAACGTGTAGACGTAGGCCTGCACACCCGCGCCGAACAACTCAAAGCGGACACCGCTTTCCGCCTCGACATTCGCCAGACGCTGGACAATCAGGAAAACAAATCGAACCACCAGGTCGGACAACTCATCGAAAACCTGCTGAACGGATACGACCGCATCACCAAATCCGTCGGGCAGGAGCTGGCCAACGGATTGTCCTTCCCTTCCATGCTGAAACGCTCCTTTATGGGCATTTTCAGTAAACAGGCATCCATCACCGACTGGCTCGACGAACTGGCCAAAAAACTGGAACTCAACCTGAACGCCGAACTACGCACCAAACTCAACGACGGCGTGGTCGACCTGGCCGATTCCGTGCAGCAAATGGCTAAAATGATCGACCTGAAAATCAGGAACGGCAGCACGGCCGTCCGGAATGACTCCTACATTTTCGAGGACATTTCAGAAAAAAGATCATCCGTACTCCGGGAGTTGCAGGATGCTTTCGCACGCTTTATGTCGCGCTCCGAAAACTTCACCGACACGCGTATTTTTCCGGAAAATGCCAGTGTGTCGCCCAATATTGCGGCTGGCAGCGGCGCAGCGATCATCGGGATGATCCTCGCAACCGTAACGCACGTCGCTGTGCTCGACATTACCGGCGGCGTACTGGCCGGCATCGGAATGCTGTTCGCCGGCATTACGGCGGGCATTCAGCGCAAGAAAATTGTACAGGGATACGAAGAGGAAATCCGGCAGGGGCGCAACCGCATGGAAGAAGCGCTGGAAAGCAAACTGCGCGGATACGTCCGTACGATCAAAACGCGTATCGATGAAAACTTTGTGGAACTGGACGCGCTGCTGGCCAATGAAGAAGTACAGATCGTTCATTTCAGAGAACGGCACGCGGCGCTGGTCGGGCGGCTGACGGAGATTGACAGGGGATTGGTGGTGGAATGAAACTTGAGGATTTGAGGATGCGAGGATTTGATTCGAATACTCGAATCCTCAAATCCTCATTCCTTAATATACGCCAGTTTAGCCGTCTGATAACGATGCTGCTGGATAGTATTTCTGATATTTTTAATCGTTTCGCGTGGGCCTACATCTATGGCCATGTTCACCAGCCAGTCGGGAATATTTCCACCCGGATGGGAATAGATGTAATATTCCACATACACCCAACCTCCATTACCCGGAACGAGTGTCCATTGAGTGTGGGCGTTGCGCATACGTTCCACGTCTTTTACCGCCGGAATATAATCCGGCACCGCAACACTGGTGGCAGTGATGCGTCGCGATACGGGATCCTGAGTTAATTTTGTATGCATGATCAGGTCGCGATCGCTCATGGGCCATGGAAAATCGAGCCGGGAATAGTAGTACATTTCCGTATCTGAAACCCGCTGCAAAAGCTTGGATTCCATGACTTTATAACCCCATTTCGGATAATTTTCCACTTCGGCGAAAAGTTGAATAAGACCCGACAGCGGTATTTTCAGGGACGTAGCCAGTTTGATTTCGTGTACATTCGAAGTTTGTTTATAATAAACCTTTACGCCGTCTTTATCTTTTCGAAGGCTCCATCCGTCGGAACTTTGGGCTTGAAGCGACAGGGAGGCAATCAGTATCCAAATCAATGTCAGCGTTTTGCGCATGCGGTGTATCTGTAGAGGGTGATGTACATGGGGGCGTTGAAGAAACGTATAAAGCGCGAAGATGTTTTAACATAAGCAGAAGCCGGGCAAATGTATGCATACAAATAAAAGTGCGTATGTTTCGCTCAAGCGCGACCAAATAAGGCTGGGGTGTTTCCAATTCTGGCAAATCATCTAAATTTGACCGTTTTTAATTCATAACCAACTCTTTATGCACAAATATTTACTTTCGCTTTTCTGTTGTCTGCTTTTTGCCGGCGCATCACAGGCGCAGCAATGTCCTCCGGGCCAAAAAAACGTTCGGCTCGAAATTTCCCCCGACCAGTACTGGTATGAAATTTCCTGGTCTCTTACCAATTCCAGCGGCGCTGTTATATACGCCACTGGTGCATTGCCGGGACAAACGGCAGGCACGTATAACTACTGCGTTCCGGACGATGGATGCGTGGTTTTCCGCATTAAAGACTCTTATGGAGACGGCATCACGCCAAATGGTTTCTACCGGCTGTATGTCGACAATGCGTTGGTTTATGAAAACCTGGCCGGTAATTACGGAGATGGCGAGGACATCTTTTTGAATTGCCCGCCCGGAACGTTCTGTAATTCGGCATTTCCTGTAGATACCGGTCTGTATGTTACTCCCGGAGGAAGCGAATTCTGGTACAATTTTGTGCCGGAAGTAACGGGAACGTATGAAGTAAACACCTGCCAGCCAGACAACAACTGTCCGAGTAAAATCTGGGTATACGACCATTGCGCCAATATCTCTACCAACAACGACCAGACAGGTACGATCTTCTATGCCGATGCCGGTTGCGACAACGGCGCCGTGGCGACACTGTACCTGGCCGCCAATACCAACTACTTTATTCGACTGGGTTATACGTCGGGCAACTGCACAAGTGATTCCTTGCATTTCTCGCTGAGTTACGTCGGACCCGTCAGCGGCTGTACCGACCCTGCCGCCTGCAATTACAATCCACTGGCAACCGTTAGCGACACCTGCATTTATCCCGGCAATCCGAACTGCCCGAATGCGCCCGATCTTCTGGTGCTGGAAGATGAACTGCGCAACACGCTGCAACTCGACTTCATTGCAAATGCAGACGCATGCGCCGTGGAAGAGGGTTGTATCCGCGGGGTAGGAAACCGCGATATCCTGCGTTTCAGTACCCACATCAAAAACATTGGCAACCAGGATTATTACATCGGCGCACCGCCGAATTCAACCAATATTTTTTCCGACCAGTTCTTCTGGGATCCCTGCCACAACCACTGGCATTACCGCGGTTATGCCGAATACCTGTTGTACGATGAAGACGGCACCCGCCTGAATATCGGCACCAAAAACGGCTTCTGCGTACTCGACCTGGAATGCAATGACGGTGGAAATGGCCAGTACGGCTGTAGCAACATGGGTATCAGTGTGGGCTGCGGCGATATTTACGGCCCCGGCCTGCCCTGCCAATGGGTCGACATCACCGACCTTGCTGCCGGCACTTACACGCTGGTCGTTCGTGTGAACTGGGACAAAACACCCGACAAACTGGGCCGTGTTGAAAAAACCTACGATAACAACTGGGCGCAGGCCTGCTTCAACCTTTCCTACGTAGCCAACAATCCGGTTGTTGATTTCCTCGACGAAATTTGCCCGATTTACACCGACTGCACCGGCGAAACCTATGGCGAAGCACAACCCGACTGCGATGGTATTTGTAGCGGCGTATCCGTTCGCGGCGACTGGAACCACGACACCCTTCGTACGGTCGTCGACGTGCAGGCATACATGGCCGCCTCGCTCGCCGATGACGCTACCGCCACGGAATGCCGCGACCTGCATCCCAATGGAAGTATCGACGTGTACGATGCCGCTCTGCTGCAGGAATGCGCGTTGTATGCCGAAGATCTGGATCACTGGGGACTTGGTTACCCATGCCAGTTTGGTGGACTGGAAAACACCAAAGACCTCGTTTACCTCATGGCCGGCGCCCTGGATACCGCTGGAAAAACCTTTGATATTCAGATTGTCAACCCTTACAATGCCATTATCGGTTATGAATTCTCGGTGAGCGGATTGAATATTGATCACGTGGAAAATATCAGCGGCACCATGACCGCCAACATTCTGCACGACGACACGGGTGAAATTCTGGCGCTCTCGGGCGACGAAACGACGATCAAGAAAAACGTACTGCCTGCGCCTTTCGCCCGCGTTCACTATTCTTCTTTAACCGGTCCGGAAGTATGCGTGTCGGCTATTACCGCCGTCGTCAATTCGAAATACCAGAAAAGCAATGCGGAAATCGCCACGCCAAGTTGCGTCAGCACAGGTCTGGTAGGTAGCCATGAGCCTGAAAAAGCAGCCTTTGCGGTATTTGTGCAGCCCAATCCTTTCCGCGAAGACGCAACGATCTATTTCGAAAACCCACAGGGTGAAGCCATGAAAGTGACCCTCACCGATATGACGGGCCGCGTACTTCGTTCCTTTGAAAACATCCACAGTGAATTCGTGACTTTCCAGCGGGGCGACCTCGCGGAAGGCGTGTATATGTTCACGGTGAGCAACAGCAAAGGACAGGTGAGCGGGAAAATCGCGGTACAATAAGAAAGTGCGAAGTCTGGAAACAGTTCGAAGTCTGGAAACAGTGCGAAGTCTGGAAACAGTGCGAAGTCGTCAGTGCGAAGTGCGAAGTCACATTCCCGAGCAGCCTACGACTTCGCACTTCGCACTGACGACTTCGCACTGTTTCCAGACTTCGAACTCTACCTAATCACCACTTCCTTAATAAAATCCTCCCCCAGTTCGTCATTGAGCAGGGTGAGGATTTTTTCTTTTGCAAAAGACAGTTCGTGCCGGAGCGGCGCAGAAAGTATGGTGAGGTACAGCACGTTTTTGCGTACCTGGATATTGGAAGTATAGGTAGAAATGGTTTTTCCCATCAGTTCATGCCACAGGGTTCTTACCCGGTTTTCATTGAGTTGAGGGCCCAGGCGGTACTCCCGGATCATCTCCTTCATGGCATCCTGCAGGTTGAGGTCGTTCTTCTTTTTCATTGGGGCAAAGATAATGTAAAGTGCGAAGTCGTCAGTGCGAAGTGCGAAGTCTATGACATTCGAGTGAATGTGGACTTCGCACTTCGCACTGACGACTTCGCACTTTACATTATCTTCGGCCCCGAAAAACAACCGAATATCGTGCCCGTACTCCGTTTATTCAGAACCCAATACGTCTGGATCGCCTTCCTGCTCCTGCTTCCCGTGATGAACAACCGCATCCGGGCCAATATGCGCAGCGTCATCTGGTCCGACGCGGAAGGATATTATATGTACCTGCCGGGAGCATTCATTATCAAGGACTTCCATAAAATTCCGGAAGGCAGTATGAACGCCCGGAAAAACGAACAGGGCGAAGTGGTGATCAAATACACCTGCGGGGTATCGTATTTTTTCCTGCCGTTTTTTGCCGCCGCACACACCTGGACGGCTTGGAAAGGCGAAGATCCGAACGACTATTTTAACCGGCATTACCTGCGGGCCATCGCCTGGTGCGGGTTCTTTTTCGGGTTCCTGGGCCTGTTTTTTTTGCGACGAACGCTGCTGCGCCGGTATTCGGAAAGTGTGACGGCGCTCACGATTTTTTCGCTGCTGCTGGGTACCAATCTGTTTCATTACGTCACGCGGGAAATGTCCATTTCCCACAGTTTTTCCTTTTTCCTCTTTGCCTTCGTCGGTTGGCTGACGCCGCGTTTTCTGGACGATAAATCCTGGAAAAATACGCTCCTGCTGGGCGGAGCGCTGGGCTGGATCACACTCATTCGGCCCACCAATGCCATGGTGGCGCTGTTTGTGCTGCTGTACGACGTGTATTCGTGGAAAGCGCTGAAAGACAGGCTTGCCGAATTGTGGAGCATTCGCAGCAAACTGCTCGGCGCCGCTGCCATGGCGTTTCTGTTTTTTATTCCTCAATTGTTGTACTGGAAAGAAATGACCGGCAGATGGTTCCGGTATTCGTACGAAGGCGAAAGTTTCATCTACTGGAACAAACCAAAAATTGCCGACGTACTGTTCGACGTGCAAAACGGTTTGCTACTCTACTCCCCCATCGTTTTGTTCGCGCTCATCGGCATCGGGTTCGGCTGGAAGCAGCGGCGGCACCAGGCGCCTGCCAATACTTTACTTTTTGTACTGGCCACCTACATCTTCGCCAGTTGGTGGGCCTGGTGGTTCGGCGGCGCATTCGGGCACCGCTGTTACGTAGAATTTTACGCGATACTGGCCTTGCCGATGGCGGGTTTTTATGAAAGCGTGTTGCGTGCGCGCAGATGGGTGAAAATTCCGGTGCTTCTGCTGGCGTTGTTCCTGATGTATTACGGGGTTAAAATGTCTTTCCTGTACAGCGAGTTGCCGGGGCCCTGGGATGGCTGGGACTGGCGCTGGAACTGGGAAAAGATTTTGTGGGTGTGGGAACACCTTTTTTAGAAGTGAGAGGTGAGAAGGTGAGAGAGTGAGAGGCGTAGAGTACACCGCGTTATCCATTGAAAATTCCGAGGTGTCATCTGCGAGGTACGAGCAGGTGACACCTCGGTACAGCACCTTTGGCATGTGCCTGAAAATTGAGACACAAAGTGGCTTGCCATTAAAAGCACTTCCGCATTCCAACCGTTTGGGTGTGTAGAGGCGTCTGTGATGTTATACTTTCATATTCCTTTTAAATCACAGCCATGTACCAAATCAGACTTTTAGCCGCACTTCTCATTACCTTATCCATGTTCATTTCCTGCAAAAAAAGCGATGAGGAAAAATCCCGGGTGCTCGGCGCCTGGCTGCTGGAAGAACGCTGGCTGGATTTTAATTCGGATGGCGTTCTGGAGGCGACCTATCCCTTACACTGTGCAGAAGACACCTATCACTTTTCAGGAAATGGCGAGCTACGGCTCGAAGAACGCATAACGGGCTGTGAACCGGCCATTGTTCCGGATATTTATGGCTCCTGGGAGTCGCTCCGGGATGACCGGGAAATATCCATCCAGTATGACAATTTCGAAACGATCTATTATTACTCAATTACTTCTGTGACGAATTCGCGGCTGGAACTGGATCGTATTTTTCCGGATGGTCCGAATGCGCAGGTGCCGGCGGAGAAACTGGTGCTCCGGAGATAGTATTTTTTTAACCACAAGGGGCACAAAGGTATTTTCACAAGGCCCACTAAGGTGCTTGCCCAACCCCTTGTGTACGTTGTGAAAACACCTTCGTGCCCCTTGTGGTTAAAAGTTAAAAATAAAAAAGAGAGGAGCACAGCCCAAGCGCCGCGCTCCCCTCTCACTTTCTCACATTCTCTCACTTTCTCACCCTCTATTTTCCCCCGCTGAGATCGTCCTGCAACGCCTTCAACTCGTCCCATTTACCTTCGTCGGCCAGTTTGGCCTGATGCGGCCAGGTACCCGGGTCGTGGATCTGGAAGTTCGGGCCGGCAGCCTGCAGGATACCGGTAATACGTTCCGGAGAAGTTTCGGACAGTTCTTTCCAGGTGTTGATACCTTCCTTGATGAGCAGGTCGGCAATTTTCGGGCCGATACCTTCGACGATTTTCAGGTCGTCGGTTTTGTATTTTGTTCCGGCAAACAAGATCGTAGCGGCTACTGCGGCTTTCGCCACTTTGGCAGCGCCACCGCCGCTGGTAGCATTGGCAAGTTGTTCGCGCAGGGCGTTGCGTTCGCTTTCACACATGATCAGGTCGCTTTTCGATTTACGGGTCACGTCGTTCAGGCGTTCGAGTTCGGCGTCTTTCTGCGTGAGTTGTACGCGCAGGTCGGTGCCTTCGGCGGTGAGGGAACTCACTTTCGTATTCAGTTCGCCGTTTTGCGTGGTGAGGCCGCCGATCTGGCCTTTCAGGCCGCCGACGTTATGAAAAGCGTATGCGGCCAGCCAACCCAGCAAAAAGGGTAACAGGCACAGGGCAAGCGCCACCGGAAGGTGGTCCATGAAAGAACACTGAAGGAATATATAAGTAAACATGGTTTAAGTTTCGTTTTGAAAGTTTAACGGTTGACGGTGATAACGACCCGGCGGTTCTGGTGACGGCCGTCTTCGGTGCCGTTGTCGGCAGCGGGTTCGGTCTCGCCTTTGGAGCCGGTCTGAATACGCGATTTGGCGATGCCGTTGTCGGTAAGGATTTTAGCAACCGATTGTGCGCGTTTCAGGCCGAATGCCTGATTGGGGCCGGATTCGCCCACGTCGTCGGTGTGGCCGGTGACCACAAACGTGGCGTTGTCGCCCTTGTGTTTTTCACACAGATCTTTCAGGTAAGCGTCCACTTTGGGATCGTGTTCTTTTTCCGTGGAATTGAACGGGAACAGCAGGATCACGTCTTTGTCTGATTCGATGATCGCGCTGTCTTCTTTTTTCAGCACCATTTTGGACCAGGCATAGGAGGCGGATTCTTTCGGGTCGCCGTTTTCGACGAGACCGTCGTTGACCATGGAAGTGGCAAGTCGTACGCGGCTGGCCGGAAATTCGGGCGCCAGCATGTCGCGGATGGCTGCCGCGCGGGCGAGGGCGAGTTTTTCACCATCTTTTTCGCCGCTGCGGTAGTGGCCGGTAATCACGAGCGTATCGCCCTGACCACCTTTTTTCAGCAGGTCTTTTTTCCAGGAAGTAAAATTGGCATCCTCGACGGGCTTGTCCGTATTCCATTTGAACAAGGGAACGCCGGAAGATTGCGCGCCTGCGGCGAGCGTTGTTTCATCACCGCAACAGTGCCGGACCTGATAGGAGTGCCAGAAGTTGGCGCACCAAATGGTATATCCGACCAGCAGCAGGATGATTAACCAGAGTGGAATTTTCATGTGTAAGTTGATTTATCGTTTTGTCAATGGTATTCAATGTATTGTTTTGGCAAATATCTTAAACGAGAAATATAAATTGACACATTTTACAGAAAACTTTACAAATAATTTTCATTTACCCACTTTATAAAAAATCGCCTTCCGGATGTCCCAACGGTATCGGAGGGTACGGGAAGTAGTTTTAGCGGCGGCGCCTTTTTTCTTTTGCTCGACGGTTTGAGTAAGCATGATGTCGGGAAGTGGTTCGAATACGGGCTCGTATTGCACCTGCATAAAGGAGGCTTCCAGGTACTGATCCGGGTTTTGTTCTTTTTCACCGGAGCGCGCCATTTCCAGTTCGCCGGCCTTTTTAGCGCTGAACGGCTCGTATAAGATCCATTTCGTAGTAATAATGCCCGATTTAAACCAGTCTTCCTGAATGGAAATAAAGGTTTTTTTACCGATGGATTGAAGATAAAAAGCAAGCGGAGCGTATTGGCCATGCGCGCCCGTATGCAGGCGGTAGTACATTTTTTTTACCTGCCAGCCCTTCGGCGTTTTTTCCATGCGGGCAAAATTGAAAATATAACCTTCCACGGTGAACAGCACCCAGCCTTCTTTCCGGCCGTCCACTTCACGAAAAGCAATGGTATCGACACCGGCAAACAAACCGCCATTGGCCTCCACGCCGAATGTATCGCGCGTGGCTTGTGTGTTGGGAAGCGTCCAGAACCTGTCGGCTTTGCTGTATCTGGCGCCGAGGACGTCCCGCAGGAAAGAGGATTTATCGAGGGTTTTGAGGGGAGTCTGGGCGAAAAGAAAGCCCGAATAAAAAATGCAGAGGAGTAACAGGTAGAATCGCATGGGATGGGATGATTAACCTGATGTCGCAAGGTAGGCGGCCCAATTTAGTGAGGCGGAGAGTTCAAGTCACCCCCTCACTATAGAACAGGAAAATCCGACGACATCAGGATGATGAACCACCTGTAAACGAACACCTTACGCTCCGGTCACATAATCGCTCAGGTATTCGAAGGCTGGCGTCAGTGCACCTTGATCGGTAATGGTGGCGCGCCGCAGCACATCGCTTTGGCTGGCCCGGATTAATTCTGGTAAAATAAATATCATCAACTGCTCTCCGAAAAATACGGAAGCGTCGCGCGGCAGTTCTGAAGGCAGGTTGTCGATGGCCATTACATCGATGGAACCGGACTGATAAGGCGCCGTTTCCAGGCCTGTTTTCGGATCGAAGCCGAATACGGGGTCGTCGATGTGCGTAGGCCGGATGGTGGCGGGTACAGAGGCGCCCGGCATAATATCGCAGGTGATATCGCCGATGACGCGAATCCGGAAATCGGGGTGCTGCATTTCTTCCAGGGTAAAAAACGCGGGCGCTTTTTTATCGTAAAAAATGCCATTGATAAAAATATCCGCTTTTTGAAAATACGGCTGAAATGTGCTGACGTACTGGTCGCCGTTTTTGTAAAAGTCTTTTTTATCGAAGTCTTTCGTGGAATCCGTGGGGCGGGCATAATTCTCCGCATGGATTTGCGTGAATACAGGCTCTTCAAATTCCTGGGAAAGAAACGTTTGTGCATCCACTTGCCGGATGCCCATATCGATCAGGTTTTTGGCTGCCCCCGACGCTACCCTGCCCGAGCCTGTCAGCACAATGCGCAGGGGCGGCAATTGCGTTTGACGGTAAATTTTTAATACTTCCGCATAGTCGTGGCTTTCGCACAAACGCGGCAGGGAAAATTGTCCGGTTCGTTCGCCCCAGGTCCAGATAGCATTGTGTGCGCCGACGATGCCGGCGTAAAAACCGAAAGCCACCAGGCGTTCGCCGCGTTCATTCGTCAGTACTTCGTAGTCGATCAGACGAATGTCTTTTTCCAGCACAGCCAGCAGGAGCGGGCGGTTGTAGGGTTGTTTTTTGATCGTATGGGAGAAAAAAAGATACGTTTTGTACGGTATCAGTTTATCGATCGGAACTTCTTTTACGCCCATCAGGATATCACAATCGCTTACATCGTCCTGTAAATCAATACCTCGGGCAACATATTCTTCATCTTTGTAACAACGGATCGGGGATTTCTGAACGACGATATGAACAGGCAGGCGTAACTGTGCTTCGGCGCATTGTTCGGGGCTTAGCGGCACCCGTGCATCGGGCGGCACCTTTCCTTCGCGGATAATTCCAACTTTCAACATGAATAATTACGGTCAATCTGGTTAGGCAAATCTGGTGGCAAAGGGCTAAATAAGGGTGTTTGGTTTTTCGTGTATAGTGTTTAGGATGTAGTTGACAGTTAGCCCATTACGAAACACTAAAAACGAAACACGAAACACCTAATTCACCCTTCCTGCATGATCTCAAGCACTTTTTGAACGACGTCTTCTACCTGGGGCTTGGAGTGGTAATCGCCGTCCTGACCATAAGCCGGACGGTGCGGTTTGGCAGTAAGTGTAGCCGGAGATGCATCCAGGTAACGATAACCGCCCTGTTTTTCCAGTAACTGCTGCAATATGTATGCGGAAGCGCCGCCTTCAAAATCTTCGTCCAGCACCATCACACGGTTCGTTTTTTTCAAACTGCTCAAACAGGTTTTAGGCAGGTCGAAAGGCAGCAGTGTCTGAACGTCAATAATTTCTACGGCAATGTGGTGGTGTTCCAATAGACTAGCCGCTTCTTCGGCAATGCGCACGCAGGCGCCGTAAGTGATCAGCGTCAAATCCGTGCCGGCCCGTAAAATTTCAGGTACGCCCAGCGGCACGGTGAAAGTACCGATGTTGTCGGGAAGGCGTTCTTTCAGGCGATAGCCGTTCAGCACTTCCACGACAATGGCTGGGTCGTCGCCTTTCAGCAAGGTATTGTACATGCCCGAAGCCTGTACCATGTTGCGCGGAACACAAATGTGCATACCCCGAAGCGACCCCAGCATCATACCCATGGGCGAACCGCTGTGCCATACGCCCACCAGCCGGTGACCGCGCGAACGAATGATCGCAGGAGCAGCCTGCAGGCCGTTGGAGCGCCAGCGCAGGGTGCACAGGTCGTCGGATACCGGCGCCAGGCCGTATAACAGGTAATCCAGGTATTGTATCTCCGCAATGGGGCGCAGACCGCGCATAGCCATACCGATCGCCTGGCCCATAATGGTCCATTCGCGGATGCCGGTGTCGAATACCCGCTCTTCGCCGTGTTTTTGCTGCATACCGCGGAGTCCCTGATTCACGTCGCCGATATGCCCCACATCTTCGCCGAAAGCAAATACTTCCGGATGGTGGGTAAAATGGTAGTCGAAGCACGCGTTCAGGACTTCATAAGCATCCTTTTGGGGTGATTCGGAAGAATAGATCGCCGGCTCCACAGGTACATGCAAGGGCGAACGCGGCGACTCGCTCATCAGGTATTTGGAATAAACGCGGTCACCTTCTTTCGTTTCACTATCGATAAAGGCGTTCAGGGCCTGAACATCGGCGTCGGATTTGCCATATAGGGCCGACTGTGCACGACGGGCGATCAGCAGCAGTTCGAAACGCAGGGGTTCGCGCTTTTGCTCCAGTTCATTTTCCAGCGCTGTCAATGCCGGCAGTTCCGGGTAATTTGTGTGCAAATTCCGAAGCAAAGGAAGGAGTTGGCTGCGCAGGCCGCCGACCCGGGTGTGATAGGCTACGTAGGCCGTGTGGGCTGCATCCACAACTTCTTTTTTAGCCTCGGCTTTTATTTTTTCGATTTCCTCCTTCGTAGCGATCCCGGATTTAACCATCCAGTCGGCCATGCGGCGGTTGCAGTCATATTCTTCTTCAAAAGCGAGCCGTTCCGGGCTTTTGTAGCGCCGGTGGTCGCCAGAAGTGGAATGCCCCAGTTGCTGGGTTACTTCTTCGATATGAATGAGCGCCGGGCGGTGCGTAGTGCGCATTTCGGCAATGGCTTCCGTGTAGAGTTGGCAAAGGGCGGCATAATCCCAGGCTTTGCCTTTGTATATTTTTATCCCGTTGGTACTGCCGTCGGCAGCGGCGGCCATTCCGGACATGGCTTCCGAGATATTTTCCTTGATCGTCTGGTATTTTTTGGGAACGCTGATGCCGTATCCGTCGTCCCAAACGCTGACAGCCAAGGGCACCTGCATTACGCCGGCGGCATTCATGGTTTCCCAGAACGGCCCTTCGGACGTGGAGGCATCGCCGATGGTGACGAACGTTACCTCGTTGCCGTTGTCGGACAAATCGCCGCAAATAGCGGGATTTTCACGAAATTTTTTGGAGGCAAACGCCAGTCCGATGCCGCGCGCCACCTGGCCGGCGGTCGGTGCGATATCGGAAGTGATGTTGTAGCGGTTTTTCTGGTCGACAAAATTGCCTGACGCATCCACGAACATTGTGGCAGGATGGCTGTTCATCTGTCTTCCTCCCGAGAAAGGGTCATTGTACGGATCGCCGTACAATTGTCCGAAGAAATGTTCGAGCGACATTTCTCCGAGCGCGAAAAGCAGCGTCTGGTCCCGGTAGTATCCTGCACGGAAATCACCTTTTTTCCAGGCTTTTGCCATGGCCACCTGCGCTACTTCTTTTCCGTCGCCGATGATGCCAAAGTTCGCTTTGCCCATCAGCACTTCTCGGCGGGCCACAACGCTGGCCTCTCTGCTGATGCAACAGATGCGAAAATCATTTAATACTTCCTGCCGGTAGGCCTCGTGCGTCAATTCTTTGGTTTTTTTGCGGTCAGTCGGAGTGGTGGTAGCGACCATACTTGCTTCGTAAAAGTTGGCGATAGGTAGAAGGTTGTATTTGAAAAGGCGAGCAAAAGTAAATCAATTTTCAGCGAATGAATACACCCGGCCGGGTTCCTTCGTAATTTATGTATGCCGGAATACGGCCTGCGTTTCAAAGCCAAACAGTTAAATTTCAGCCTGAAAAAACCGTTTTCAAAAATAACTGCGAGTGTAATCTACTTATCAAAATATTAAATTTTTGAAAACTCATCATTTTCAAAGTTTTTTTTGACCTAATTTTGCCCCGCGAAAACCCAAAAGAAATTCTCAAACACACCGTAATTTTTAACCTGATAATTATGAACGAGCCCAAATTGAGGTACAGTGACGAAGATCTTCAGGAGTTCAAGGTTCTGATTGATAGCAAACTGACCCAGGCGCAGGAAGAACTGAACACGACGCAACAGCAGATTGCCGATCTCAATGAGAACGGTTTTAATCAGCAAGGCGGCGACTGGTACGACGACTCCACTACCCATACCGACCTGGAAATGCTGCAACGTATGCTTGTACGCCAACAGCGTTACGTACAGGATCTGAAAAATGCATTGCTTCGTATCCAGAACAAGACCTATGGCATTTGCAGTGTTACAGGCATCCTGATCGACAAAAGCCGGCTTCGGCTCGTGCCTCATGCTACCAAAAGCATCGACGGTAAGAACCAGGCCAATTCCGGTAAGGAAGGTACCACCGATCCCAATGGCGACTTTTTTGCCGGCGCAGGCGGAGAAGACGTCGAACGCCCGAGCGGAAAACCTATCGGCGACAAAGTGCGCCTGCCCGGCAAACGCCCGGCCACACCGCCGGCTGCCGGCGATGACTGGGAAATCGACAATGAGTCGATGGAAGATGCCGGCTATGATCGCCGCAAATTCGAAGAAGACGAAGAATAGTCCTGATTTACAAGAAATTACCTTGTTTTTGTCCCGAATTTTTCTCGCTGAGAAGAGTTCGGGATTTTTGTTTCCCGTGAGACTCACAGCGGGTTTTACAGGATTCCCACGCCTTGTCTTATCAGTTATTATTGTAGGTTATCAGGATAGTGGGCGGACCATTTGCACCCAATCTTGGCAGTTCTACAAAAGCCTAAAGGCAATGTGTCATGTTGAGCGCAGCGAAACATCCTTTCTCGTGATAGATGTTTCCTGCGCTCAACATGACACATTGCCCTTGATCCACCCGATGGATAGCCAGGCTTAGGTACAAATATTCCGCCCAGCACCCTGATAACTGATAACCGATAACTACCCATCACTTCAAAGTCTGTTCGAACAGTTTGAATATACGCTTATATTCGTCGGCCCAGGACGTAGGCTCCACAAAACCGTGGTCTTCTACCGGATAGGCCGCCACTTCCCAGTTCTCTTTCCGAAGTTCGATCAGGCGCTGACTGAGCCGCACCACATCCTGAAAGTGTACGTTCACGTCCACCATGCCGTGGCAAATGAGGAGGTTTCCTTTGAGGCCTTCGGCAAAATTGATGGGCGAACTGCGCTGGTAGGCGATCGAATCAGTTTGCGGCTCGTTCAGAATATTGGACGTATAGCCGTGGTTGTACGCCGCCCAGTCAGTTACCGGCCGCAAAGCGGCGCCCGACTGAAATACGTCCGGAGTGGTAAACATGGCCATCAGCGTAATGAAACCGCCGTAAGAACCGCCGTAAAGGCCGATTTTTTTGGGATCGACGCCTGCGTTGTGCACCAGCCACGCAGCGCCGTCGACATGATCTGACAGGTCTTTGCCGCCCATGTGCCGGTAAATGCCGGTACGCCAGTCGCGGCCGTACCCTGCCGAGCCCCGGTAATCCATATCGAGTACGGTGTACCCCTGGTCGACCAGGAAGTTGTGAAACATAT
The DNA here is from genome assembly GCA_029561355.1 of Bacteroidota bacterium. Taxonomy (GTDB): domain Bacteria; phylum Bacteroidota; class Bacteroidia; order Chitinophagales; family Saprospiraceae; genus M3007. Next base: position 529 of record JAKQJD010000060.1, on the reverse strand, counting down.
TTTCCCTGAAATAAAGACTCCACCAGCGGTGCGCGTTTTGCAAATAACCGGCACCGTGTACAAAGATGACGGCCGGTTTATGCCCGTTTTTGCCTTTACCCCGAAACAAGCGGGCATACACTTCTGCGCCGTCGCGGGCTTTTATTTGTACGATTTCAGGCTGACGCCAGGCGTAGGATTTGAATTGTTCGCTTTGCGAAAAGGTGATTTGAACGGGCGCGGCGTCGGGCTTGTTTTCCTGTACGAACAATTCCCAGGGCTGCGTTGCCGTGGAGAAAAGGTAAGCAATACGGGAGTTGTCGGGCGATACAATTGCCTGGTATGCACCACTTTTCGGGGTGAGCCGCACCTGTTCGCCCCCATTTACGGACATGCGGTACAACTGCTGTTCGCCGGGGTGAACTTCATTGGTAGTGAGGTAAAAGAAGCGTTTATCACTTGAAATCTGTACTTTTTGTACCTCGAAACGCCCTTTGGTGAGTTGTTTTTTCACGCCGGTATTCAGATTCAAGGTGAACAGGTGCGCATA
>JAKQJD010000042.1 GCA_029561355.1 Bacteroidota bacterium | reverse complement strand
AAAATCCGTTTTATCGGCTACGCTTTCCAGATTGAAATGAAATTTGCCGCCCGCAGCCTCGGTTTCAAGGTGATGGAAGTGCCCATCACGTTTAAGGATCGCGAAAAAGGACAGTCCAAAATGTCGTTGCATATTATTCGGGAAGCCATGCTGGGCGTGGTGCTGATGCGGTGGCGGGGACTTTTTTCATCCTACCGGAAGTAAGGTATTTGGTTTTTCGTGTTTGGTGTTTGGGACGCGTTGCACCTGATTTTTGTGTAAGCCAGGCGCAACGCGTCCCAAACACCAAACACGAAAAACTAAATACGAAAAAAAAATATTTCCGGGAACTTCCCTCCTCCCCCTTGCGTTGAGCCATTTTGTCGGTCAACTTTGCAGCGCCGAATAACAAAACCCAATTCAAAATGGCTACTTTATTTTACACAGCCAATAACACTGCGCAGACGCGCCACCAACGCACCTACGAGCTGGAGTTCCTGCCGCTCGCCGATGCGCTGTACGCTTTTGCTTACCGCCTGACGACGGATGCTACCCAGGCTGAAGACCTGGTGCAGGAAACGTATCTGAAAGCATGGCGCTTCATCGGCCGGTATACGGAAGACACCAACGCCAAGGCGTGGCTGTTCCGTATTTGCCGCAATGCGTTCATTAACGAATATCGCAGCCGGAAAAGTCAGCCCTACAAGGTTGATTACGAAGACATTGTGGTGTACCACAATGAAGACGAACCGGCTTCGACGCGTTACCTGAACCTGCATGAAGAAATGGGCGGCCAGTTGCTGGGCGATGAGGTGACTTTTGCACTCAACTCGCTTACGCCGGCTTTCCGCGCAGTGGTATTGCTCGACATGGAAGATTTCACCTACGAAGAAATCGCCGCTCTGCTCGAAATTCCGATCGGAACCGTCCGTTCACGCCTCCACCGCGCCCGCAACGTGCTGGCCGACCGCCTGCGCGAATACGCTTCCGGACAAGGCTACAATGTTCAGGATGATGACGATGGCGCTGCCGACGACGCAGCTCCTTCCGCAACGCCTTAAATATAAAAGAGGGTTTGCACGGCATGGTTTTCCAGCCGTAGCAAACCCTTCTTTTTTAGTTGCGGATCGTCTCGGCCGCACACAAACCTTTACTCACATTCAACACAAACAGCAACAATGTTTTTCACCAGTCAACGTCTTACGGCAGGTCAGCAGGCTACCTCTTATGCCTGCTCCCTCACATCTTCCCAGGTTGCGCAGCGCATTAACTGGCAGGGATCGGCGAATATCTGTTGTGTACCGGTTGGCACCCGTACGCAAAGCACCGATCACTCCGGCTCCGCAATGGCATGGGGAATGGGAGGCAGCAAGCCTGGCCCTGGGACGATGGCAAAAAATTTTCTGACAATGAAAAATTCACTCAAATCCACCGGTAATCTCGCTGCCAAGCAAAGCATCGTCGTCTCATCCTACTCCACGCTGTCCGGCATAGAACCTCAAGCGGACGATCAGTCTTTTACGGAAGACAAAATTTTCAACAAAAAACCAAGCCCCCGACTACCCGAAACCCCGGAAGAAGAAAATTTCCGCCATTTCATCAAGTCCAACCTGCCTCGACCGAAAGCCTCCCAGGCGCTCTTACAACGAATTCGAAGTATCTCGCAGGAATCGCAGGACTGATCTTTCCCACACACCTACCTTATTTTTTCCCCTTTCTTTTTTTGGACGGCACCGCTGTCCGGTTACTACGGTTTTCGCCGGAGTTCGATGTTGAGTCGCTCCGGCGATTTTTTTTGAGATTTATAGTGATCGTTCGGCTCCGCCTCTTCGTAGGAGGATGGGGACGGATCGGATCGAGCGGATTTGGCGGATGATGCGGATTTTTTGGTGGCCTGACGGCCACTTCTTTTGATTTTTTCTGATTTGAACCGCCTTCGGCGACAGCGCTGTTTTTAAAAGATAAAATTTTTAACCACAAGGTGCACAAAGGGATTGCACAAAGTTCACGAAGCATTGAATGTCAAGCATTTGTGAACCTTGTGCAACCCCTTTGTGCACCTTGTGGTTAAAAAATACTACGAGAGTCGTAGCCAAACAAAACGCCAAAAAGTTTACTTATTCACAAAGTCACCCCATGTGCAGGTAAATACCATCTTTTCGAGCGCATAAATATCAACCTCATCAACCTTATCAACCCTCATCAACAATAAACCCATAAACTCATAAACCCATAAACTCATAAACTCATAAACTCATAAACCCATAAACCCATAAACTCATAAACAATAAACCCCCAAACCCTCAACATCTATCCGCCCCAAACGTTACCTTCGCAGTTCGAAAACGATGAGTAATCTACAGCACCTTCTGGAAGCCTACCGCAAACATCCCGCGGTAGTAAAAATTGCCCAAAGCCTTGATAATCAAGACGCTCCGCTGCGCCTGCAACTGGCCGGACTCACCGGAGCACAGGAATCTTTTGTGGTGGCCGCAACGGCCCTTCAACGCAAGGCGTCCGCTACCACCCACCTTTTTATCGCCAATGCCAAGGAAGAAGCCGCTTACCGCCACAACGATGTGGATGGTTTGCTGCCCCAGCATGCGGTTTATTTTTTTCCGGATTCGTTCAAACGCCCCGCTTTTTTCGACGACCTGAACCCTACGCAGATGTTGCAACGCAGCGAACTGGTAAGTAAGATCACATCGGATGCGGGCGGTTCCATTATCGTTACCTATCCGGAAGCCTTGTTTGAAAAAGTGGTGAAACCGGAAATCCTGCAGCAAACGCGTATCGAAATTCAGCAGGGCGAAAAACTCGATGTGGACTTCGTTATGCAGGTGCTGATCGAATACGGATTTGAACGCACCGATTTTGTGTACGAACCCGGCCAGTTCAGCATTCGCGGCGGCATCGTCGACCTGTTTTCCTACGGAAACGAACTGCCGTACCGCATCGAACTCTTCGACGACGAGGTGGAAAAAATCCGCACTTTCGATCCACTTACCCAACTCAGCCAGCAGCAACTCAGCCGCGTGGCCATCGTACCCAACCTGAATACACGTTTCCGGCAGGACCAGAAGGTGTCCCTGTTCCAGATATTGCCACAAAACACGGTTATCTGGATTCGTGATCTCCAGTTTCTGGTCGATCGGCTACAATACTGCTTCGACCGCGCCGAACAATTCGCCGGCAAACTCACCGCGCTCGACACCGCCGAACTGCGCGAAATCTTTCGCGACCGGGCGTTCCTGTATCCCGGCGACGTTACGGAAGACATCGCCGAGCACCCGCTCGTGTTTCTGGAAGGGAAAATAGAGGCGTTGCAGAAGGCTTTCCCGGACCTGTTTAGTTGAGTTTTCACAGCTGCACCGTAACCCCGCCACTCACCAACGGCAGCGAGAACAGACCCAGTTCGAAGTAAGGCTTTACTGGTCCGTGCCCCAGGCACACGCCGATGGGTTTCCACTGCGGCCATACGCCCAAACGGCTTGTTCTTTCTACCGGATTGGAGGATAAATAGGGCGTTTTTTCTTCGACGCGATTTATAACCCCGACACCGATTCCCCAGTAGAAATAAGAATCGTAACGAACGACGAAGCGGCGTTCAAAAAGCAGGGAGAACGAATTCAGAGTAACCGTTCTTTCCTTGTATTTGCCACTGCCGGAACCCGTTTTGGTGGCGTCGGAACCACCTCGATTCCAGGCAAGTGCTACACTCCAGCGCTCGCTACTCCGAAACCGGACAGCGGCCGAATAACCCAGTTTATACTGAAAACTCTTATAGCCGTCCAGATCCTGCGACAAGTGCCGGTCGATAAGATCGAGTCCGGTCAGCACCCCGATGCCCGCAGATAAAGAAACCTTGTGGGGCCGGCTTTCGGTTTGCTGGGCATAAAGTGCAGTTGCAGTAGCCCAAAACAATAAAAACAGAACAATTGATATCCTTTTCATGCAGGAAAATTGGGCTGTTTCATGAGAAAAGCCAATGATGCCCGTCAGTGAAAAATGTGAT
>JAKQJD010000023.1 GCA_029561355.1 Bacteroidota bacterium | reverse complement strand
ACGATCGCCGTCTCCAATTTAGAAGTAACCGCCAGCGCCGAACAAATTCCCAGCACCTGAACGATCACCGGGTTTTCTTTAATTATCGGCGTGGTTAAAGTGGTGAGTGACTTATTCATTTCTCATCCTCTTGGCTTGAAGATTGCGCAAAAACGGCCCATAGCCATTTTCTCCGAGCCAGAATTTTACGAGTTGATCAATGCCGCGCGTAGTGAGCGTTGCTCCGGACAAGCCATCAATCTGGTATTGGGACTGCGGACTGGTTGGGTCAACTTTACCTTTGATAACTTCGATTTTTAACTGGCCGGAATCATCGAAAGCGCGTTTGCCAACCCACTTGGCGCGCCAGAGAGGATTGTCAACTTCACCGCCCAAACCGGGTGTCTCACCATGTTCGTATATGATAAAACCGGTGATAGTCTGTAAATCAGGACCGAAAGCTATGAAACCATAGAGCGTGGACCAGAGACCTTTGCCGTAAACCGGCAGAATCACACCACCAGCTTGATCATTTCCAACAACCTCATAAACTACCATATATTTTGGCTGACGACCAATGTGTGCCAAATCATCGGCAGATGGAATTGTCCGACTTAAGGCCGGGTCACGAGCAATGGCTTTGGAATCAAAGCGTGCCGGATCGAGGCGCTTATCCGCCGGAGGTTCACTAATAATTTGACCGGTGGCAAGCTCAACCAGTAGCGGGCGAATTTTCTCCTGAAAAGTCTTTTTCACGGCGGCGTCATCGGTGTAAAGGTTGGCGGCTTGGAGAATATTTTTCAACTTGTCCAATTCTTGGTTTACTTGCTGGCGCGGACGCAGGAGAACCACAGAAGTCGCCACCATCACCGCGCAAATTAGGCAAACGCCCAGTGCTACTAAGAACGTTTTCCGCGCGCTTTCATCTGACATCGCGGGTTGCTCTCCTCTTTATATGAGCGTTAATAAAAATGCGATCTATTAGCGGCGCGAACATATTTCCGAATAAAATCGCCAGCATCATACCTTCCGGAAAAGCCGGATTCAAAACGCGCACCATAATAACCATAACGCCAATCAGTAAACCATATACCCATTGGCCCGGTTTGGTAACCGCGCCCGAAACTGGATCGGTCGCCATAAAAACTGTCCCAAAAGCAAATCCGCCCAGCACCAGATGCCAGAGCGGCGTCACCGCGAACATTGGATTAGTGGCACTGCCCATTAAATTGAAAGTAGTAGAAAGTGTCACCATTCCGATTAAAATACTTAGCATAATGCGCCAGCTACCGACGCCGGTAACCAATAAAATTAGCGCCCCAATTAAACAGGCTAAAGTCGAGGTTTCGCCCATTGAACCGGGAATAAACCCCAGGAAAGCATCCAACCAGCTTGTAGTAACTGCCGACGACGTTTCCGCGAACTGCGCCAGCGGCGTCGCCCGGCTAATGCCGTCCACTGCGATCCAAACCTTGTCACCGGTAATCTGCGCCGGATAAGCAAAAAACAGAAAAGCACGCGCCACCAATGCCGGGTTGAAAACATTGAAGCCGACCCCGCCGAATACTTCCTTGCCGAGCACTACACCGAATGAAATTCCTAATGCTACCTGCCAGTAGGGAATCGTCGGCGGCAGGATCAGCGGAAAAAGCAGGCTGGTAACAAAAAAACCTTCCGCGACTTCATGTTTGCGAATTACGGCGAACAGCACTTCCCAGAATCCGCCAACTATCAGCGTTATGATATAAACCGGCAGGAAATATAAACCGCCATGGATGAAATTGGACCAGAAACTTTCCGGATTGAAGTCCAGTCCCAATGCCAGCATCAGGCGTTGTTGCCAGGTAAAATTAGCGCCGGAGCCGAGCGACTGCAATACGAGATTAGCCTGCAGACCGGTATTATAAAAAGCCATGAAAACTGCCGGCAACAGCGCCACGAAAACCGTGATCATCATCCGTTTCAAATCCATAAAATCACGTACGTGCACCGTGCCTTTGGTAACTTTGCCCGGCGTATAGAAAAAGGCGTCAATCGCTTCGAACAGGTAATATAATCCAGCAAGCTTCCCGCCGGGTCGAAAAGGCTTGCCTGCCTGATCGAGAAATTTCCGGAACCCGCCCACTATCCTTCCTTCTCGATTAAATTCAACACGCGTCGCAGGTTCTGCCCGTGGTCAATTTTCGAGGGACAGACAAATGTACATAACGCCAAATCTTCCTCAACCAGTTCTAAACAACCGAGTTTTTCGGCTTCTTCGAGGTCATCTACCGCCAACGCTCGCAGAAGGTAAGTCGGCAAAATGTCCAATGGCATTACCTTTTCGTAACTACCGATGGGAACGATCGCGCGTTCACTACCGTGCGTATCGGTGTCGAAGACCAACTTACGGTTTGGTAAAAAAGCCGCCAGCGCAATATTCTTCACCGAAAATAGCCGCCAACCGGGACTAAGCCAGCCGAATAATTTACGACGGCCACCTTCCGGGATGACACTCACAATTTGGTGAAACCGTCCGAGAAAATTCAACTCGCCTGCCGCTGTATGTCCGGCAAGAACCGAACCGGAAATTATGCGATTATGGCCTTCTGCCAGTTCGCCGTCGGTTAATTCGCTTAGGTTTGCGCCGACTCGCGTGGTAATCAGTCGAGGCTTTTTAACCGCTGAACCCGCCAAAGCGACGATTCGCGCGGTTGGCAATCTGCCGGTAGTAAACAATTTCCCGATAGCCGCGACATCCTG
>JAKQJD010000017.1 GCA_029561355.1 Bacteroidota bacterium | reverse complement strand
CTCACCAACGACGTGGAAAAACTTTACAACACGTTTTATTTCGTGCTGGCAGAATTTTTCAGGCAGGTGATCCTGCTTATCGGCGGCGTGGTTTTTCTGGCCTGGCAAACGCCGAAACTGGCCGGCGTCATGCTGCTCACTTTCCCGGTCATTGTTATCGGGGCTATGATCTTCGGTCGTTATATCCGGAAATTGTCGAAACAACGTCAAACCATGCTGGCGGAAACCAATACGATCCTCGACGAAACTTTGCAAAGTATTCATGCGGTAAAAGCCTTTACCAACGAGTTGTTCGAAACGAAACGATACCGGCAGTCCAATGAATCGGTCATCACGGTGTCCCTCAAATTCGCTTCCGGCCGGGCCCTGTTTTCCGTGTTTATCATTACCGTCTTGTTTGGTGCGCTGTTTTTTGTGATCTGGACCGGCATGCGTATGGTGCAGACCGGAGAAGTGACGGCCGGACAATTGATTTCGTTCGTGACGTTTACGGCGGTGATCGGCGGCGCTATCGCCGGTCTGGGTAATTTTTACTCCGAACTCGTCGGTGCGGTCGGCGCTACGGAACGCATCCGCGAAATCCTCTCCACACCTTCCGAAACGGAGGAGCGCCAGGATGCCGGAATACAAGCCGGACGTCTGAACGGAAACATCGAGTTTCGCGACGTGCAGTTCTCCTACCCTACCCGTGCCGACGTTCCGGTGCTGAAAAACGTGAACATTTCCATCGAATCCGGTAAAAAAGTAGCCATTGTCGGACAAAGCGGCGCCGGCAAATCGACCATCATGCAGTTGTTGCTGCAATTTCACAAACTGGACGGCGGATCCATCAGTATAGACGGAAAAAACATATACGATTACGACCTCCACTCTTACCGCAACAATTTTGCCATCGTACCGCAGGAGGTTATCCTCTTCGGCGGCACCATTCGCGAAAATATCCTGTATGGAAAACCGGATGCCACGGATGCGGAAATCATCGAGGCCGCCAAACAGGCCAATACCTGGGATTTTATCAGTTCTTTCCCGGAAGGACTGGAAACAGTGGTCGGCGAACGCGGTATCAAACTCTCCGGTGGGCAGCGGCAACGTATCGCCATTGCACGGGCAATTTTGCGCAATCCGAGTATTTTGCTGCTCGATGAAGCCACCTCTTCCCTCGATGCCGAATCGGAA
>JAKQJD010000016.1 GCA_029561355.1 Bacteroidota bacterium | reverse complement strand
AAGTGTTTGACTCTCCGAATGAAGCATTTGATTCCCGGAATGAAGCGTTTCGTTCTTGGAATCAAAATTTTGACGGCACGACCCAAAATTTTGAACGATGCCATCAAATATTTGACCACGCGGGTTAAAATTTTGCCCCCGGCAATGAAACGCCGGTCAAAAACAGAAAAACACTTCGTTCGGGGAATCAAACGCTTCATTCGGGGAGTCAAATATTTCAATCTGAAGGTGAAAAATTTGACGCTCGCAGTCAAACGTTTGACCTGCTTCTTTAAACGTTTGACGCCCCGCCACAAACAGGAATCATCAACCTTTATCAACCTTTATCAACCTCATCAACCTTTATCAACCATAAACCCATAAACCCGGGAAACTCCCCCAATATACCCTTGTGGATTGCCGCATGTTTTCGCAGTTTTGCATCATCCAAAAAATAACCCTCTTACCGATGCTTTCTTTTAAAACATTTACCGACCAGTGGAGCAAAAAGGTAACCCGCAAGGCCTTCTCGATCAAGATGTTATACGCGTTTGTGTATCCATTTAGTTCAGGCATTGTCATTTATGCGGGTCTGATGACCTTTTCGGTGGTGGTCACGAATATTACGGGCCTGCTGCCGCAGATCGCCCGCGACCTGTATGAAGGCCAGTTGAATACGGCCGGATCTATTTTCCTGTGGTTGTTCGCCTTTTTCTTCGGCGGTTTTTTTGCCGGCTTTTGTGTGGAGCGCGAGAAGTTACGCAAATGGCGCTACCTGCATTTGCTGCCGCTGCTGGTGGTGATGACCTTGTTCATCCTCGTAGGCATGTCGAGCGAGATCACGGGGCTGCATCCTGTCACGTTCCCGTCCATGGTACTTTTTTCCATCGGCATCCAGAATGCGATGGTGAGCCTTACCACGTCCTCGCTCATCAAGGCCAGCCAGATGACCGGCGTGGTGAACGAACTCGGCGTCGATATTGCGGAGATTTTTCACTCGGAAGGGGAGAAGCGCCGCCTCATTCAGCGGGAAGCCCTGCTGCGACTGATCGTCATGTGCAGTTTTCTGGCGGGCGCCATGTTCAGCGTTGCCGTGTTTCCGGCCCTGCAAACGAAGATCTTTTTTGTGCCGGCAGGGATAATTGCGGGGGTGATTGTGCACGACATATGGCGCTTTTAAATCAGTGCGAAGTCTTCAGTGCGAAGTGCGAAGTCCACATTCACTCGAATGCCGTGGACTTCGCACTTCGCACTGAAGACTTCGTACTGATTTCTCACATCTCTAACACGTGTCCGCATTGCTTGCAAGTCCGCGCCTCCACATCTTCCTTGAATGCGCCGATGGCTTCCTTGATCTGAGTGCCGATATCTTTGAGCGGAAAAGAGGCTTCGTGCAGCGGCGCATTGCAGTGGTCGCAAAACCACAGTAGTTTGTCCACTTCGCCGGGGCGGCGGTGGCGTTCGAGCACCAGTCCGACGGTGCCTTCGGGGCGCTGCGGTGAGTGCGGAATACGGGGCGGCAGCAGGAACATCTCTCCCTGGCGGATGTCGATGGTTTGCGGCTGACCTTCCTCGTTGATGATCTTTACCTGAATATCGCCTTCCAACTGGTAAAAAAGTTCTTCTCCTTCTTCCCAGTGGTAGTCTTTGCGGCCGTTGGGGCCGCCTACGACCATCACTATAAAGTCGTCGTTCTGGACGTAAATCTGTTTGTTGCCGACGGGCGGTTTCAGCAAATGGCGGTTTTCATCGATCCATTGGGATAGGTTGAACGGTTGGGCGATGGGCATAACTTGAGTGGTTTGGTTCGTAAGCAAAGGTAAAACAAGAAGTGGAAGTGCGGTGTGATTAAACAGGAGGAGTTGCCTGCACACGACAGGCAACTCCTCTCCAATCTTTAAACGACAGATTTCAGACCCTTTTAATAAACCCAGGTTGTGACCTGTGGTCCTTCGGGCCATAGGTCACAACTTGCGTTAATAAGCGGGATAAGTACCGATGAGTTCGTATCTGAAATACAGCGTCACATCCGGACTCCTGTTGAGGTGCCCCCGAATTTGTTTGTTGATGACTTTTTTAGGCGCCATCGTATTGGGGAAATCCGTCACGTAAATCTCATCCCGAATGGTCGGGATTACATCGTTGCCACCACCTAACCCACCGTCCACTTCGGTGATATCCGCTGTGAACCGTACTTTTTCCGAACGGTTGTAGGGCAATTCCAGATCGACCGAGACGCCATTGAAATTAAAGTCCCTTCCGGAAGAGATCTGGGTGTTGTGCTCGCCGTTGGCCAGATTGCCCTGCTCGCTTACGACTGCGCCGTTAGCAGTGATTTTCCAGATAAAATCGCCTGCCGACAGGTTGTCGCCATCGTCTTCTACGTGCATTTTTTCAAGAAACACCCTGATTTTACGTTTGAGCGGCGTGGTATTGTACTCCGTGAATTGCGAGTTGGTTTGCATAGCCACCGTATTGTTTTTCAAATCCTTTACGATATACGAAAGCGGGATACCGGGCGATTGTGCGGAGGGTACAGGGTTGCTTCGTATCAGGGTGGCAAATTCATTGGAAGTGATCGCCTTTACCCCGTCTCCCGGTGAACCGCCGCCGATATAAGCGGTGATATGCAGGTCTTTCAACGTATTTACCGATTGCAGGCTGGCCTCTACTGACACCGCTTTGTAGGATGCCGTCAGTTTGTCCTTGATTTCCGTAAACGAACTGGAGGATTCTATTTTAAAGTAAATCATCCTGCCGTAGTTCACTTCGCTGATGTAGCATGGAATGTCTGCCGCATCGAACGTGGATGAACAGGTTAACTCGTCCATAGCGCTGAACATATCGGCATTGCCATTCACGGGCGGATCATACACGGCCTTGTAGTAATTCTGCAAGAACTTAACCACCACTATTTTCTTCTCCCCTTGCGAGGTGGAGTTGAAAAGATTTGAAACGCTGCCGCTCAGCCACTTCGCTTCAAAGTTAAAATAAGTGGCCAGTTGGCTGGTCTGGTAGGATTCCACCCGGTCAAAATCCATCAATGCGGTGTAGCCGTTTTTGTTGGCATCATTGGAAAGAATTTCATTGATGGCGCTCTGCACGGTACCTCCACGCGGTTCGACGTTTTCCTTGCGGATGTTGCGGCTCGTATTCGACAGATTGATCCAGATGTTTACCGGATTGCGCGGTACGTTGATCAGCGCCGGGATCCCGGCTTTCACACTGGAATACCGCACGAGCGCACCCGGCCAGATAACATCGCTGTTCGGATTGAAGAGGATCAACTGACTGAAATTCTTTTCCAGGAATACGTCTTTGGTGGTTTGCAGCACAAATTCATTTCCCATGGGCACTTCCGCCGTTTGCACGTTCGATTCCTGCCGCCCTTTCGCATCTGCGGGTTTCAGAACGCCGGGCAGGCGGCTGATCTGCGTTTTGAAGTCGCAGGCTGGCGGCGGCGGCGGTACAAATGCCGGCGTCAGTGCGAAGTCTACCGTTTTAGCGCCGGTCGGTTTGGTTTGAGGCTGAAACCCGGTGGCTTCGGCCGTAATCGGTACAGGATTTTTTAGTACGGATTTGGGAAGTTTTACGGCGTAATTACCGCTGCCGTCTGTAACCGCTTTTTTATCAAGAACACGGATGCCGGCATTTGGGATAGGAACATTCGTGTCTTTTCTGGCTACGTGTCCACTTAGCGTCATTTTGCAGGCAAAAAAAAGGGTAAGAGCGAACAGGCCGCCAAGGGCAGCAATCACTTTTTTCATAATAAAAAAGGTTTGAGTTGAAAAGAAATATGTGTTTGACCTGCCTTGCAAAAAAACTTGCAGAGGCGTTCATGAAGTGATTGAAATAGAGCGGGAAAGAAGAATGCCTTTGTAAGCGTCCGTAGCCAGGTGCATCAGGGGCAAAAGAGTGGCTGGTGGTTTCGCAACCACTTCACATCACTGTCCATGAAATGTAACTGAAAAAACTTTTGCTTACCTGTCAGCCTCCTTGCATGCTCCCCTTCTCTGAATCAACGATGCAAAGGTCTGGAAAACGCAGGTCTGGTACAGGGGGGGAGAACCTTGATTTTATTTCTTACAGTTTACCGTAAGAAAAGAGCGTCGGCCTAATTTTTACCGGGCTTACACATGTTATTGTAAATGGCATATTTGACAAGATCTACAACGTTTTTTATACCCAGTTTGGCAAAAATATTGGAACGGTGTTTCTCGACGGCATCTATGCTAATGAATAGCGCACTGGCAATTTGCGGCGTCCGGTTTCCGGCGCAAACCTCTTGTATAATTTGAATTTCCCGTTTGGTAAATTTCACGGTATCCTGTTTTTCAGGTTTTTTTTCTTCCTGAATGAAAACCTCCCATATATCAGGCGGGAAATACAGTCTTTTTTGGGGTTGCAGAACGGTATCTATGGCAACGATTAATTCTTCGTGCGTATACTTTTTCAGGATATAGCCGTCTACCCCCAGGCGGATAAGCGTTTTTACATATTCAGGTTCGTCATACTTGGTCAGTACCAGAATTTTGATGTTTTTGTATTCTTTTTTAATGATGGCGGCGGCTTTGGCGCCATCCATTTTTTCCTCGGCCATATGAATATCCAATAACACGAGGTCGGGTAAGTTGGCATCGTTTTTCAGAACTTCCAGTAATTGATAGCCGTCTTTGACAATATGCGTGATGTCGAAACGGCCGTCTTCTTTTAATAGTAATGCCATTCCTTTGGAAAACAGTTCTTCATCTTCCGCTATAATAATTTTAGTTCGCGCTTCCATAATTTTCCAGGGTAAAAAGTTGATCGTTGAATGGGATGTTAATGAAACAGGAAAAGCCCTTACCCGGGCTGGTATCGATACTGATTGTGCCGCCAATGGAATGGACGCGGTCTTCTATACTCTTTATACCTATACCGGCATGAGGCGACGGGTAGTGAAATCCTTTTCCGTCGTCTTCATATACCAGGTTTATTTCATGCGGAAAACGATTGAGTTGCAGATTGGCTTCGCCGGCATGGGCATGTTTCAACGTGTTGGTTATCAACTCCTGGGTAATGCGGTATAAGTGGTTATTGATTTCCGGATCCTGTATCTTGTTTTCAAGGCCGTGGAAATAAACCTGGGCAGCAATTTCCCGGCGTTCATTAACCGAATGAACCAGTGATGCTATCGCCGCCTGTATATCTAATCTGGCCAGTTCTCCGGAGCGCATTTCATGCGAAATGGTCCTGATATCCGTATAGGTTTTATCGATTGTATCGATGGACTGATCCAGCGCTTCTATCATGACATTCCGGTCCGCTTTCCGGCTGGTTTTCAGGCTGAGTAGCAGGGCCATCAATGCGCCGCCCACGCCTTCGTGCAGCTCGGAAGCCAGCCTGACACGCTCTTTATCCTGCCGATGTATCAAGAGTGTTCTTGATTGCAACTCTTCATTTCGAATCAGTTTCTCCACTTCCTGAAAGTGGAGATGTTCCTGTTGACGCGAGATAATGATGTTTTTTCTGTATCGCTGCCATGCAATGTAAACGACCAGGCAAGCAATCAGAAACAGCCCCAGCACACTGCGCAAAATACTGTTCTGCCGATTCTGAATGGCCAGTTGAAAGGTGGATTGCTCCAGATCGGATTTGGTTTTTTCCGTTCCGAGCTGGATGATGCTTTTAGCTTTTTCGGTGCTGTATAATAAACCGGCAAAACGGTTGGCCTCCATCTGGTAAAAAAGCGCGCTATCCAGTTGGTGGAGGTTTACAAATACTTCCGCTTTGTTGAGCGCCAGTTTTTCTGCTTTGGCGGGGTATTTTTCGGGGTTGCCAAGTGTCTGGTCTGCTCTTCGAAGCATATTTAATGCCTGGCTGAATTTTTCCGTTTTGATGAGAAAATTGCCGTAATTGTTGTAAAATGAAAAAAACAATAAGGAATCCGGAGATTTCAACGTCTTTAGTCTGTCAGACATCGATCGATACAGTATTTCCCCGTTTTTATAATCGGATTGCTGTGTGTGGATGTCGGCTACTATTCCGTCCGCGTTGAATACGCCGATTTCGTCGTCCGCTTTTTCATATAACACCCTGGCCTGCCGGGCAAATGTGAGGGCCGAGTCGAGGTTGATATTCAGATAGTTATTCGCGATGCTGTAAGATGTTCTGGCATTTTCAAGAATTTCACTCCTCATTTTGGGGTCCTCTATCCATCTTTTCAACAACCACGAATTCGAACTTTCGAAGGAGCCTTCGTTTTCGTAAATATTGGCCAGTTCCAGATAATCGTTGTACACCTCCGGATCTTCCAGCAACTCATGCCGCTTCAATGCATCGAAGGAATACTTCAGTGCCGTTTCAAATTCGCCTTTCAAACGGTAAACACTAGCCATATTGCGCAGCACATTTGCCGACTCGCTTATAAGGCCCAGTTTGTCTCGCAACTGAACGCTTTTGTTAAAGTACACCAAAGCCGAATCCAGTTGATTATTGTCGCGATATACGAGCCCCAAAAAATTATATGCCATGGCGATGCCGGTTTCGTAACCTGCAATTTGCGATTCTGTCAGGCATTCCCGTACAAAAAGTTCTATGCCGGTGCATTTACCGTCATTAATGCATTTAAAAGCCGCATTGAGTTTGGCATCGATCTTCGGGTTTAATTGTCCGGAGGACTGTGCCCGGCCGATCTGGAAAACGAGCAAAAGGGGGAATAGTAAATACCTCATAGGAATGGATTATTTGCGATGTTTTTTACGTGGTTTGCCGTTGACGGAAGCGTTGGGGTGATCCGTTTTACGCCTGCCGCCTTTTCCCGGTTTTTTGGTGGTCACATTCGATTCGAAATAACCGCTTGTATGGTTATTGCTATTGTCCACATATACTGCGTTGTTGGTGAGCGGTGGTTCATAAATTTTTATGGCTCCGTTCGGTGTGTAACCGATTATCGTAATCTCGGTTTGAAATCCTGCGACGCCAACTGTTTTCACCACTTCGCCGGGCATGGAGTCCGTACTTGTCGGAACCAGCAAGTGAGGGACAAACAGCAGGGTATCGGCCTTCTTTTTTTCCAGATAGGAGTAGGGGACATTCATGCATAAAGCATTACGCACATCGAGGTCGGCGGTGTCTGCCCGGTTGCAGTACAAGGTTGTGGTATAAAACTCGGCGCCCCGGATAACTCTTACTGTAATTTGGGTATTCTCCTTCAATTCCCGAAAATTCCACATGCGGCTATCAAAGGAATCGCCTGAAGAGGCGGTGGTATCCACAGCGTAGATGATGATCGGGTTTTGTTTGTTGGAAGTGTCGGCCGACACAAGTCGCATGGGCTTGCTCTGTTTTGCAAATGGCACAAGAATACCCAGGGTATAAACATTGTCGGAAACTGATTTCCGGAGGTAACAATACGGCGCGTAGTACCTTGTTTTATGATCGCGTTCAGCCGATGCAGCCGTTTTCCCTTGTGTGCTTTTAGGTGTAAAACCCGGGGTAGCGGTCTGTGTAGATTGTTTTTGGGCGCCTTTTTTACCGGTAAGCGCCTGAACGACCGGTTTGATACCTTGTATGAGTTCTGAGGCAGGGAAGTTGTCCTGATATAGGGCGCAACGCAGACAATTTTGTTTGGCATCCAGGTCGAAATCGTCAGCGCCACCCGTTAAAATACCTATCAGGTTTCCGGTCCGGGAATCGAATACGGGAGAG
This sequence comes from Bacteroidota bacterium, assembly GCA_029561355.1. Taxonomy (GTDB): domain Bacteria; phylum Bacteroidota; class Bacteroidia; order Chitinophagales; family Saprospiraceae; genus M3007. Next base: position 20,428 of record JAKQJD010000016.1, on the reverse strand, counting down.
CCTGAATTTCCGCCGAACAAATCGAGTCTCGACCAGATATAATTGGGCGTAGCGGCGTCGGATGAGAGCCAGATGGGCGAGTCGAAACAAAATTTCAGGGGCAGGCCCAGCCCGTGGCCGAAACTGTATACCCGCATGTTATTGTTTGGATTTTCAGTATAAGTCATATCGACCTTGGGTAATTTGCACTTCGACTTGTACGGCTTTACTTTAATCAGGGCCCAATCATCGATTCCCTGGAAGCAGTTGCCTGCGCTGATAAAGGGATTGGCAGGTACGTAAATATTTTTTTTGGGGATCACAATGCCTTCCGCGACGGTTTTTAACGGCAACTCCACACCACTGATGAAACAGTAGTTAGAGATATCCCTTTTATCACACTGGGCTGTTTCCGGTTCGAACAAATGGGCGGCTGTGGCGATGACGCCGGTTTTGATAAAAAAACCTGTTCCACGGCAATAGGTAGCCATTTGTTTGCCGAAAGGCATGTCCGGACACAACGAGGTCTGGTCGATTTGCTGGCTTTCCAGGCGAGATGCTTTGATCAATACTTCCGTTTTGCTGTAATGGATATCAAGTTCGCTCAATTCGATCACCATGACCAGTGTTTTCCTGTTCTCACACAACTTGTTGTACTGCTTTGCCTTGTCCAGTTCCGATTTGTCAAAATGCATCCCGATCACTTCCAGGATCGTGCTGAATTCGGATCTGTTGTCTACGATATGTCCCGCATCCGCGTTGCCCTGATAGATAGCGTAGTTGTCGAGGATGCTCTTCCAGATTTTTAATTTGGTTCCCCACTGAGCGGGCTCGCTGGAGTTGTTCGGCAAACAGGCCTCCTCGTGAATATCGTTCATGATGAGGTAGGAGATCGCCAGGGTGCCCAGCGCATCGGGAATGTTGTAAATACTGATAGAATCCAGGTCGGAAATGCCCCCGGGTATGCCATGAAAGGGCCCCGGTGGAAGGGCATGCGGGAGCGGTGGGTCCGGTTGGGGGTGATGCGTACCGGGTATGGGCAATATCTTTTTGATGAAGGCTTTTTCTTCGTTGAGAGATCGCTGGCTCCGGTGTATTCCTTCCATTGCAGCATACCGCTTCAAAACCTGGTAAAAAGTAAGCGTTGCGAAGTATTTCTCTTCGCAGGGGCGTAACTCCTCCTTATCGTTTAGGTGCTGTGCATTCAGGGTGGCGGACCCTAAAAGGGAACAAAAGAAGAGGACACCTAATATCTTGGGTACAAAAAAATTCATGGCAGATACATGTTGCTTTTTGAAAAAAAATTTCTGCAAAGGTATCGGCCAGGGGAGGGCATAAATAATACGGTAAACCTTAGTATTTGGGTCCGAATGTGCTGTTGAATAAATGTATAGTCTCCCCGGGGATAATACTTCTTTGCCGCCTATGTCAGTTTGCGCAGGAGTGCAGGGTGAAGTGCGTCAAAGCACATCTACTCAAATAAACCCTGATAAAACAGGGTTTCAACGGCTTCCGCCTGAGGAACTGTTTTAATGGCGTAAGAGCAAAGTTAGGAAAGAAGAATAAGATAATGTCTGAAAAATGGCAATAAAATTTTGTGTAATCCGGGAGTAGCACAATCTAGGTCTCTCCGTTCTCGCCCCTCACTTCTAAATCGATGGTGTAAGTTACGCATCTCACTTCTCACTTCTATCTCAGCGTGAGTCCTTCCAGTTCAAACCCCAGCCCCGGCCTTCCCGGCAGCCGTTCCGCGCTTTCCAGTTCCACCTCTTTCAGTACAATCTTGGCGGGCCGGTTATCGGTGTACGGGTCGACGGCAGGTGCGAATTTCAGTCCGCTCAGATGTTCCACCATATCGACGTTGACCTGGTAAGTGGCGGCGTCTTCGAAGTTGAGGAAAAAACGTGGTTGCGGGAGCAGGCCTTCGAGGCCTTCCGTGGGTTTGGGCCGGGCAATTTCGCGTTCGAGCAGCAGTTTTTTCTGGCCCATCAGGAAAGCCACGCGGCTCAGCGTTTTACCGTCGGCAGTGAAGTAGACGACTTTCCAGAACAGGCCGGGAATTTGTACTTCTTCGCCGCGTACGGGGCTCACGAACACCGGGTCTTCATCGGACAGCACCGGCCCGGTGAAAACATTGACTTTCAGTTTGTTCGTAGCCGATTCTTTTTTCAGAATGTAATCTTCCAGATTGCGCCACACGCGCTGGTTGAGGTCTTTGACCTGCGGAACGGAATTGGCGTAAAAAAACGTGGAGCGCGCCGCGTCGGCAGCCGTTTGTTCGTCTTTTCCCCATTGCGGATCTTCGCGTTTCACCAGGTGGCCGCGGTCGAAATCGCTGTGCGCTGCGGTGTACAATTCTTCGCCCCACTGGCCCGACAGCGCGCGTTTGTCGATTTCCCAGCGGTCGGAGCCGCCCTTGAACAGCGACTTGCGCGTGAGCGGCTGAAAACTGGCGCCGTCGATGTTGACGGCTGTGAACCACGGGAATTTGCGTTTTTTGCTCAACACCACGCTGTGGTGCGGGTAGCGCAGGATGTAGGAACGGCTGCCGTCAAGGCGCGCCAGATCGTCTTTGGAAGCGGGGCCTGTTTGCGGCAGACCGACTTTGAGTTGTTTGCCCAGAAAAACGGGCTGATAACCGGTGGGATCGCTCATATTTGGTTGGATTTGCTGGTTGGTGTGCAAAAGTCGCTCCGATTTTTGAAATATTGTAAAGTAATTGGTAACTCTTGTGGCAAAGCGCCTGGGATACAATCAAACGAAACATCGGGCATAAATAGGGCTGTGGAGCGAGCAAAAAAATCAGTACGTTAGCTGCTGATAAAGGATTGGGAGAGGAATTAAAAAGTAAAAAATGGGAAGCGAAGCACTTCTAAAACTTATTGGCGGCGGCGAAACCAGCCAGGTTCAGTTTAAAGAAAATATAACCAACCCGCTTGGTGCGGCGCAGGAACTTGTTGCATTTGCCAATACCGAAGGTGGTCAGATCATTGTAGGGGTCGTCGACAAGACCGGCATGATTGCCGGCCTGTCATTCGAAGACATCCAGCGCATCAGTAGCCTTCTGGTCAATGCGGCGTCGGAAGGTGTGAAGCCACCACTTACCATTAAAACGGAAAGTGTCGAGGTAAACGGCAAAAAGGTACTCATTGTGACCGTGCCAAACGGTGCTCATAAACCTTATAAAGACAAAGACGGACTGATTTTCATCAAAAACGGGCCTGACAAACGAAAGGTGACCAGCAACGAAGAATTGGCTCGCCTGCTTCAGGCTTCCGGCGATCTCTATGCAGAAGAAATGCCGCTCCCTTTTACCATTGCCGACGAACTGGACGTTCGGGAGTTCCGCCAGTTCTATGAAGAAAAGTACCAAAACCCGCTCGATGAAAGCGAATTGCCCCGTCTGCTTGCCAATCTCCGCCTGGCAGCGGGCGACCGCCTCAACGTAGCCGGCGCTTTGCTTTTTGCCAAACACCCGGAAAAAGTTGTTCCTCCATTTTTCATCTCCGCAGTCTGGTTTGATGGAACAGATATCGCCGGGGAAAAATACCATAGCAGCGAAGACATTCGCGGGACACTCTCCCAACTCTACCAGCGTGGCCTCGATTTTATGAAACGCGCGCTCAACCGTCCTCAAAACGGAAAAGACTTCAATTCGCTCGGCGACCTGGAAATACCCGAAGTTGTTTTGAAAGAATTATTGGTGAACGCCCTTCTTCACCGCGACTATTTTATCCGCGACAGCATCAAAATCTTTGTATTCGACGACCGTATAGAAATTCGCAGTCCCGGCAAACTACCCAACAACCTCACCGAAGCGCAAATCCGCGCAGGCATCCGCCGCTCCCGCAATACGATCCTTGCCTCCCTGGCGCCTGATGTGCTGCCATACCGGGGCATTGGAAGCGGTATTTTGCGGTCATTGAAGGCCTGGCCGGATATTGAGTTTGAGAATGATAAAGAAGGGGAGGAATTCAGGGTTGTGATTGGGAGGAAAAGAAAGTCGTAAATTTCAATATCCAGAAATCACTTCTTCCCATACGCCACCTGTCCGCTCCGAAAATCCTCCCGCACCGGACTGAACACATCCAGAATCCGGCACTTCGTGATCGCCCGCCCCGAATGCGGCATGTTCGACGGAATCGCCACCACCTGGCCGGGCTGCAACATAATAAGTTGGCCGTTCAGGTTCAGTTCAAATTCACCTTCCAGCAGATTGAGCACCTGCTCGTGCATGTGCGCGTGTTCGGGCAGGTCGGCGCCTTCATCGACGTCAACGTAAGCGAGCGTCATACGTTCGGTGTGGATGAACCGGGCGTTGAAGCCGCGGGAAATTTCAAAAAGGGGGATGTCGGAAAGGAAGTAATGCATAAAAGAGAAGTGAGAGAAGTGAGAGATGTGAGAGGGTGAGAGAGTGAGAGGGTGAGAGGGTGAGAGCCGACTTCGATTACACCGCTTCGCCCAAGAGACACGGAATAAATGGAGCGAAGCGGTGTAATCGAAGTCGGCTCTCACCCTCTCACATCTCTCACTCTCTCACCCTCTCACGCTCTATTTACTCCTGAGCCTTACCACCGGACAAATCATCTCCTCCAAACTGATGCCGCCATGCTGGAACGTATTCCGGTAGTAGTTATTAAAGTGGTTGTAATTGTTGGGATACAGGAAAAAGTAGTCCTCCTTGGCGAAGATGAACGTGCTGCTGATATTGGGGCGCGGCAATCCGGCCTGTTTCGGGTCTTTGATGACGAGCACGTCGCGGGGTTCGTATTGCAGGTTGCGGCCCACTTTGTAGCGCAGGTTGGTGGTCGTTTCGCGGTCGCCGACGACTTTCGACGGACTTTGAACACGGATGGTGCCGTGGTCGGTGGTGACAAACAACTGAATATCGCGGCCTTCAAGTTTTTGCAGGGCTGCCCACAGCGGACTGTGCAGGAACCACGAGCGGGTGAGTGAGCGGTAAGCGCGTTCGTCGCCGGCCAGTTCCTTCAGCACCTCCATTTCCGTACGGGCGTGCGACAGCATGTCGATGAAGTTGTACACGATCACCGTCAGGTCGTTGTTGGTGTAGTGTAAAATATTGTCGGTCAGGTCTTTAGCATGGCTTACGTTGGTCACCTTCACGTAGTCCCACTTGATGCCCTTGCGGAATACGCGTTCGACTTGCTTGCCGAGGAAAAAATCCTCGAACAGGTTTTTACCACCCTCGTCCGTATCGTTTTTCCATTTATCGGGAAAAGCCTTTTCGATGTCGATGGGCATCATGCCGGCGAAGATCGAGTTGCGGCTGTATTGCGTAGCCGTGGGTAGAATGCTGAAAAAATAACCCTCGTTTTCCGTTCGGAACAGTTCGTTCATGATCGGCTCGATGGTTTTCCACTGGTCGTAGCGCAGGTTGTCGAGCAGCAACACGATGGTAGGGGTGCCGTTGCCGACGTGCGGGAAAATGTGTTTGCGCATCATGGAATGCGACATGATAGGTCCCACTTCCTTGTTCTGGTCGACCCAGTCGAAGTAGTTTTTCACCACAAATTTCGAGAATTCCGTATTGGCCTGTTCTTTTTGCTGGGCCAGGATTTCCGTAACGCCGCTGGCCTGGTTGGCGTCTACTTTCAGTTCCCAGTTGACAATTTTGCGGTAGGCTTCCACCCATTCCACGTGGTCGAGGCCGCCGGTAATCTGCATGAAGATCTGGCGGAATTCCTGCTGGTAGTCCATCGCCGTTTTTTCGCTCACGAGGCGCTTGTTGTCGAGGATCTTTTTGAGCGTCAGCAGGATCTGGTTGGGGTGCACGGGCTTGATGAGGTAGTCGGAAATCTGCGATCCGATGGCTTCCTCCATCACATGCTCCGCTTCGTTTTTGGTGATCAGTACCACCGGCACGGCAGGGTTCAGTTCCTTGATACGTGGCAGCACTTCCAGGCCGGTGAGGCCGGGCATACTTTCGTCGAGGAACACCACGTCGATCTGCGCGGCCTGTTCTTCATATATTTCGACGGCGTCGTGGCCGTTGGATGCGGTCACTACCTCGTATCCTTTGTTCTGGAGAAACAAGATGTGGGGTTTGAGCAGGTCGATTTCATCGTCGGCCCAGAGTATTTTAATTTTATCCATGAAATTTGGTTTGGCAGCGGGATTTTCCCTGTTTGAAAATCAAAGCACGAAGTTACGGGAATAAGGTTGATGGGGTTGATAAAAGGTTGATGAGGTTTATAAAAGGTTGATGAGGTTTATAAGGTTGATGAGGTTTATAAAAGGTTGATGAGGTTTATAAGGTTGATGAGGTTGATATTCAGCCGCTCAATGAAATGAAATCTTCTCTTTATTCGAGCGGATGAATATCAACCTCATCAACCTTGTAAACCTCATCAACCTTTTATCAACCCTCATCAACAATATACGTCAGTTCTGAATGGTCGGTTCAAAACGTGTGGCGGTGCGGCTTATTTTTTGGGAGGCCTAAAAAGAAATGTTATGGCGGTCTGCGGGTTAATTTGGTTGAATTACGAAGGCTATTTAACCACGAAGAGTATTTAACCACAAGGGGCACGAAGGTTTTTCACAAAGGGCACTATGCGTGGCATTCTCTTACTTTGTGTTCTCCGTGGCTCCGTGTTTTTTAATTTTTTAACCACAACGCCACAAAGGACACCACGCGTGGCGTCCTCTTAACTTTGTGAACTTTGTGCAACCTTTGTGCCCCTTGTGGTTAAAAAGTCTACAAATGTTGGGCTTCTCCGAAGCCAATGGTTCATTACTCATGGACTGTGGTAAAATCCTACTCAAACGCAATGAAAAGATCGATTTTCTTTCTGCTTCTCACGGCTATCCTCGCCTCCTGTTCAAACCCCTCCACGCCGAAACCGGAAAAGAAAGCCACCCTGCTCCTGCTGAACGGCACGTTCTACACCGCCGACAGCCTGAACCCGTCTGCCAGCGCCGTAGCCATTTCCGGCGACCGGATCCTGGCCCTCGGCACCGATGCGGACATGCGCCTGCTGGCCGATGCCAACACGGAAATCATTGATTTGCAGGGCGCATTCGCCATGCCGGGATTCATCGAAGGCCACGGACACTTTTCCGGCCTGGGTACCAGCCTCGTCAACCTCAATTTACTGCACGCCAAAACCTGGCAGGAAATCACCGGAATGGTGGCCGAAAAAGCCAAAACCACCCCAGCCGGCGACTGGATCGAAGGCCGCGGCTGGCACCAGGAAAAATGGCAAACCGTGCCCGATCGCACCGTAAACGGATACCCTTACAACGACCTGCTCAACACCGTCGCCCCCAACCACCCCGTGGTGCTGTACCACGCCAGCGGCCACGGCCTCATTGCCAATGCCCGCGCCATGCAACTGGCCGGCATCTCCCGAGAAACGTCCGATCCCATCGGCGGCCGTATCGTGCGTGATGCCCGCGGAAATCCCATTGGCGTGTTCGAGGAAAATGCAATGGAATTGATCGATAAATCCTTCAATACCTGGCGCGACCGCCGCCCCGAAGCGCAAAAGCAGGCCGACTTCGAAAAAACAGTCGCACTGGCCGGGCAGGAGTGTGTGCGCAAAGGCGTCACCTCGTTCCAGGATGCGGGCAGCAGTTTCTGGGAACTGGCACAGTACCGCCGCCTCGCCGAAGCGGAGCAAATGCCGTTGCGGCTGTGGGCGATGTTGTCGCAACCCGTGTCGGCAGATTTTCCAAAAATGAAAGACTTCCCGCAAATCGGTCTCGGCAACGGCTTTTTTACCTGCCGGGCCGTGAAATGTTATTTCGACGGCGCGCTCGGTTCCTACGGCGCCTGGCTGCTGGAACCTTATGACGACAAACCGGGCTTTACGGGGCAGAACACTACACCCGTTGATACAATCCGTGCCGTCGCCGCCGCCTGCCGTCAGTATAATATGCAACTCTGCGTGCACGCCATCGGCGACCGCGCCAACCGCGAGGTGCTCGACGTGTTCGAAATGACTTTCGGCAAATACCCCGGCAGCGACCTGCGCTGGCGCATCGAACACGCACAACACATCGACCCGGCCGATCAACCGCGTTTCCGCCAACTGGGTGTCATCGCTTCCATGCAGGCCATCCACTGCACCAGCGACGCACCTTTTGTTGTGAAACGTCTCGGCGCCGAACGTGCCCGCACCGGCGCCTACGCCTGGCGCAGCCTGCTCGACCAGGGCGCACACCTCGCCAACGGCACCGATACGCCGGTGGAAGACGTGGACCCGCTGCCCTGTATTTATGCCGCCGTGACGCGCCGCCGTGCCGATACGGGACTCGAATTTTTCCCCGAACAGAAAATGACGCGCGAAGAAGCGCTGCGTTCGTACACCACGTGGAACGCTTACGCGGCTTTCGAGGAAAACGAAAAAGGCATCCTGCAACCCGGGAAAATGGCCGATTTTGTCGTGCTGTCCAAAAACCTGCTCACCTGCCCGCCGGAAGAAATATTGCAGGCACAGGTGCTCCGTACGATCATAGGCGGAAAAGAGCGATACAAACGCTAATTCCGGCGTTTTGATAATTTATGATAAAACGTAGTGGATGTTTCATTGTAAAATATACCTTTGCTCGTAATCTTTCACACATTTTTTCATAAAACATTTTGACAGGTGGAATTCGGGAATTTTAAACGGAGAGATAACAACTTTCGTGACCGCGACCGTGGCGGCGACCAACGCGACAAAGGAGCGGATCGGGGCGGCTTTCGTGAACGCAACGACAGTTTCCGTGATCGTGGCGCCGGTGGCGACCGTGGGGGCTTTCGTGGCGCCGGTGGCGGCGACCGCGGCGGTTTCCGTGGTGGATTTCGCGAAAGAAACGACGACTCTCGCGACCGCGAGCAGGAAGAAAGTGTATTTTCCAAACGTGTAAGAGCCGGAAAACGCCGCACTTATTTCCTGGATGTCAAAAAAACCAAGGGTGACGACTTTTTCATCACCATTACGGAAAGCACCCGCCGGGAAGACGGATATGGCTACAAACGCCATAAAATTTTCCTGTACAAAGAGGATTTCAACCGCTTTGTCGCTTCGCTCAACGAAGTGGTGAACCACGTGAAGACCGAACTGATGCCAGATTTCGACTATGAAGAATTCGACCGTCGCCAGGCCGAATGGGAAGCCCAGAACAGGGATTTCGAAGATGAGTCCGGCGCTATGGAAAACGAAGAAGAAACACATGATGAAATCGAAGCCCTGAACGAAGTGGAAGACGTCGAAGACAAAAAAGAAGAAACCAAGAAAAAAGACGAAGACGAAGACGATGTGACGTGGTAAGAAAGAAATACCAACTTTAAAATATTTGTAATCCCGAATTTTTCCAGCGTGAAAAGTTCGGGATTTTTTTTTGAGCGAATATGGAACGAGGTGAGCCGGGCTGGTTGATTTATGGCTACTATGAGCGAACGATCCACATAGAAATGCACCACGCCGAATCAATGTTTATTTTTGTTACCAGCATAATTCTTTCGTACACTTAATTAATGATATGATTTATGAAAGGTATCTTCCTGTTTTCAATGCTCCTGTACTGTATCACACTGGAATCCCAGATCACACTGGAACACACTTACCCGTATACACGATTCAAAAGAGGAAACTTCCCCGGCGCAGGAGAGCGATATTATGGTGTTACAGTAAACAACTATAATGGATACATTTATTGGTTCGACGGCAATCACCAACCCGTTAAAACGAACCATTTTTCGACGCCTTCATCCGGCATAGGAAGTGCGACCGCTTCCATTTTTCACGTTTCCTCCGATTTTTTTGATGCCGATGCCGGTATAGAATATATCATGGGAGCGAGCAATGGGTCGCTGGGCTCGGGTTATGGCCTTCAAAATGCGACATACGACGATACGGATGGCCGGTTAACACCTCCTTTTGAATCGGCGATCAGTTTGTTCAGAATTCCCGGCGGAAATAAAATAGTGGGTGGCGGCAGTATTTATTCGGTACCGAATTACAACAAGGAATATACATTTCCGCAAAATTCTCAATTCGGGTACGTGAGCCTTCTGAATGAAGGTGGAAAATTCTGGTATTATTATAACCGGCACTGGGTTTTTTTAAATGAAGATTATACGGTTTTCAGGGAGTTGGATGTTGATTTCAACATTTGTGCGCCGAATTTGGCCAGTATGTCCCTGCTTGGGCAATTCGAACTGAACGATGATGAAAAACTGGAGGTTTTTAACAGTAAAAAATGTGATAATGTGTTTACGGCGCAGTATTACTCCGATAGCGACCGGATTTTTATTTTTCAGGATTCGATTGAAACGCCATCCGTCGGCATAAGTGCCGCTACGCTACTGCCTTCCCGTTATCCCGGCCTGAATGCACCCAAATGCTGGATAGAGTATAAACACAATATATCCAGATCGGACAGCACTTTTATTTATGACATTTTAACCGGCGTTGCGGAGCATAAGTTGACTGGCAGTTGGACATTCAAGAACAGCGACATCAGTGGACTGAAATATGCACGAAGAAAAATGGAAAAGCAGGATACCGCCTTTCAGATACTCAACCCTGATTACACAGTTTGGGCCAGTTTTAAAAAAGATACCAGTTCCAACCTGGAAGTAATTGAAGTAGCAGAAAGCACTTTTGATGCTGACCCGGATACAAAAGAAGTATTTTGCTTTCGAACGCTGAGCGCCTCTTACGTCTGGCAGGTGCTGCGTGAAGACGGTACCATTCTTTTTGAACTGGAGCGGCCTTTTGGTACGGAAGGTTATCTGGATCAAACACCCGGACTAAAAAAGAAACTGATTTTCACCACCCAACCAGTGGATGGCACCTCAACCGGACCTTCCTATGTCTATAGCCTGCCCGATCCGCCCGAAATGATTGCTCCGGAAATGAATGGAACGTTTCAGGTACTGCCCAATCCGTTTTCGAATAGCATGACGCTTGATTTATCGCACCTTTACGCACCTGCCGATGGAGTCTATATATATGATACGCAAGGGCATCTGATGTATCAGCATCCATCTGTAGTAAGTGACGCGGCCCTGGAGATACCGGATGCGGCCAAGTGGCCCGGCGGACTATACCTGATACGTGTATCATCGGCCGGAAAATCCGTCGTGCAAAAGGCGATTCGAATACGAGCACATTAAATCCTTATCCATTTCCAATGTTTCAAAAAGCAATCTTTCTTCTTCTATTTTTAACCGCCTCCGCCCTCTCCGCCCAGAAACCCGCCTGGCAACCCCTCTTCGACGGCAAAACCCTCAAAGGCTGGAAAACACTCGGCGGGCAGGCGCGCTACGACATTAAAGACGGCGTCATCGTGGGGTCGGCCGTTGCGAATACACCGAATTCATTCCTGACTACGGAAGCCAATTACGGCGACTTCATTTTCGAATGCGAAGTGAACGTCGATGAAGGCCTGAACTCCGGCATCCAGTTTCGCAGCCTTTCCGACCCGGCGTACCAGAACGGCCGCGTGCACGGCTACCAGATGGAAATCGACGCCACCGACCGCGCGTTTTCCGGCGGCATTTACGACGAAGGTCGACGAGAATGGCTGTACGTGCCCGAACTCAACCCGGCCACCCAAACTGCCTTCAAACGCAACAACGCCTGGAACCTCTACCGCATCGAAGCCATCGGCAACAGCCTGCGCACCTTCATCAACGGCGTGGAAATTTCCTGCCTCATAGACGACCTCACGCCCAGCGGTTTTATATGCCTGCAAGTGCATTCCATCGGCAAAAAAGACGAAGAAGGCAAGCAGGTGCGCTGGCGCAACGTCCGTATTCAAACCGGCAAACTGCAACCCACCGCACCCGGCAACATCCGCGTGGTGAACCTGATTCCCAATCAGTTATCGGACCAGGAAAAAAAACAGGGATTCCGACTGTTGTGGGACGGCCAGACGACCCAAGGCTGGCGCGGCGCCTACAAAACCGCATTTCCCGAAAAGGGCTGGGATATCCGGAACGGCGAACTTAGCGTGAAAAAAACCGACGGCACCGAATCCACCAACGGCGGCGACATCGTGACCACCGAACAGTTCGGCGCATTCGAACTGGTGTTCGATTTCAAACTCACCGAAGGCGCCAATTCCGGCGTGAAATACTTCGTGCGCGAACTCCTGCAATACACCCACGAATACCAGCCCGGCCAACCCATGACGGTGCCCGATTCGTACCTCAAAAAAGGTTCGGCTATCGGACTTGAATACCAGATCCTCGACGATGACCGTCACCCCGATGCCAAACTCGGCGCGGGCGGCAATCGCACCCTCGCTTCGCTGTACGACCTCATTCCGGCCGACAAAACCGGCTACCATGGCCGGGGTGTAAAGAAAATCGGCGAATGGAACCAGGGACGCATCGTCGTATATCCCAACAACCGTGTGGAGCACTACCTCAACGGCTTCAAAATGCTGGAATACACGCGCCTGTCGCCCATGTTCAACGCGCTGGTGGAACGCAGCAAATACCAGGTGTGGGGGAAAGACTTCGGTTCCGCAGCGAAAGGCCCCATCCTGCTACAGGACCACGGCGATGAAGTACATTACAGAAGTTTGAAAATCAAGCCATTATGAAAAGAAATACATTCATCAAAACAACCGCCGCTGCCGGACTCGCTATGGCTTTCTCCGCAAAAAGTTATGCGCGCATCATAGGAGCCAACGACCGGATACGCGTGGGTGTCGCCGGTTTTTCCGATCGTTTTAAAAACGACCTGTTCCCGGCCTACAAAGGCCACCACAAGGAAATGAACGTGGAAATCGTGGCTGTTTCCGATCTCTGGAAGGTGCGCCGCGACCTCGGACTGGCATTTCTGAAAGAAAAAACCAACCCCGACGTAACCGCTTACCGCAACAACGAGGAAATGTACGCCGCCCGCGGCATCGATGCCGTGATCATTTCCACGGCCGATTTTCAGCATGCCCTGCACACCATCGAAGCAGTGGAAGCCGGCCTGGATACCTACACGGAAAAGCCGCTGGCAGAAACCATGTCCGACGCCCGGGCGGTGCTGAAAGCCGTGCGTTCCACGGACCGCATTGTGCAGGTCGGCTCCCAGCGCCGTAGCGGCCCCAACTACCACGCCGCCGCCGATTTTATTCAAAAAGGTCAGTTCGGCCCCATCGTGATGGTCGACCTGATGTGGAACGTAAACCAGCCCGGCCGCTGGCGCCGCCCGTCCCTCGTAGCGCAATGCAAACAGGAAGATCTCGACTGGAAACGTTTCCTGCTCAACCGCCCGCACGAGGATTTCGACCCGCGTAAATACCTGGAATACAGGCTGTTCTGGCCGTTTTCTTCCGGCATTCCGGGACAGTGGATGAGCCACCAGATCGATACGGTGCACTGGTTCAGCGGCCTGTCGCACCCGCGCTCGGCCGTCGCCAACGGCGGTATTTACCAGTGGAAAGACGGTCGTCGCAACGCCGACACACTGACGGTAGTCTTCGATTACGGTCCGGCCAACGACCCGACCTCGGGGTTCCAGGTCATGTTTACCAGCCGTTTTTCCAATTCCGCCGGCGATGTAAAAGAACTCTACTATTCCAACGGCGGCATGATCAACCTCGATACCAATGAAATCACTTCCAACGGCGGCCTCACCGAAGACCAGGCCAAAGCGATGGGCATGAAAGCCAACCAACTCGCGCCGCAAAAACTCGAAGGCTTCAAGGTGGAAACCAACGCCAGCACCGGCGGCGACCGACTCACTTCGGCCCACATGCGCAACTGGCTGGAATGCCTCCGCAGCCGCAAACAACCCAATGCACCCATCGAAGCCGGCTACCAGCATTCCATCGCCTGCATCATGGCCAATGCCGCGTACCGGACGGGCCAGCGTGTGACGTTCGATGAGAAGAAGCAGGAGGTGATGGCAGGAAAAAAGGTTTTTAGGTTTTAGTGTTTGGTGTTTGGGGCGCGTTGCTCTTGACTTAATATGGAAGGACAACCAAGAGCAACGCACCCCCAAACACCAAATACCATACACCAAACACCATTTTGTCCCTCGTTTTTGGCCGATTTGCCCCTCGTCCCAGCCACCCCGCCGGATTTTCTTTGCTGGTCGTAAATTCCTGTTTTTACCGGGAATGTTGGTTTTTGGTGTTTCATGCTTGGAAAAGGATTGCTCCCCCCAAACACGAAACACGAAACACGAAAAACCAAACACCACTCCTTTACCGTTCAACCAGCGCCCTCGCATGAAAAAAATCTACCCGACCGGTTTACCGTTTTTATTCTTTTTTGTTTCCCTCTCCATGACAACCGCCCAGGCACCTTCCATTACCGCTGCCACGCCCAGTTCGGGCACCGTAGAGCAGTGGGGAAAACTTGAAGTTCAACTCGACGTGAACGCCACGTGGGTAAATCCGTACGATTATGACGAAATACGCGTCGCAGGTACGTTCACGGGCCCCGACGGCGCCGTTAAATCGGTGGACGGGTTTTTCATGCAGGACTACACCGTATCCAATCAACAGACCGGCGCCCTCACCAATGTGGGGAACGGCCGTTTCAAGGTGCGTTTTTCGCCGGATAAACCGGGTACGTGGACCTACGTACTCACGATCACGAATGCAGCAGGAACCGGTACGTTTGCGCCGCAAACGTTTGAAGCCACAGCGGTATCTCCCGACGACAACCCCGGCTTCGTACGTACCGACCAAACCAATTACCTCCATTTCGACGACGGCCGCCAGTATATTCCGGTGGGGGAAAACATCGCCTGGCAGGCGACCAATCCGTATGTGGATTACAAAAACTGGCTCACCAAACTTTCCGACAACAACGGCAACTTCTTCCGGCTCTGGCAATGCACCTGGGGCCTGGGCCTGGAATGGAAAAACGGCTCCAATGGTTATCTGGGTTTCCGGAAATACAAGCAGAACAACGCTTTTTACACCGACTGGCTGCTCGATTTCTGCGCCGAAAAGGGCATTTACATCATGTATTGCCTGCAATACCACGGGCAGGTTTCCACCAACGTGAATCCCAACTGGAGCGACAGCCCTTTCAATACCGTCAACGGCGGCCCCTGCGCCAATACCTGGGAGTTTTTTACCAATGCCACTGCCAAAAACCACACGAAAAACCGCTACCGCTACGTGCTGGCACGCTGGGGGTACTCCCGGAATATCATGGCCTGGGAATTGTTCAACGAAGTGGGCTGGACAGACCAGTTCGAGCAGCGCAAAAACGATATTTCCGCCTGGCATGAGGAAATGGCCGCTTACCTGAAAGCGAACGACCCCAACCGCCACCTCGTAACCACCAGTTACGTCAACGAATACAACGACCCGAATACCTGGAACCTGCCGGATATTGATTTTACCCAAACCCACTTTTACGTGGAAACGCCGTTCCTCGAACGTACACTCGCCGGCGGCGTCCGTTCTTACCTGAACGACTACGGCAAACCGACCATCAACGGCGAGTTCGGACTCTCGGGCAGCGGCGCAGGCCTCGGCGCCCTCGATCCCGACGGAATTCATATTCACAACAGCATGTGGGGTTCGCTGTTCGGCGGCGGACTGGGTACAGGTATGAGCTGGTGGTGGGACAACTACATCGAACCGAAAAACCTCTATTACCACTTTGCGCCGATGAGCGCCGTAGCCGGAGTTGTTCCTTTTCATGCGGCCAACATGGCGCCTGCGCCGGCCAGCGTCAGCGGCGTTCCTGCCGATCTGCTTATGACGCCCACACAAGGCTGGGGCGCGTTGTCGGACACTTCTTTCATCATCAACAGCGACGGCTCTGTCACGTCGGCAGGCGCCGGACTCGGGCAGTTCCTGTACGGCTCGGAATGGAACACGCAGCACCGCCGTCCGCCGATATTTTATGTCAGTTACCCTGTCAGCGGGCAATTCAAGGTGCGCACCGGCAGCGATACGGGGCAGTCGCCGAAAATCGTCATCTGGGTCGATGGTATCAAAGTGCTGGAACAAAATGCAGCGGTCAATCAGACCTTTACCGTCAATATTTCCGCGGGCCAGCATGTGATCAAGGTGGACAATAGCGGCACCGACTGGGTCACCATTTCCTCGTACACCTTTTCGGGCCTGGGCTCCGGTGTGGATGCCTATGTGCTGAAATCGGAAAATCAGACGCGTATGGCCGGCTGGGTGCTCAACAACAGTTACAACCACCAATCGGTGCAGTCCGGCGGTGTGCCGCAGGCGGCTTCCGGCGGAACCCTGCAGGTGCCCGGCATGTCGAATGGCGCCTATACGATCAAATATTTCGACTGTCTGACCGGCGCATTTTTGAATTCGGCGCCGGTAGAAGTGGCCAACGGCGCGCTTTCCGTAAACTTGCCTGACTTGTTGTGGGACCTGGCATTTGTGGTGGAAGATCAGTCGGTCGATGTTGCCGAAATTCCGGAGCCCTTGCATTTCGAAGTGTTCCCGAGCCCCACAGTTCCCGGCTCCGCAGTCATACTGGAAGTAGACACTGCTGAAAAAACCGACTTGCAGGTCACCTTGCTGGATACGTCAGGGCGTGCCCTGCATTCGCAGTCGGCAGGCAGTAGCAATGGCGGCCGGCAACAAATTTCATTCCAGCTGCCCGGCGATTTGCCCGGCGGTTTGTACTGGCTGAAAATGACGGATGGGAAACGTACATCCGGAACGAAGTCTATTGTTATAAATCGGTAAGCCGGTATTTCCGGGAAAAACGGAAAAAAGTGTAGTTGTTCAGGTTTACCTGAAAGTGAATTTTTGTCCTGTTAAAAAGCGGTTCCGACACAGGATCGCATGGTAACACAACCGCGCAACCCGGGATTTTTTCCGGTCGCCGGATCGCACTCCATTCTTTCACGACAAAATTCATTTTATGCCAAACCAGATCTTGCTTTCCGTACTTAAAAAACTGCCGGTGCTCACCCTTTTTCTCTTTGTTTGCCTGTCGGGCTGTCAGAAAGAAAAGATAAATGCGCCCACCGCACTGGAATCCCGGCTTGCCCAATATGCCACTCCTTCGGGCGCTGAACTGATATTAGGCCAGCCTGAAGAAGAAACGGCGCCCGGCAGCCTGGAGGAAAGAGACAATGACTGGAACCACAACAAACAGCCGAAATACCCATTTTACCCCGGCGACTGCCGGCTGATTGTACGGGTGTACAAATATGATCCCAATATCATTCACGGCGGTTTTGATCCGCCTTGTAGTGGCAGTATGACCATACGGGGTTATTCGCAACCAAACGGCCAGGGCACACTGTTGTTTACCGATTCGAAGTCGATCAACAACGGATGGATGGTATTTACAATTCCTCAAAGCGCGTATATTCTGTTCCAGATCAATGAGGTGATGGCTGAATCGGGTCCGTGCAGATTCAAAGTCATTACCGGAGAATACGGCTGGAACCGCAGCATGCTGGAATGGATCAATGTGCCGTATAACTATTGGCTGCCGATCGTTATGGGCCGTTTTGCGCCGAAGGATCCGTCGAATAATTACGACTACAACCTCTATGAAGAATACCTCTGCTCGCCCTGGTGCACCTGGAGCGCCAACGTAAGTTACCTGCCGAGTGATGATCCATGGGATAATCCATGGACAACAACCCGGCTCAACTGTTTTTACGGCCCGGCGGTACCTTACATCTACCCGCAGGACCCCCGGGTCATCAGGGACCATTTCATTTATGAAAAAATCGATCAAACCGTTTATTTTTATCCTATCGAACAGCTCGGCAATCATTTATACACGACAAAAGCCACAGACCTGGCTACCGATGAAAATGATCTGATTCAGTATTGGGTGCTGGGCGCCAACGGCCAGGGGCCCGGGCCGTTCGGGTGGGGTGTAGCCGGCGATTTTCAACTGCGGCCGGGCTGTAACCTGACGCTGGTAAATCACGAATAATTGATTTGGCCAAACCGGCTTGGATTAAAATCAATTTATATTTTTATTGAACACCCATCCTGTGCGGTTGTAAATCTCACAGGATGGGTGTTTTAATTCGCATCCGTCCAGACCTCTTAGTGTAGCAAACAGCCGGATATTTTATCTCGTAAATCCGTCGGGCATCTTTAAATTGCCTCCGATTAAAAATGAACATTCACTTTCCTGTTGCTACCTGATGAAAAAAATACCGGTTTTACTGTATCTGTTATTTTTATTGTTTCGCATGCAAGCGCAGCAGCGCTTCGAACCTGAAATCAGAACTTTTGAAAGCCTGGATTCTGCCGAGCATCCTGCCACCGGGCAAATCCTGTTGTACGGCAGTTCGACCATGCGGTTATGGAAAACGTTCAGTCAGGACCTAACCGGATTCAACGTGGTGAACCGGGGTTTCGGAGGTTCCGAAATGTCGGATGCCATTTATTTTTTCGACCGCGTAGTGGTGCCTTTACAACCTTCCCTGATTCTTTTGTATGAAGGCGACAACGATATTTCCAATGGGAAAAAAACACCGGAACAAGTGTTTGAGGATTTTAAAACCTTTATGGCGATGGTAGCCGAAAAACTGCCCGAAACCCGCGTGGCCGTTTATTCCCTGCGCCCCAGTATAGCCCGCGAGCGATTGATGCCGGAACAACGACTCGTCAACGATTCCTTTAAAAAGTATTGCCAGGAAAATTCTAAAA
This sequence comes from Bacteroidota bacterium, assembly GCA_029561355.1. Classification (GTDB taxonomy): domain Bacteria; phylum Bacteroidota; class Bacteroidia; order Chitinophagales; family Saprospiraceae; genus M3007. The sequence goes on along the minus strand of JAKQJD010000016.1, from coordinate 1,867 downwards.
AGGCTTTTTTTATTGACCTTTATGAAACCCTGCTGACAGAATCGGGCCTGCCCAACGCGGAATTCCTGGCTGTAGACAAGTTGCACCTCAACGAAAAAGGATACGCCGTGTGGACGAAAGCCACGCGGGATTTTCTGGAAAGGAACAAGCCGCAGTGATTTTTTGAACTACATTCGCAGGTATTTCAACTTGTTACAATGAAACATCCTGCCATACTTTGTTGCTTCATTTGCCTGATTGGCGCCCCCGTTTTTTCCCAAACGCTCCGGCTGCTTCCGCAGAATCCGCATTATTTCGAATACCAGAAAAAACCGACGGTCATTGTCGGCTCGGGCGAGCATTACGGCGCGGTGATGAACCTCGATTTTAATTACGACCTGTACCTGGAAACCCTGCAAAAAGACGGCCTGAATACCACCCGGCTTTTTACGGGCGCTTATTACGAACAGCCGGGCGCATTCGGTATCCAGTTCAACACCATGGCCCCGGCGCCGGACAAACTCCTGCTGCCCTGGGCAAAAAAAGACGGTAAATACGACCTGAATACCTGGAACGACGCCTTTTTTCAGCGCCTGCACGATTTTATGGGAAAAGCCGCACAGCGGGGCGTTATCGTGGAAATTACCCTGTTTTCGGCATATTACGGCGCCGGATGGGCTTATCATCCTTTCAACGGGTTGAATAACGGAAACGGTACGCCAGCGGATTTACCTCCTAACCTGGTGAATACCCTGGCGAACGGCTCCATTCTGAAATTTCAGGAAGCGTACGTCAAAAAACTGACGACCGAACTCAACCGCTACGATAATTTTTACTTCGAAATCCAGAACGAACCCTGGGCGGAAAGCAAAGACACGGTGCTGGTGTGGAACGACTATCTCGTGGCCGACGATTTTAAACAAGCGTGGATGCAATGGAAAAATACCCTGGAAATTGCATCCGAAGACTCCCGGAATTGGCACAAAACGGTGTCTGCATGGATCGTCGAAACCGAAAAGATGTTTAAAAAGAAACACCTCATCTCGCACAACATCGCCAATTTTAAACTGCCGGTATTTGCATCCGATCCGTATATTTCCATGTATACCTTTCACTACGCTTCGCCCGAGGCGGTCAGCCTGAATTACGGGCTCGATAAAGTGATCGGGTTCAATGAAACGGGTTTTGCCGGCCGCAGCGACGATACGTACCGGCGTCAGGCCTGGCGGTTCATGATGAGCGGCGGCGGCCTGTTCGGGCACCTCGATTACTCCTTCACTGTGGGTTTCGAAAACGGCACCAACCTGAATAACAACGCACCCGGTGGCGGCAGTCCCACGCTCCGTTCTTATTTCAGGGTGCTGAAAAACTATCTGGAAAACCTGCAACTCGCCACGCTCCGGCCGGATGCTTCTTTTGTAAAACACGTGGAAGGCGCCTTTTCTTATGCCATGCGGGATACAAAGAGCAGGGTAGTGTACCTGGAACCGATCCTTTCCAAACCGGCCGTGCTGCAATTGAATTTACCCAAAGGAAATTACACGGCTACCTGGACGGACGTGCAAACGGGCGCTGTGATCAAAACGGAACGCGTTGTTTCGACGGGGTGGACTGTGACGCTGGCAAGCCCGGCCGGTGGGAATGACAAAGTGGTGAAATTGAGCCGGTAGCACGGCTTTCAAGCCTATGGTACTGCCACAATTCTAACAGTTCATTGACATAGTAGTATTATCTTTCGTTGAAAAACGTATTATGGAAACAACAATGTATTGGTTCAGTGATGCTCGGCATTTGGATGTGTTCAATTTGGTTTTGGAACGAGTTAGTCAACGGTTTAGCCTTGTGATGGAGATTTTAGGGGATTGTAGTAAAGAAGTTCGTCGATTTA
>JAKQJD010000645.1 GCA_029561355.1 Bacteroidota bacterium | reverse complement strand
TTTCTTTGAAATGGATGCACAGCAGGGTTTCCTACCCGGCGCATACGTGGACACGTATTTGCGCACTGCGAACAATCAGCAGGCGTTGACCGTGCCCAAATCGGCACTGATAGAAGAACAGGGCATTTTTTACGTGTACGTACAGACGGAAGGGGAAAATTTCCAGAAAAGGGAAGTGAAAACCGGTGCAAATGACGGGGTGAACGTACAAATCCTGTCCGGGCTTACACCCGGTGAACGGGTCGTTTCCAAAGGCGCTTACCAGATCAAATTGTCGTCTATGTCGGGCACGATGCCTGCGCATGGTCACGAACACTAATTTCTTCATTCTAAACTGCGCCTGTTATCATGTTAAACAGAATTATAAAATATTCCCTGCACAACCGCCTGCTCATATTGGCAGCATCGGCGTTGTTGCTGGTTTGGGGAAGTTACACCGCGCTACGGATGGAGGTAGACGTGTTTCCTGACCTCACCGCGCCTACCGTTGTAGTATTGACGGAAGCACACGGCATGGCCCCGGAAGAAGCCGAACGTTTGGTCACATTTCCTATTGAAACGGCTGTCAACGGCAGCACTGGTGTACGCCGGGTGCGTTCGTCCACGGCTGCCGGTATTTCCATCGTTTGGGTAGAATTTGAATGGGGTACGGACGTTTTCCGGGCACGTCAGATTGTCACCGAAAAAATGGCGACGGTAGCGGAACGACTGCCGGAAGGTGTAGGTGCGCCTACCCTGGCCCCGCAATCGTCGATCATGGGGGAAATTATGCTGATCAGCGTAACTTCCGACAGTGTAAGCGCTATTGACCTGCGCACGGTCGCAGACTGGAGCATTCGCCCGCGCCTGCTGGCTATCGGCGGCGTTTCGCAGGTCGTGGTCATCGGCGGCGAATACAAACAGTTTCACATCCTGGCATCCCCGCAACGAATGCTGCATTACGGCGTCACGTTGCCGGAACTGATCGAAGCGGCACGTGGAAGCAACCGGAATGCTGCCGGTGGTTTCCTGCGCGAATACGGGAATGAGTATATCGTGACCGGCGTCGGCCGTACGAGTGATCCCGTTGAAATCGGCAAATCGGTGGTGAAAACGATCAACGATTTACCCGTTACCATTGCCGAAGTAGCAGAAGTAAAAATTGGATCGGCAGTGAAGATCGGCGAAGGCTCCATGAACGGCACACCTGCCGTGATTATGACCGTAATGAAGCAGCCGAATACAAACACGCTGGCATTGACAGAACAAATCGAACGGTCGTTGTCGGATTTGTCCGGGCAATTACCGGCAGGAGTAGAAGTCAATACGCAGATTTTCCGGCAGGCTGATTTCATCGAAGCATCTATTGGCAACATTCAAAAGACGCTATACGAGGGAATGATTTTCGTGATCGTCGTGCTGTTGGTGTTCCTGGCAAATTTACGTGCTACGTTTATCTCGCTGCTGGCAATCCCTATTTCGTTGGTGGTTGCCATTCTGACTTTAAAATGGTTGGGTTTTACCATCAACACAATGAGTTTGGGCGGTATGGCTATTGCTATCGGCAACCTGGTAGATGATGCCATTATAGACGTGGAAAACGTATTTCGCCGGTTGAAGGAAAATGCACAGCGCCCACAGGCAGAAAAACCTGCTACCCTGGACGTCATATATGACGCTTCGGTGGAAGTGCGGGCTTCGGTTATCAATGCTACGTTTATCATCATTGCCGCGTTCGTACCGCTGTTTTTCCTGTCGGGTATGGAAGGCCGTTTGCTGGCACCGTTGGGCATTGCGTTCATTGTAGCACTGTTTGCTTCGCTGATCGTAGCCGTCACGCTGACGCCGGTTCTATGCGGGCTGCTGCTGACCGATGAAAAGATGTTGCAGCGGCAGCATGGGGAAAGTTGGGTGGTGCGTAACCTGAATGCAGGATACGAAAAAGCGCTGGCCCTGGCACTGCGATGGAAGCCGGTTGTCATTGGTGCGGCGGTCGTGCTGTTTGTCGTAGCCGCTTTTCTGTTGACGCGTTCCGGTCGAAGTTTCCTGCCTGAATTTAATGAAGGTTCGCTGGTTATCAGTGCCGTGAGTTTACCGGGCATTTCTCTGGAAGAAAGCAACAAGATCGGAACGCAAATAGAAAGAACGTTGCTGACCATTCCGGAAATCAAAGTTGTCACACGCCGGACAGGTCGCGCCGAACAGGATGAACACGCACAAGGGGTGAATGCCGCCGAAATAGACGCGCCATTTGTATTGGATGCCCGTTCACGTACCGGATTCATGGAAGAAGTGCGGCAAAAACTGGCAGCCATTACGACGGCAAATATTACCATCGGGCAACCCATCGGGCACCGCATAGACCACATGCTTTCCGGTACGCGGGCGAATATCGCTATCAAAGTTTTCGGCCCTGATCTGAACAGAATGTTCACCCTCGCAAACGGCATTAAAACGGCGATTTCAGACATTCCCGGTCTGGTAGACATTGGTGTAGAGCAGCAAATAGAAATACCACAAATCCAGATCAAAGCGAAACGCGAAATGCTGGCACGGTACGGCATTTCGGTCGGCGATTTTACCGAATTTGTGGATGTGGCTTTTGCAGGTGAGAAGGTAGGCGAAGTGTACGAAGGTGCGCAAAGTTTCGACTTAGTGGTGCGATACGATCCGCAAAATCAGGGCGCGATGGAAAATATGCGTAACACGCTGATCGACGCTGGTAACGGTCAGAAAATACCGCTGACGTATGTAGCCGACGTTGTTTCCACGTCCGGGCCAAATACCATTAACCGGGAAAATGTTCAGCGCAAAGTGGTCGTATCCGTAAACGTTTCGGGTCGTGACCAGAAAAGCGCCGTAGCCGATATTCAGGCGGCTATCAGACAATCGGTACAACTGCCGGAAGGCTACCGGATAGAGTACGGCGGGCAGTTTGAAGCGGAAGTCGAAGCGTCGCGTACCCTGCTCATGGCGTCGCTGTTGTCCCTGGTAATTGTCTTTCTGTTGCTTTACACAGAATTTGGCAGCGTACCACTTGCTACGGTTATCCTGCTGAATCTGCCATTGGCGCTGATCGGCGGCGTCATGAGTATTTCGCTGACGTCCGGCATTATCAGCATTCCCGCTATTATCGGTTTCATTACTCTGTTCGGTATCGCTACCCGAAACGGTATTCTGCTGGTCTCGCACTATGAACACCTGCAAACGGTAGAGGGGCTACCCTTAAACGAGGCGGTACAACGAGGCTCAAAGGATAGGCTAAGCCCTATTTTAATGACGGCATTAACGGCTGGTCTTGCTCTCGTTCCGTTGGCGCTCGGTGGCGACTTGCCGGGCAATGAAATTCAAAGTCCTATGGCAAAAGTCATTTTGGGGGGATTGCTTACTTCCACCCTGCTGAATCTTTTCGTCATTCCCATAGTGTACTTATTGGTTAACCGAAAAAACTCCCGCACATGAAAAAGGCTTTGTTTTTTACATGGGCGCTTATCCTGACGTATCAGGTCGGCGCTCAAACGTCTTTCCAGCATATTTTAACTGATATTTCTGCCAATAATCCCGATGTACGGGCACGGCAACAGGCACAAGACGCCCGCATATCCGCATATCGTACAGGTATAACCCCGTACGATCCGACGCTATCATTCGATTATCTGATAGGTTTTCCGCGTGCAGGTGGCAACCAGGCGGATTTCCTGGCTGTTCAGTCCTTCGATTTTCCAAGCGTTTATGCCAAAAAACGGGCATTGGCCGGAATGGCTGAATCAGGCGGCACGTATGCCGTAGCGTCGCGCCGTCAGGAAGTGTTACTGGAAGCCCGGCGCACACTGGTAGAACTTACCTATGCCAATAAAATGAATGCAGAATGGGAACGGCGCATTGAGCAGGCAGAACAGGCGTACCGGATGCTGGAGCGAAAAATGAATGAAGGGGAAGGCAATATTCTGGACGCCAATAAAGCCAAACTGCAATGGCTGGCATTACAGAATGAGCGGCAATTACTGGAAAGCCGTCGTTCGCAATACCGCGAACAGTTGGCTATGCTATCGGGTGGTCGTGCTATAGCCTATGCCGATACGCTATACCCTATGCTGCCCTCGTTGCCTGCATTCGATTCACTGGAAACGAGGCTGGAAAGCATAGACCCTATGCTCAAAGCGATACAAGCGGAAGAACGTATGGCTATGCAGGAAGTGAGCATAGCAAAGGCGCTATTGTTGCCGCGTCTGGAAGCGGGGTATCATTATCAGGGCATATTGGGTCAGCGTTTCCACGGGCTACACGTCGGAATGTCCGTGCCGCTATGGGAGAAGAAGAACACCGTGCAGCAACGGCGGTTAGAAGCGTTGGCCGTACAGGGTGAAATCGCAGCGCACCGCAATGAACATTACTACCGGATCAAACAGGCATACGAACGGTACAGCGGTTTGCGGCAAACGCTTTCCGATTATCAGGCGTTGCTGGCTTCGACCAATAACCTTCCTTTATTGGAAAAAGCCCTTCGTGCCGGTCAGATTTCGGCTACGGAATACTACCTGGACGCGCTGCAATTCTATGCCCTGGCTGATAAGGCGCTGCTGCTGGAAAAGGAAATGTATTTGGCGGCGGTGGAGTTGTGGCAAGCAGGGTGGTAAGCGTTTGCTTTGAACTTATCTGTATGGATAAAATTAATTGTTATATTTTTTTCTTTGTTGTAATCGTGTCGCCTGTCTGTTTTTGCCATCTTTTTGCAGCGGCGACACGACTACTTTTATATGTCATCCTTTGATTAAGTCAAAGCATTTTACCGGAGGCCTCAAATAATAAGTCCTTTCCTCTTACTTCGGCTTCGTATATTATTGAGCCATCAGAACGCTGGATTCTGGCAGTTTCCTTCACTTTCTTACCTCGCAACGCTGTCTGTACCGGAGTAGGCAATTCGGCAAATTCAACCTCTGTTTCCGTTTCAACCCATTGACCACCAGGCGTAAAATTTGCACTCATTTCCACACCGTTTTCTTTAAATGCAGCCTCCCAGTCGCCGTTTTTTTCTTTTTCCCATTCCAGTTTCTGTATCTGCTGAAACTTCTCCTGAAAGGCCGTGATAACGGCAGGAGGAGGAGTCTTTTGGGTATAGGCGGTATGAAATAAGCCGCAGAAAAACAAACAGAACAATAATGATTTTTGCATAGCAGAAAATATTGGGTGAACGAATGGAACAAAGTTCGGAAGAGATTTTGGAGAAATTCTGGTGTCGCACGGTTACACGGACGCGGTAAAACGACCCAATCGCCCTTTTCATCTCTACAATTGCCGGAGTCATCGGCTTCTTAAAATTACAGGCAGGCAGCGGCCTTACCTTTGCTTATCCTTAAAAGAATTAAGAGGATTGGTCCGTGATTTTAAATGTAAAAGATGAAAAATATCCTGCTTTTTCTGCTTCTCACCGCTTCGTTTTCTCTTTTTGCCCAAAAATCGCAAGGCGGGAGCAATGCTACCATGCTTCCTCTCGGGCGGCTTTATGGCAAGGTGATCGATGCCATCAGCAAAGAACCCATCGCGTATGCTTCGGTGACCGTTTTACGTACGTTGTCGAATGGGCAGGACAGTCTGATCGGTGGCGCACTTACGCTCGGGAACGGCGATTTCAACGTCACCGGCGTGTCACTGGGGCTTTGTAAAGTCAATGTGAGTTATATGGGAAACAAGGATGTAGTAAAGTCCGTAAAAATCTCTGCTCCGGGCAATGTCGAGCAGGACCTGGGTAATCTGGCGATGACCGCCGATATGCAGGTGCTTGGAACTGTAGACGTACAGGCGGAAAAGTCTTCCACGACCATCAGCCTTGAAAAGCGGGTTTTCAACGTGGAAAAAAACATTACTGCCACCGGTGGAACGGCGGAAGACGTCCTTAAAAACGTACCTTCTGTTACGGTAGATATGGATGGAAATGCCAAACTGCGCGACAAAGAGGCTACCGTGTACGTGGACGGGAAACCGACCTTGATGACCTTGAATCAAATTCCTTCCGACCAGATTGAATCCGTGGAAGTCATTTCAAACCCTTCCGCCAAATATGAAGCAGCCACGATGGGTGGCATTTTAAACATTGTTTTAAAGAAAAACCGAAAGCCCGGTTATAGTGGTCTGGTCGGGTTGGGAGTCGGCACACAGGATCGGTACAATGGTATGCTCCAACTGAATGCCAATGAAGGCAAATGGAATATTTCGGGTTTTTACAACATCAATTCCTCCGGCGTACAGACCGATGCTTATGTCAACCGTACCAACCTGAATACGGAAGGCACCGTTCAAAACTATTTCAATCAGAATTCCCTGGTTACCTTTAAAAACACCTTTCAAACCGGACGGGTGAATGTGGATTACGCCATCAACAACCGCAACACCCTGTCGGTGTCGGGAACGCTGTCCGGCGGACAGTTCGATGTTCCGGTTGTTCAGGACTACGCGTCGTTATCAACGGATCGGCTTGTAACCAGTTACGGTGTACGTCAGACGCTGTCTGAAAACGATTTCAGCAGAAACAGTGTCGAAACACAATGGAAAAAAACCTACGCTACCAAAAACAAATCTCTGATCGCTTTCGTCAATTACGCCTGGAGTAACAGCGGGAACACCGGCTCCTGGAATACAACTGATTTCGATGCCAGCGGCCAGCCGTTGCCGGAATATCCGGAACTCGTGGAGATCGCCGGCAAGAGCAACAATCAGCAGGCCGTTTTTCAACTGGATTTCGTGAATCCGGTTAATGACTCTACCAAAGTAGAAATGGGCATACGGAGTTTTTTCAGCGGACGCGATCAGGACTATTTTTTCAACCGCTACGATTACACAGCGAACGCCTTTTTGCAGGTCAAGGAGTTTTCGCAGGACACACGTATCACGGAAAGTATCAACGCTGCTTACGTCACCTATTCGGGTCGTTTGAAAAAACAGATCGACTACCAAGTAGGCCTGCGTTTCGAGCAGTCGGGCATGACAGGTTTATCCCGGCTGGAAGGCACCTCTGATTTCGGTTATAGTTATCCTCATGGAACAGGCAAGGACCTGTTAAGATCTTTTTTTCCATCCGTGTATCTTTCCAAAAAAGTGAATGCCCTGACCGAAATAGGCCTTAATTTCAGCCGGAAAATACAGCGCCCGAATCCGCGCCAGTTGATGCCAGGGATTCAGGCCAATGACAAGCAGAATATTCAGATCGGCAATCCCAACCTGCAACCCGAGTTTATCAACCTGGCCGAATTGAATTACAATAAAATATTCGGGGCACACAACTGGCTGGCGACCTTGTACCTGAGCAACGAAACCAATTCGCTTAAACCCCTGATCCGCGTTTCCGAGGCCGATCCCTCCGTGTTGGTAACCAGTTTCGTAAACGGCACGAACGAACTTACGTATGGACTGGAGAACACCCTGAAACTGGCTTTCGGCAAAAATCTGGACATTATGCTCAATGCGAATGTTTTTAAATTCAAGGTCAACGTCGATACTTTTTCAAACGACGGCTGGGCAGCCAATGGAAAAGCCAGCATCAATTACCGGTTGCCTGCCGCTTTTTCAATCCAATTGAATGGCGCTTATGAAGGCAACCGTCCAATCCCGCAAGGCAATCGCCAGGGTATTGCATATATGGATATCGGGGTAAAAAAATCGTTCTTCCGGAATGCGATCAACGTGACGTTCTCTGTGAATGACGTGTTTAATTCGCGCCGGGATATCACTGTTTTTACCCAACCGACGTATATTCAGGAAGCGATGCGCCGCCGCGATGCCCGGTTTTTCAAGTTGTCTGTACAGGCCACATTTGGCAGATCGGAGGCCTTTACAAGCAAAAAAAGCAACAAAAGGCCGGACGGAGAGGAAGTGCCTGATTTCAGCGGGAATTAAAAACAGAACTTATGAAAGTTCACATCTCGGAAACGAATAAAAAAATCCTGTTCCATGCCGGTCTCTGGAGTATCTGGTTGTATTTATCCTTAGCCAGTGCAAAAGACGAAGAGTTTTGGAACAAGACCGTTTTAGTCGCTTCGCTGATCGTATCGACCCATATTCCCCTGTTTCTCCTGAACACGGAATGGCTGATCCCGAAAATATTGATCCGCAAGGGCGTAGGGTTTTATTTGTTGTGCCTGATCGCGGCATTCGCGGTTTTCAGTTTTTTGCATTACGGGGTGCTGGAAGGGATAAATCATTACCTGGGCACCGAAGAAGAAAGGAGCCGTAAACCTGTCAAAGGCCTCCTTGCACTGATTCTGGTGGTTGCCATCAGTTTAGGATATGGCCTCCTGAATTATGTCGTCGGGCAGGAACAACGCCAGCAGGAACAAGATAAGGAACGCCTGCAATCGGAACTGTCGTTTTTGCGCTCCCAGATCAGCCCGCATTTTATTTTTAACATCCTGAACAGCATTGTTTATCTGATCCGTTCCAAATCTGACCTGGCGGAGCCGGTTACGCTAAAACTCTCTGAACTCATGCGTTATATGTTGTATGAATCCGATCATGCGCATATTCCGCTTGAAAAAGAGATTTCTTATCTGGAAAATTACGTCGAACTCCAGCGAATACGATTTGAAGAGGACGTCGATATCCGGTTGAGCGTGGAAGGCATAAGTTCCAGCCAGTTCATCGAACCCATGCTCCTGATCCCGTTTGTAGAAAATGCTTTTAAACATGGGGTGGGTATGGTGCAGGAGCCGGTGATTGAAATCGATGTGGCGTTGAAAGGAAGTGATCTGTTTCTGTCCGTTAAGAATAAAATTGCCTCCGGCAGAAGTACGTCTGACAGTGTCGGATCGGGCATCGGTCTGAAAAATATTAACAGACGGTTGGAACTGCTTTACCCAAAAACGCACCAACTGACGATTACAAGGGAAAACGGCTGGTTTTTGGTCACGCTTCGCCTCAATCTAACAGCATGAAACTGAATTGCATTATCGTTGACGACGAAAGCCTGGCCCGCAAACTGCTGGAAGAAAACATCCGTCAGTTGCCGTTTTTAGAAATCGTGGGCATTTGCAAAAATCCCTTTGAAGCGATGGAGGTGTTGCAGGAAAAGCCGGTAGACCTCATGTTTCTGGATATTCAGATGCCGGGTATGCTGGGCACTCAGTTTTTACAAAGCCTGCGCAACAAACCGATGGTTATTCTGGTGACCGCTTATTCCAATTATGCTATAGAGGGGTACGACCTCGACGTGATCGATTATTTGATGAAGCCGGTTAGTATGGAGCGCTTCACCAAAGCGGCCATGAAAGCGCTGGAAGAAAAGCAAAAACAAATAGCGCTCCAGGTACCCGGCACGGCAACGCAGGAAGAAGACACCTTTTTTGTACATGTCGAATATGCGCTCGTGAAAGTGTCGGTGAAAGAGATCAGCCACGTGGAGAGTATGAAAGACTACGTCAAAATATTTCTGACGACCGCGAAAAAACCTGTAATCACCAAAAGCACTTTAAAGGCCATAGAAGAAAGACTGCCCGCTCCCAAATTTCTGCGTGTCCATAAATCGTTTATCGTCCGGCTCGATAAAATTGATTCTATCCGGAGCCAGACCATCTTTATCGGGGAGCATGAAATTCCGGTAAGCGAAACCCAAATGGATGCGCTGATGCGGGCGCTGAATCAAATCAAGTGACCGGTAACATCCGCTCAAAACTTGAAGTTGTACCCTGCCCGGATTACCTGCGTTTCATAATAATCCGTGCTTTCCAAGGTAAAATTGGTGCCCCGGATGGTTCTGGTAATCTGCATGGTATTCAGCAGGTCAGTCGCATTCACAAACAATTCTCCCTTACCTTTTTGGATAGATTTTTTCGCGCCTGCGTCTAATGAAAAACGGCTCCCGATTCGCCCCTGCGGCAACAGATCGGGTGCGAGCCAGATGCCGGAAACCTGGGTTTCCCAATTGCCGGGAAGCCGGAGCGAAGCAGCCAGTTTGAGATTACCCGACGTCAACTGCTGCGCTTCGCTGGCATAAGTAGTTGGTACAGGATATTGATTGACCACAGAGAACGCCGCAAAACGATTTCTATAAACATTGGCGTTGGCGGTGAACGATAGCCGTTGCGTTACTTTCTGCTGCCATACAAACTCTGCTCCCGTGTTCCAACTGCGCCCGGCGTTCTGAAAAACATTGTACAAAAGCACACTGCCGGGCACCTGTGTGGCAATTCGCGTAATGGTTCCGTCGGTAATACGATGGTAGGCTGCCGCATAAAAACTGCCTTGTGGAAAGGAATTTTTGTAACCCAGTTCGGTCGAAAAGGTAAACTGCGGTCGAAGCGCCGGATTGCCTACTTTGATCAGTTCCGGCTCGTCGTATTTCGGGAAAATACGAATATCTACTTCATTCGGGCGGTCTACACGGCGGTTAAAAAAGAGCGACAGCTTGTTACGCGTGTCCACTTTCCAGGCGAAACGAAGATTGGGGAACGGCTGAATATAGCGGTATCCGTCACTTTTATAAGTGTTGTGGTTGGGATTCACCACATAATCTACCTGTACGAGTTCGGCACGCAAACCACCTTCCACCTCGAATTTCTGACTCTCGAAAACGTAGTTGCCGTACAGGGCAGGAATTTTTTCGATGTAATCTGCCCAGCCACCCGCACCCGTATCGATAGGCGAATTCAGGCTGGGGAAGAATTGCATGTTGACCGGGATGGAACGGTAGCGGCCTTTAAAACCTGCCTCCAGGCGACCTTGCCGGAACGGTTTGGAATAGTCGATGTTCAGATCGGTTACATGCTCGTCAGACAGCAGTTTGAATGCATCCTGTCCGGTGAAAGCAGGTAGTGTATTGGTGAAAAAGTATTTTTCGTCTTCGCGGTGAAAGGAATAATTAGCCGTGACATCCAACGTGTGTCCGGGCTGTTTGAATTTATGCGCGAACACTGCCGTGCCGACTGCCGTATATTTTACCTCATCTTCCAGAAATTGCCATAGCCGGTAGCGGTCGTCAAGATTTTGCTGAAAATACGGAATATCGCCCTTGTCTATGATCTTCTCCCGGTTGAAAAGCCCGGAAATACTCAGTGTATTCCGGGAATTTAAAAAAAGATCGAAACCCGGTTTGATGGTTGTCCAATCGGTCGTACGGTTGCGCTTGACCTGCTGGAAAATGATCGTACCGTCGTCATAGGTCCGGGTGGAAAACTCATTTTTATTCAGCGTTGGGGCATACAGCCAATCTGCCTGCAAAAAGACGTTCGTTTTTTTCTTCCGGTAATTGACGGACAAGGAAGGGTTTATTTTGGGTGTTCGTTGAAACTGCGGCCGGATACCGGGCAGGTTTTCCCGTTTCACCCAAAGTGCTCCTGCACCGACTGCCAATCCGATTTTACCGTTGAAACCTTCCTGATCCTGTTTTTTAAAGATCAGGTTGATAATACCGGCACTGGCATTAGCGTCGAATTTCGCAGAAGGATTGTTGATAATCTCGATACGTTCGAGCGCGGAAGCAGGCAGGTTATCAAGGCCCGTCTGGCTACCATAACCGGTCAGTGCGGTTTGTTTTCCGTCGATCAGAACGACAATTTTCTCACTGCCGCGCAGTTGGACTTTGCCTTCCTGAGAGATAGCCACGCCGGGCAGCGCCGACATCGCCTGCAAGACCGAGCCGCCGCTTTGGCGGATGTTGTCGGCGACTGTGAAAGTCTTTTTGTCCATCTGTCCGGATACCTCTTCTGCTTTTGCTGCAACCACGACTTCGCCGAGTGTGCGCGGCTGTTCGGTCATCGACAGTATGCCCAGATCCAGGAATGGGCTCAACTCCCCTACCAAAACATGTTGCCGAAGGGTTTCGTACCCTACATATTTCGCTTCCAGCAGGTAACTGCCTTTTTTGAGCGAGGGTAAGGTGAAAATACCTTCTTCATTCGTCAGGGTACCTGCTGCGAAAGCACTATCCTTTTCGGTTTTCAGGACGACATTCACAAAAGGTAGGGCGATCCAGCTCCGGGCATCCTGGATTTGTCCGGAGAGCGTTACGCCGGTAATTTGTGCTTTTGACGTCAACGTAAAAGCCAAAAAAGTAAGAACAAAGAGCAGAAAACGGATGTGGCTGTGTGTATGGGCCATTATCAAGTATTTTGATTGTGTAGGATGGGGCAAAGGTGGAAAGGGATTTGGGAGCAAATTGGGAGAAAGCGTACGCGTAACTGGGTTTTAAAAGAATACAGACGTCGTCCAAGTACCTTCTGTAAATCCAATTTTCAGCACAAACCCGTTCTTTTCACAAATTTCCCGAACCATCGCCAGACCCAACCCCAAACCCTCACTGGAGGTAGTCCCCCTGGTAAAACGTTCCGTCATTTTTTCAGGAGAGTCATTAGGCGCTGCGGCGGTATTCCTGATTGTTAATTCTCCTGCACGAAGCCGGACGTATACGCTGCCACTGAAAACGTTGTGCTTTACTGCATTGGTGAGCAGGTTGGTAATGAGTGTTTCGGCTAAAACCGGATTCATGTCGACCATGATCGGCACAAGATCTTTTTCCAGTGTCACTTGCTTTTCCATGAAAAAATCTTCCAGCCAGCGCAGCCTTTTTTCCAGCAGTGACTTCCAATCAATCTGTTCGCGCACAGCAAATTGATCGTTTTCGATTTTAACCAGCAGCAGCAGGGTTTGATTGAGGCGTGCCATACGCCGGGTACTTTGAGCCATCAGGTCGAGTTGCTGCATCTGTGCTTCGGACAACGTTTCGTCTTGCAGCAGGTTGTCTATTTTGTTTTGAATTACCGCAATCGGCGTCTGTAATTCGTGGCTGGCATTCTCCGTGAATTGTTTTACAGTACGGAAATCGCGTTGCACTTTCTCTGCCAGTTCTTCCAGCGTATGGTGCAATTCCTGGAATTCGGCTACCGATGAATCGGGTAGACGAAGCGGTACAGGATCAGTCAGACGGAACCGACGCATGCGGTCGAGGGCCTGAAAAAAAGGCTGCCATACCCGTCTTGAAACGGCACGATTTACCAATAATAAAACGCCGAAAAGCAGGCCGAATAATGCCAGCAGCAAAGCGGCTATCGTGGCGGCAATATCTTCGCGCTCAACAGAACTTTGAAACAAATCTATCTGCCAAGTTTGACCGCGCATTTTTATTGGGAAAGTCAATTGAAGAAACGGTTCCATTTCGTTTTCCAACGGATTCAGCAGAAACGTGTCTGAGAATGTCATCGGAATCGCACCCGCAGGGAACGGCACCGCATACAGGCGATTATCTATGCTCTGGAAAAAAGCAGGCAGCGTATCATTTCGAAGAACATAGGTTTCCAGTTCATGCCTTGTATTGTGCATCTTTTCTTCGTCGAAATGCCGAAGCGACCATTCCATTGCAAAAAGCATGGCAATGCCAGCCAACAGGAAAACCGGAATGGCTATCTGTAAAAAGAGGCGTTGCGTTCGATGTAAAAGCTTCATCATGGACTGCGGTCTGTAAACTTATAACCGATGCTGTATATCATTTTGATATAGTCTGCGGACCCGTATGCAAGTAGTTTTTTACGCAGGTTTTTGACGTGGGAGTAGATGAAGTTAAAATCATCCATCTGATCGACATCATCGCCCAGCAAGTGTTCGGCAATTATTTCACGGCGTAAAACACGGTGTTGATTGGCCAAAAAATACAGGAGCAGGTCGTATTCTTTAGGCGTGAGGGAAAGTGGCCTTTCGTGCACGAATACCTCGCGCTGGTCAGGGTTCACCTTTATATCGCCAAATTCGATCTGTTTATTTCCGCCAAACTGCCGACGCCGGAGAATTGCTTTTAGTCTCGCATTTAGCTCCGGAAGATGAAAAGGTTTGGTAAGATAGTCATCAGCACCGAGATCCAAGCCTGTAATACGGTCGTCCAAGGCATCGCGTGCACTTACAATAATGACTCCGGTATCTGGGTGTTGCTTCTTCAGATTTCGTATCACATCCAGGCCAGTACCACCACCGGGTAAGTTGACATCTACTACGAGGCAATCATATTCGTACAGCGTTACTTTCTCCTCAGCGCTGGGAAAATCAGCAGCGTGTTCCACCAAGTATCCTTCGGTTTGAAGAAAATCCTGGATAGAAGTTGCCAGCATGGGCTCGTCTTCAATCAGTAAAATTTTCACATGGCAAAGATAGGGAGCCATCATGTTTCAGATCTGCGTTGTTCGAAAGGTCTACTGCATATCATTCGGATACCTGCCAGACAAGATAGTATTTGGTACTATGCAGAAAAAGTTTTCCTTCATGCAACCTTTTTCGTTGCAGGTCTGCACTTAGGCTTTTAACACATGCATATGAAACAAACCCATTTGCTGCCCGACCCGGAAGGGTTCGCGCTGGCGAAGGCCTGTCATGCAGGCAATCGTCAGGCGCAGTATGCATTGTGGGGACGATTCAAAAACCGGATGTTCGGCGTATGCCAACGATTCACAGTTTCCCGGCAGGAGGCGGAAGATTTGTTGCAAGAAGCGTTTGTACAAGTATTCCGCGACATAGGGAGGTACCGGGGCGAAGGGAGTTTGGAAGGATGGGTAAGGCGCATCGTACTGCGTACTGCCATTGCGCATGTGCAAAAGCAACGCCTCGAAATGGACATGTTAAATGAAACAGAATTGGAACAAGTGTTATCTGTTACCGACCAGGCTTTTGGCAATCCGGATTCAGACGAACCCGGCCGTTTAGTCACCTTGCTGCAAAAACTGCCGCCAGGATTCCGGGCCGTGCTGAACCTCTACGTGATTGAAGAACGAAGCCACGAGGAAATTGCACGGGAATTGGGGATTACCGTCAGCACATCTAAATCACAACTCAACCGGGCCAAAGCCTTCTTGCGCGGACTCGTGGATAAAACACTGCTATTGTTATGACACAACCGCCACTTTATGAACATGACGAACTGGAGCAATATCTGCATTCCGAATTGCATAACTATGCCCCCGAAGCACCCGATTCGCTTTGGGCAGGCATCGAAGTACAGTTACCACGTCGTCGCCGGCGTTTGGCATTTTTGTGGTGGTGGCTAACTGGAGGTGTAACGGTAGGCCTGCTGATGGGTATGACCTATCGTTATAATAACGAGCAGCCAGTTGCCTTGAATACTACGACTATCAAGTCGTCTGTAAATTATGGACAGGCTCAAAATCCCACTGCCACCGTTGAAACGCCGGTTGTCATTCTTACGAGTCTACCTGCATTAAATGAGCCAGAACCTAAGAACAAGGAAGGTACAAATCCTTTAAAGTCAGGCCGAATACATGATGCCGACATTTTATCAGTTCAAGTAATTTCTGAAAAATCCCGATTAACAGAGAACGAACCTTCCACTATCCCTCCAACCCTCCCGACCGTTGCACCTCTGCCATATTTGAAACCTGCTTCATTGGACTGGAGAAAGAGAACTGACTTTGAATTTTTTACGGAGGCACCTAAGATTCAACCTGTTCGGGAACGAAACTGGCAGATCGGTGCCAATGCCGGACCGGTATGGCAATGGCAACAACCTGTAACAGGCGCACCCGGACACACGAATCATTTGGCATTCACTGAACATAGTGAAGGCCCTGCCACCGGTTGGCAGGCTGGATTATCCGTTCTTTTTGCAATCCGTCCGAACTGGCAAATCAGCTCCGGTCTATGGCGACGGACAACTCATCAGGTTTCTTCCCATACCGCCGAATTACGCCTTATGGACGGCGTCTGCCTTAATCCTTATGACTCTGGTTCAAAAGTTTATGAATTTCAATACGGCCTGCATTCCAGCGGAATTGAATCTAACCTGACAGTACGCATTGCGCAGGTGGACAGCATGTCTGCAATGCCTACTGACGAGCCATTTCTATTAACCATGCGCACTTCACGCCAGCGAACAGATTGGATACTTCCGTTGGCGTTGCGGCGCACATTTGGTCGTGGCCGCTGGCAGGGTTTTATGGAAGGCGGCGGAACACTGAACATTCCGGGTGACATATCAGTACAGGTAGAACATTTTTCTGAAATATGTGAGGATTTGTGCTTTGAAGCCAATCATATGCCTACACTAACCAGCCAGGAACGCGGGAGCGTTTCATTCTCATGGCTGGTAAGTGCCGGAGTCGATTACTCTTTAGGGCGGAATTGGAGTTTACAGGCATCTCCTATGCTCTTTGGACAGAAAAATCAACTTGGTTTATCGCTCAGTACAGGGCTAAACCTGAAATTTTAATTATCCGCTTTCATCGAACTATTTCACATACAACCAACTGGTTATGAACAAACTACTACTCTCCTGCTTTCTCGTTTTCTATTCCCTGTGGACTGCACAGGCACAAAATAATCTGGAATTGCATATTTCGCCGCGCCTTGGTACTGCGTCGTTCGCGCTGAATACACCCGTTTCTGCCGGCTCTTATGATTACAAAATCACCCGTTTAGAATACTACATTTCCAAGATCAAAGTGGTGCATGATGGTGGTCAGGAAACACCCATGACTGACCTGTTCCTGTTGGTTCGCCCTGCTGTAGACAGTATGTACGATCTCGGCTCATATCCGAATATTACCAATGTGGAAAGCATCACATTTTCAGTAGGAGTAGATCAAGCCCACAATCACCTCGACCCGGCTTCGTATCCAGCCAATCACCCGCTGGCTCCCCAAAACCCGGCCATGCAATGGGGCTGGTCAGCGGGTTACCGCTTCGTAGCCATCGAGGGCAAAGCGGGAACCAATTTCGCAAACGACTTTGAGATACATGCTCTGGGCGACGCAAATTATAAAATGCTGAATCTCCCCACTACGGCTGAGACAGATCAGAATGGCGATAAAACTATTCACCTGGTAGCGGACTACTCGCAGGTATTGAATAATATTAATGTTTCTGCCGGGCTTATTGTCCATGGCTCTACGGGCAAAGCGGTCACGCTCATGAATAACATGAAGGACATCGTTTTTAGCGCTGAAACGTCTTCCACCCTTGATCCAGCATTTGAAGGCACTTTTAACGTAATACCCAATCCGGCGTTGTCGGGTAAGGCTTCTGCATTGATGACTTTACCGGCAGGTTTCTCTTACCGGATTTCATTGACTGATTTGACCGGCCGGGTTATTTTGAGTCAGCCAATTGCTTCGGGTAGTCAATCTTTTGCGTTCAATCAAAATCTGAAAGCAGGCATATACTTCGTCCACTTGTGGCAAAACGAACGTGTAGTGGCCATCGAAAAATTAATCCTTACACAATAAGAAAATTAGAACAGGGGCGTACAATGGAGCAATGGGTTTCCACTGTACGCTCCCTTTCCCAATGAAACGAGTCTGTTATATCGTAGCAATCTTGGCGATTATCGTCACTGCCTGTCGAAAAGACCTGCCGGAGGTAATCCCTGTGGAACCGGAGCCGTTACTGGCAGTGCCGGCGGGCTTCCCTACTCCGGTTTTCCCGGATGGGAACGGACTCACTCCTGCCCGTTGGATTTTGGGGAAGAAATTGTTTTACGACCCGATCATGTCAAGTGACAGCACCCGATCATGTGCATCGTGCCACCATGCTGCCAAAGCATTTAGTGATACCATAGCATTTAGTCCGGGTATTGCTGACAGACCCGGCACACGGAATGCCCCAACGCTGGCCAATATTGGTTACCATCCTTACTTTACTCGGGAAGGCGGCGTTCCGACCCTTGAAATGCAAGTTCTTGTACCTATACAAGAACACAACGAATTTGATTTTAATATTTTGCTAATTGTGGAACGGTTGCTGCACGATACCGCCTACGTGCGTATGAGCCGCGAAGCATACGACCGGGAACCGGACGCTTTCGTCATAACACGCTCCATAGCTTGCTTCGAGCGGACTCTGATCAGCGGACAAAGTCCCTATGATCTATACTTTTTCCAAGGAAAAAATGATGCGCTTACGACGGCTGAAAAACGCGGCATGAACCTGTTTTTTTCCGAAAAAACCGATTGTTCCCAATGCCATACAGGGTTTAACTTCACAAATTATACTTTTGAAAACAACGGCCTTTATGCAGACTATCCTGATCCCGGCCGCTTTCGGCTCACCGAATTGGAGAGCGATCGTGCGCGTTTCAAGGTGCCGACCTTGAGGAACGTATCACTTACTTCACCTTATATGCACGACGGATCTCTTACAACTTTAGAGGCAGTGGTGGAACATTATAACTCAGGTGGATATCCGCATCCGAATAAAAACGCACTCATCCGACCGCTGGGTTTAACGGCGGGCGAAAAGGCTGATTTGGTAGCGTTTTTAAATAGCCTGACGGATCAAGCATTCGTGAGGAATCCAAAGTTTCGTCAAAATTGATTGTCCTGAAATGAAAAATCTCACTATCCCGCTATACTTGGTTTTCCTGATGGCAGCCTGTGATTCTAAAGATCCCGTAGAGCCACCCGCTACCTATGACCCTACCCCCTACACCCTCCATGTAGGTTACTTTCCTGCGCCGGATTTGCCTGATGATAACAAACTAACAGTAGCTACTGTACAACTCGGCCGGATGTTGTTTTATGAACCACTGCTTTCAAAAGACGGCTCACAAACCTGCGCTGATTGCCACAAACAGCCAGATGCTTTTTCAGATATTCGGCAATTCAGCATAGGCGTGGAGGGTTTGCCCGGCAAACGTCAGGCGATGGCCGTAATGAACCTCGCTTGGCATCACAACGGACTATTTTGGGACGGTCGGGCACCGCACTTGCGCGACCAGGCGCTTAAACCGATTCAGGACCCGCTCGAAATGAATGAATCATTGCTCAACGTGATAGCCAAACTTTCGGCAAATAAGAAATATACCGATCAATTTGTCCGCGCTTTTGGCGACGCCTCAGTCACTTCAGAGCGGGTAGGACTTGCCTTGGAGCAGTTCATGCTAACGCTCATATCCAATGACGCCAAATACGACAAATGGAAAAACGGACAGGCAACCTTAAATGATAGCGAAGAACGGGGACGGATATTATTTTTCACAGAATTTGATCCCTTCGGTACGGAACGCGGGGCGGAGTGTTTTCACTGCCATGCGGGATTCAATTTTACGAACGACGAATTTATGAATAACGGCCTCGATAGCGATTCCGAACAAACCGATGAAGGCCGGCGGAAAGTAACGCAAGATCTACTGGATCAAGCCAAATTCAAGGTACCCAGCTTGCGCAACGTAGCGCTCACAGCGCCATATATGCATGACGGGCGTTTTGCCACTTTGGAATCTGTCATTGACCATTATAATACTGGAGTAAAACAGTCTGCTACCATGGACGAACTTTTACAGTATAACATCCAGTCAGGCGGTCTTCAAATGACCCTTCAGGATAAAGCCGATTTAATAGCGTTTTTGAAAACATTGACGGACCAGACCTTTTTGGAGAATCCGGCATATCAAAAGCCTGAGTAATCTTAGATCATAGAGAATTTCACACTCCTTTCACTTTCCAATTTTTATTCTTATGAAGATATTGCCACGCGTAGTCCTGTTAGCCATACTATTATTTCAATCAGTATTTCAAATCTTAAATGCCCAATGCCAGTCTGACGAGATAGAAGTTCGTTTGATCATTGAAACGGATGATTACGGTTATGAAACGTTTTGGTCGCTGGTACCTAATGGCAATTCTTGCAATCAACTACCAGTGGCTACTGGCGGCAATACCAATCAAGTGGGTTGTACCGGGGGCGGTCAACAGGACGCGACAACTGCTTACGGATACAGCGATAACGCGACTATAAATGTTGGTCCATGGTGCCTGAAAACTGATTCTTCCTATACATTCTATCATGTGGACGACTACGGTGACGGTGGCACAAAATTCACTATCATGATTGGCGAATACCCTGTCCATCAATTCAAAAGCACAGGCAATGGCGGTGAGTATAATTTTACGGTCACGTTGCCGCTTGCTTATAATGCCGCTCTATCCAAAATCAGCACCTACGGTTTCAATGACCTGAAACCCACTGCTGTACACGGACAGATTTTCAATATGGGCGCTTCAACAATTGATACTATCGATCTGGCGTACTCCATAAATGGGGCGGCTCCATTGACCGAGACGCTTACAAATTTGAATATCCAACCTTTCACTTCCGCACATTTCAGTCTTTCTAATTTGTGGACGCCTACAGATACCGGATTTTACAACCTTCGGGTGTGGTTGAGTAACGTCAATAGTAATCCGGATCTGAATACATCCAATGACACCCTCAGTAAAGCAGTTTATTTCAGAGGGGACAAACCAATCTTGATTGACCATTACCTGACGGATTCCGTCTTGATCAAAACCGTCGGTGTTGCCGCAGACGGCCTGGATAAACCTCGTGACCTGGCTTTTGCACCTACACCTGCTCCCAATCTATGGGTAGTCAATAAAAAAACCGAAGCCAGTGGTGGTAGTACGGTCACGTATTTCGATGCAGGATTACCAACACAGGATGCACAGATGAAAAAAGATCAGAACTCCTGGCATTTCATGTCTCTTCCAACAGGTATCGCATTCAGTTACAACGGAAATTTTGCCACTTCCCCCGGAGTGCTCGATGCGAATCATCAGAATGGAGCTTCGCATTTTACAGGTCCGGCACTTTGGAGTAGCGATTGGTCGGTGTATGCCGAACCTTCGGGCGGCAATGGCAGCCACCTTGATATGTTGCACCAAAGTCCATTCAGCATGGGTGTTGAATGGGAAGAAGAAAATGTGTTTTGGGTAAACGACGGCTACAACGAAAACATCGTACGTTACGATTTTGGCGAAGATCATGGCCCTGGCAATGACGATCACTCCGATGGCATTGTACACCGCTATACAGAAATACCAGTAAACAGAATAGACGATCATATTGCTAACCACATGGCACTCGACCGAGAAAACGGCCTGCTCTATATTGTAGACAATGGAAACAAACGGGTGCTTCGTTTAGATATTCATTCCGGCACTCCGACCAGTGATCTGACACCTTATGCTGAGCCTTTACATGAATACAAAGCCATAATAGGAGCAGACTGGTCGGTCTATATTGACAGCCTCGACAAACCGAGCGGCATTGCCGTTATCGGTAATTACCTGTTAGTTTCGGATTACGGTACAGGAGAAATTATATTCTACGACCGGACAAGTGAAGAAGGTCTGGAATTAGGTCGATTCGATACTGGCCCAGCAGGGATCATGGGGATAGAAGTCGGTCCTGATGGAAAAATCTGGTACGTGAACACCACGCAAAACAAGGTGTATCAATTAGATTACACACCATTCCTTGTGGCTGCCAATGAACCGGACAATAAGCCGATATTTTCGGTATCGCCCAATCCAACGAACGCAGATTTTGAAGTACGGTTGGCAAGCAGGGAGAATATTACAAATTACCGTTTGCGTGTGATGAATACTTTAGGCCAGTTGATATTGGACCAACCATTTTCTTCCTACGCACCGGTTCACGTTGATTTGTCCGGCCAGGCGGACGGATACTATCTTGTGCAGGTAGCCGATCAAAAAGGCAGCCGTACTGAACGTGTGCTGTTGTCGCGCCGGCAGTAACCGTTCTAAATGCAAACAAGAGTTATTAGAAAAAGATATTTCCTTGACCATGTTACACACATTTCTTTTTAGGGAACGCCTCTTGTTAGCACTTCTGATTTGTATGCAAATTGACTTGCTTGCTCAAAGCCCTGCCACTGAGCAACCTTGCCTTTTTGATGCTTTGAATCCACCAGCTACATTGCGAGCAGCTGAGACGCGAATCAGTGCCGCAGTCGCTCAAATAAAATCATCGAATTCTACTGAAAACAGCGACGACATCAGGGTTATCCCGGTAGTCGTACACGTCATTCACAATGGTGGTTCTGAAAATATCACTAAAGCTCAGATCGAGCGGCAAATTGAAATTCTAAACGAAGATTTTGGCAAGATACCGGGCACACCGGGTGACGGTGCGGGCGTAGATACTCGTGTCCGGTTTTGCCTGGCAAAAACAGATCCGCAAGGGCGTTGTACAGACGGCATCGTACGTTTGAAAACACCCCTGACTACGCACCAGCCGGTAGATAGGGCGTCCTTGAAAAACCTTTCGTTTTGGGATAACACCCGCTATTTGAATATGTATGTCGTAAAAACCATCAGCAACGGCGTGGGCGGTTATTCTTCGTTCCCTTATGCTCCACCTGAAGAAGACGGTCTCGTAGTACGGCATAATCTTTTCGGCGATAGCGGAACAGCAGCAGCAGCCGGAGGTCGGACAGCGACACACGAAATAGGTCATTGGTTGGGGTTATACCACACGTTTAATGGCGGCTGTGGTCAGGATACCTGTTCGGATGGAGACTACGTTTGTGATACGCCACCCGTGGTCAATCCTAATTTTACATGCAATTTAAACGTCAATTCATGTGGGAATGATACTCCTGATCTGCCCGATCAGGTGCGCAACTACATGGACTATACGCCCGATGACTGCAAAAGTGTATTTACACAAGGGCAAAAGGACCGGATTACGGCAACACTCGATACGGTCCGTACATCTATTTGGACACCCGGCAATGTAGTCGCCACCGGATGCGACAGCACTTATATGGAGCCGTCTGTTTGCCCTGTTGTAGCGGATTTTGTTACATTGACACCACAGGTTTGTCTGGAAGGAATGGTTTATTTTGTAGACCGTTCACTTAATCTCGCTACCTCCTGGCAGTGGTTTTTTCCCGGCGGTATGCCTGCTACTTCCACACTACAAAACCCTACTGTAGCCTACGACACGTTAGGCACATTTTCGGTCACTCTGATCGCCACGAATGCCAACGACAGCGATACGCTTTTTTTAGAAAATTACATCCAGGTCACGGAGCCGGGTATTGGCCAGCCGTTGCCGTTTTCGGCTAATTTCGACGATGGAATTTTTCCACCGACAGGTGCGGAGATTTACAATCCAGACTTGGGCATTCATTGGGAGTTAGATTCGCTTGCGTCACACTCGCCGCCCTACGCTGCCCGTATCGACAATTTGGTGAACGTCAATTATGGAACCCGTGACGAAATTGTGTTACCTTTTTTAAATCTGAGCTCCTCCAACCCCGATTCGTCTTTGTCGCTCATTTTCTGGTGGGCTTATGCGCGATCCGATCCGAATTATTCCGATGAATTGATCGTACAGATTTCCAAAGACTGTGGCGTAAACTATACCAACATTCTGACTAAATCGGGCAATGCGCTTGTGACCGGTCCTACACAGACTACCCCTTTTATCCCAACGGCCGCACAATGGAGAAAAGCAACTGTCAACCTGTTTCAATACAGAACAGAGGAGTATGTGAAAATCCGGTTTGTCAACGTAACGGATGGCGGCAACCGGCTGTACCTGGATGATATTCAAATCGATGGCGGTCTGGTAACAGACATCAAGGAGCCGATGCACTCCCGTTTGCCATTACGGTTGTTCCCCAATCCGGCTTCCAACTATGTGCAGGTGCTGACAAGGGATGGATGGAACGAACCTGTACATGTTTGCATCTTTGACGGTTTAGGGCGTTTGTTACGTGACTACGGCTTTACCTTAGCTAATACACTCGACCTGACGGGCTTAGCAAATGGTCTGCTCATTGTAAAAGTGGAATCCTCTGGGTATGCCGCCGGGTTTCGGTTGATTAAAAATGACTGATATGGAGGATGTTTCAATCATTGTTCCTACAGTTTTAAACAATACACCAAGCAATGGATACACGTAAAGAACACTGGGAAAAAATTTATCAGCATAAATCATTTAATGAAACAAGCTGGTATCAGGAATTACCGGACACATCAATTGAATTTTTTCAGATTGCACAATTGCCCAAATCGGCAAAAATCATTGATATTGGCGGAGGAGAGAGCCGGTTGGTGGACTATCTTTTGGCCGAAGGTTACCAGAATATCACAGTAGTTGATATTTCCAACGTTGCATTGGAGAAAAAACGCCTTCAATTAGGTGCAATGGCTAAACAGGTGCGCTGGATCAACACAGACATTTTGTCCTTTCAATCACCGGAACAGTATGATTTTTGGCATGACCGCGCTACATTTCACTTTTTGACTCAAAATGATGAAGTTGAAAAATATATACACATTCTGCGGCAGTCTGTTGCATCCGATGGAGTCCTGGTCATTGGCACTTTTTCCGAAAATGGCCCCGATACATGTAGCGGTTTATCCGTGAAACGTTATTCAGAGAATAGTCTAACGGAACGCTTTAACCGCTTTTTCCAAAAAATACGCTGCATTACAACCGAACATACAACCCCTTTCCATACTATCCAGAATTTTACTTTTTGCAGTTTTTCAAAATCGGTTTTCATCTAAATCTGTCCCATGCGCCTCATTCTGCTTATTTTCTTGTTTTCATACTCCATGGCCCCTGCCCAAACACTTACAGGCACCATCACAGGCCCTGATAATGAACCCATCGCAGGCGCTCGAATAACGCTGTTCAACGCAGACACATCCTGGTTTTGGGAAACCCGTACAGATGCTGCCGGACAGTATCTATTTGAAAATCTGCCCGCTGGCGGTCCCTATTTGTTTTTCGGCGTTGCCAAACCCGGATTTGCCTATTTTCAAAATGCGACGACCGGCATTCTGGGTACTGTAGTTCACGATGCTACGCTCGAAGCAGAAACGGAACAAGGGGCATGGGATATTATTATGCAATCACCTGAACCGCTCGGCGGCACTGACCTCGGCGTATTAATGCCTGATGGCACTATCTACTATTGTCATAATACCAAGGACCCTTTCGCCTTCAACCCGTTGGAAGACGACACACTCACCATTCCCGGCGATACGAAAGTACAAGGTTGTGTAGCACCAAAATTACTTTGGAATGGTAATGTCATTATGGCCGGTGGGACTGAAATGGAGGTCTATGGCCCAGGCACACAGAAGGTGAAGCAGTACGATGTTTTTACAAAAGATTGGCAGGACTTATCACCCATGTTCGACTATCGCTGGTATCCGGCGATGACGCAACTGGCTGACGGACGTCTGCTGATCGTTGGAGGTGGCGGGTTAAACAACCCAGTTCGCGTCAATACTTCCGAACTCTATGATCCATACACCGGTGAAACCGAATGGGCTGATACAGTAGCAATTGGCATGGAGCAATCTCCAATTCTGATGCTCTACAATGGTAAAGCGTTAATGACTTTTCGACCGCCACAGTTATTTGATCCGCTCACCGGGCAATGGGAACTGGCCGCAGATTTTGTGCAGGGTAACCGGATGCCAAACGGTGACCATGTAGACCATGAGTTAGTGCATTTACCTGAAGGTGAGGTCATTGCAATTGGCTTTAAGCCTTTCCCAGCCGGTACAGGTGGAAACCTCGTAGAACGATATGATCCTGAAAGTAATACCTGGACGCTGGGGTCACACTTTGCCCCGCTACGCTCCCGACCGGAGACAGTATTATTGCCCGACCGCCGCATTCTTACACTTGCAGGGTACAAGGAAGATCCTTCCGATCCCAGTCCTGTGAACCAATGGAACCATATGGACCTGACGGACCTGTATGATCCCTATGCCGATACCTGGCGTCGCCTTGCCTCCATGCCCCGCAAGCGGGAATATCATGCATTGGCCATATTAGTGCCGGATGGAAGGGTAATAGTTGTGGGTGGCGAAGGGCAGCCGGGTAATGAACCACCGCAAAGCATTATTGACGCTTTCAAACCACCTTATTTGTTTCGGGGTATCCGCCCACAGATTTTAAATCTGGAGAAAACGGACTATCAGCGGGGTGATACCGTTCGCTTTAATATTGGACGCACCAATGCACCAACTTCTGTAATTCTACAAAGTACCCAGGCTGTGACCCATATGATGAATTGTGGTGAGAATCGTTTCCTTCCGCTCAATTTCGAACAACAGGGACAGGCCATTGAGGCTATTATTCCCGAAGACTCTTTACGCTCATTACCGGGTTGGTATCTGTTATGGGCTATGGTAGATGATATTCCTTCAGTGGCACATATGGTGCGTATTATGCCTGGCCAACAACCGATGGTAAGTGGAATCGAAGATCCTTTTAAGAAAAGCATGATTCGAGTTTTCCCAAATCCTGGCACGTCCAATACACCGTTGAAAGTAGAAATGGAACTGAGCAAGCCAGGAAAGGCTTATTTTGAATTGTCTGACCTGTCGGGCAAAATCATCCGCTCATTTTCATATTCGGAAAAAACAGTTGGGCAAAAAATCTTCGTGCTTCAGCCGGGGTATCTACCTGCCGGTACTTATCTCCTCACCTTTTGGTTAGATCGTGAACTCATTGGAACCCAGCAACTGATTATTCTATAAAGATGGGAATGAGATAAGGTTGTTATCTTATTCCCACCTTTATTGTTTTAATCAATAAGGTTTATTGTTCAATAACCAGTCCTGTAATTCGCTCACCTCCTGTTTTTGATCCTCTTTTACCTGTTCTGCCAATTGGCGGGTTTCATTATCTTCACCGTATTCGAGCAGGAGTTCAGCCATCTTTATACCGCTTTCATGGTGCACGAACATCATTGCAGCAAAATCGTGATCTGTATCACCTGTAAGCGCCTGTAAGTCTTTGTCCTTTTCGGAATGTTCCATGTGCTCCATCATTTTTTGGGTAAATTCGGGTTTTGAAAGATGGGGCGTATGGCTATTTAAATAAGCTGTCAACGTTGCGATTTCTGCTTGCTGCTTATTGATCATTTCAGTAGCCATATCCCGGAGGGCAGCATCATCACCTTTCTGTAATTCCAAATTAGCCATACTAATTGCTCCCTGGTGATGGGCACGCATCATCATAGCCCAATCTTGGTCAGGGTCATTGGTAGGCGTCATGTTATCCATCACAGCCATCATATCATGCATAAGGCCCATCATTTCGTTTTCATCATGGGCCTGGAATTCCGAATCATTGTCTTTACATGAAGGAAATCCGAAAACTCCAATTGAAGCGATCAAAAAAATTAAATTTTTCATTGCAAGATGGATTTAAGAGTTAAATAAAAACCAGGTAAAACGTTGTGCCAAAGTGATATAGGAGCTGGCATAGTTTTTTAGTAGTTTGTATTTTAATTAATTACATCCTCGCATTATGAATATTCGCCACTTTATTTCCACAGCCGCTCTTATGTTGAGCCAAATGACCATTTTCTGGGCACAACATCCTCATTCTGTTCCTATGTCGAAGGATACAGCCATGCCTATGACAAACAATCAGATGGCGAACGAAATGGAGATGAGTATGAGCAGCGTTTTCTCTAAGAACCTTCCTATGGCGGTGAATGGATCAGGAACTACCTGGCACCCCGCTAATTCACCCATGTACATGCACATGTGGCATAGCGGAAAATGGCATTTTATGCTACACTACGGTCTGTTTTTTCGTTATTCCGCACAAAATGTGAGCAAGGAAGAAGGAGAAAGAGGAAATACTGCTTTTGATGTTCCCAATTGGATTATGTTAATGACTACCCGGCCTATCGGGAAAAATGGCTTACTAATGCTGCGGGGGATGTTTTCTGCTGATCCGCTGACGGTAGGAGGCGAAGGTTATCCGCTGTTATTTCAGACCGGCGAGTCATGGAAAGAGAGTCCACTCATTGACCGTCAGCACCCTCATGACCTAATTAGTGAACTATCTATCGGATATACACAGGCATTTAATGAGCATACCGATTTATATGCGTATTTCGGGATGCCTGGTGAACCATCTATTGGACCGCCTGCATTCATGCACCGTCCTTCGGCATTGAACATGCCTGCTGCGCCGCTCAGCCATCACTGGCAGGATGCCGCACACATTACATTTGGAGTAGCAACCCTCGGCTTCCGGTATCACAACGCCAAATTGGAAGGTTCTTTGTTTACAGGACGCGAACCCGGAGAGAACCGATACAACTTTGACAAACCTCGCTTCGACTCTTACAGCACAAGGTTTTCGCTAAGCCCTGCGCGGTCATTGGCTTTACAGGTTTCTTATGGCTGGCTTGAAAGTCCCGAAGCACTGGAACCGGAAAAAGACGTAGAACGCGTTACCGCTTCGGCATTACACAGTGTGAATTTAGATGAAGACCTGATTCTATCCAGCACCTTGGTATGGGGACTAAATCGAAACCATCACCCAGGCGAGCCGGTGACTCCCAGCCATTCGGTATTATTGGAATCCGATTTTCAAATGAGAAAGCATGCCTTGTTTACGCGCTTGGAGTGGATACAGAAAGATAATGAAGACCTGAATTTATCCGATGGTTTTGAGGGCCTGCACAATCATAGTATCAGCAGTTTTACTTTAGGCGCTTCTCGTTATTTGTGGAAAAGCAAGTACGTCTGGATGGATTTGGGGCTGACTGGAACGGCGTATGCCATTTCAAATGAATTGGAACAATACTATGGCCGTAATCCTTATTCGGTGGAAATTTTTCTGCGTGTAATACCTCCCAAAATGAAGATGAAAATGGGTGGCCAAAAGGATGCAATGCCGCATAAAATGTAATTATCTTTCATTGTAAATTACCATCTATGGAACATTCAAACCACAACGGCGCAGGCAGCGACAGAATGCAGGGTAAACACTATCGGCACTTACTTTATATGGCCGTACTTTCCTTTGTGTCCATGTATATCCTAATGTACTCAATGGTAGACATTTTGCCCAATGTAGTCCCTAATGTGAATCAATTCTACATGGCAGGCCTGATGACCATGCCGATGGTTATAATCGAATTGATTGTAATGCGCATGATGTACAAAAACAAAAAACTTAATATTATTATCATTGTTGCGTGTGGGCTCGCTCTTACCGTGTTCTTCCTGTTCATCCGGCAACAGGCTGCCGTCGGCGATAAACAGTTCTTAAAGTCAATGATACCGCACCATGCCGCAGCCTTACTCATGGCAAAGGAAGCAGACATACAAGATCCGGAAATACAGGAACTATGCAGGCAGATCATAACCAGCCAGCAAGCAGAAATTGATCAAATGAAGGCTAAGTTGAAGGAGCTTGAAAAATAACGTTTGAAGTGGGTGCTACAACTTATTTACCTTGGCGAGAGATTTGGATTTGGAACTATTATGACACTTTATATTAAAAACATGGTTTGCCCGCGCTGTATTCGCACAGTAGAGCGTCTATTAGAGCAGCAAAATCTGTTGGTAAAAAATGTGCAATTAGGCGAAGCTGACCTAATTGATACACCTGGCATCGAACAACTGGTTACCCTGCGAAAAAATCTCGAAGCAGAGGGCTTCGAATTGCTTGACAACCGTAACAGCCGCCTGGTGGAGCAGATCAAAAATCTTATCATCGATGAGATACACCACGCGGCGAGCAAGAAGCCGGAGACGATGAATTTTTCCGATTTTCTGACTCGCGAAACCGGCCATGAATATTCCCAACTGAGCAAACTCTTTTCAATGGTGGAAGGTGTAACCATTGAAAAATACCTCATCGCGCAACGGATCGAACGGGTCAAAGAACTGTTGATATATGGAGAACAAACGCTGAGCGAAATTGCCTGGCAAACTGGTTACAGCAGCACCCAGCATCTCAGCAAACAATTCCGGCAGGTAACCGGTATGACACCGACGGAATTCAAATCCGGACACGAGCGCCCCGACCGCAAAACGCTGGACGCGGTGTAAAACCAGAATCATATACAACTCTCCCCGAATTGTATGACGCGGACGACTACTCGTACCGCCAACTTTGTGACATCAAAATCAGCATTTACGATGTCACTTTCTATGCTTTCCGATTTGAAAAATACCACGGCAACTGATAAGATCAACATGCCAGTACTGGGAATGAGTTGCGCGGCATGTGCAGTCAGTGTTGAATCTATTCTGCAAAATACGCCGGGCGTCAAACAAGCGAGTGTCAATTTTGCAGCGCAAACGGTACAGGTCGAATATAACCAGCAAACTGTTACCCCTGTCGAGTTGCAAAAAGCGGTTCAATCAGTTGGTTACGACTTAATTCTTGACACGGATAATGCTTCCGATCAGCAAGCCCAGGCACAGCAGGGACATATTGAATACTTGAAACAGCGCACTATCGGCGCAATGTTGTTGGCGGCTCCGACCGCTATCATCGGAATGTTCCTGATGGATTTGCCTTATGCCAACTGGATCATGTTTGGACTTTCTCTGCCGGTACTACTTTTTTTTGGCAGGGATTTTTTCCGAAACGCTTTTTTGCAAGCCCGGCGGGGACGGGCCAACATGGACACACTTGTCGCATTAAGCACCGGTGTAGCCTTCATTTTCAGCACTTTTAACACCATTTATCCCGAATACTGGCATCAGCGGGGTATGCATCCGCACGTCTACTTCGAGGCGGCGGTAGTGATTATCGCTTTCATCCTTCTCGGAAAATACCTGGAAGAGCGTGCCAAGGGACAAACTTCTTCAGCCATCAAAAAACTGATGGGATTGCAGCCTAAAACCGTGCAAGTGATACGGGAAGGTCAGGAAAGAACGCTGCCCATCAACGAAGTACAAATAGGCGACGTCGTCCTGGTACGCCCCGGCGATAAAATTGCTGTGGACGGCGTCTTAACTGAGGGTAACTCTTTTGTAGATGAAAGTATGTTGAACGGTGAACCACTGCCTGTTGAAAAGCGCATGGCAGCTCCGGTTTTTGCCGGCACCTTAAATCAAAAGGGAAGTTTTCAGTTTCGGGCAGAAAAAATTGGCAGCCAGACCTTACTGGCTCAGATCATTCAAACCGTTCAGGAAGCACAAGGTAGCAAAGCACCTGTACAACGCCTGGTAGATAAGATTGCAGGCATTTTTGTTCCGGTTGTTATAGGCATCGCACTGCTGAGTTTTGCCACCTGGCTGACCTTCGGCGGCGAACATGCTTTCACACAGGCGCTTCTGGCGCTGGTGACCGTACTGGTGATTGCCTGTCCGTGTGCCTTAGGACTTGCTACACCCACTGCGATTACCGTTGGAGTGGGTAAAGGCGCGGAAAATCATATCCTTATCAAAGATGCGGAAAGTCTGGAAACAGCCCACCGCGTCGACGCAGTCGTGCTGGACAAAACGGGGACGATAACCGAAGGGAAACCTGCCGTTACAAACGCGCATTGGGTAAAAAGTGATCTCGTTTTCAAAAGACTCTTACTCTCGATTGAAAGTCGTTCGGAGCATCCCTTGGCAGCAGCCGTTGTGCGTTCATTAGAAGAGGAAGGGGTTTTAAGCAGGCCTCGACTGGAACAATTCGATAGCATTACTGGACAAGGTGTGGAAGCCAGGTACGAGGGGCGGCGATACTTTGTGGGCAATGAAAAGTTGTTAAATGACCAGGCCATTACCTTACCGGCATCCCTTACAGAAATCACTGTCTCTTGGAGAGAATCTGCCCATACTGTTATCTTTTTCGCCGGAGCCGAAGAAGGATTACTTGCCGTGCTGGCCATTGCTGACCCTGTGAAACCAGATTCTGCGGAAGCAATTACACAACTCCACAGGCAAGGTATAGAAGTGCACATGCTGACAGGAGATAACCAGCAGACTGCCGCTGCCATTGCGCACGAGGTTGGGATCAAACATTTCCACGCCGATATGATGCCGTCCGACAAGGCTGATTTCATCCGGCAATTACAGGCTACAGGTAAAACGGTCGCTATGGTCGGCGATGGTATCAACGACTCGCCGGCTTTGGCACAGGCTAACGTAGGTGTGGCGATGGGCAAGGGTACCGACATCGCGATGGACGTAGCGGCCATTACCTTGATGCGCTCCGACCTGATGGCTTTGTCCAAGATGTTCCGCTTGTCACGCAAAACGGTTGCCACCATTCGCCAGAACCTGTTTTGGGCATTTATCTACAACCTGATCGGTATTCCGATTGCTGCCGGGGTTTTATATCCTGCCTTCGGATTCCTGCTCAATCCAATGCTGGCGGGTATCGCTATGGCACTGAGTTCGGTGTCGGTGGTGACAAATAGCCTTCGATTAAGACAATTAACGCTTTAAAACATCCACCATAAACATTAGTCACCATGAAAGAATTGAAATTTAAGACCAATATCAACTGCATGGGTTGCGTAGCCAAATTTACACCGCACATGGAGGGAGTTGAAGGTGTAGAATCCTGGGAAGTGGACACTGCAACGCCTGACAAAATGCTGACCGTAAAAGGCGACCTCTCCGAGGAAGAATTGAAGGCCATAATAAACAAAGCAGGATTTCAGGTGCGGGAAGTAGTGAATGCAGGCTAAGATTTCACAAATGCATATTTGTATGGGATCTTAGACAATTCCTTGTTGGAACCGAAGATTTTTCATGCCCGTGCAACCTTTTTCAATGGCATGCCGCACTTCCTGTTTGGTTTTGCACGATCAGACAAGGATAATTTCAACAGCAAATCTTTAAGAATAGACAATACAAGCATATTAACTTGCAATGTCTTGTCTACGAATGGAAAATTAAAGTATGGAAAATCACGAGCATCACCACCACCATTCGCCTGAGCACCAGGAACATAAGCCGCCTGCTGATAAGGATACGACCCATCATACACACCATAGTTCGATGGGCAGTAGCCACGGTGAACACGACAAACATGCCGGCCATTCAGTAGAAGGCTTTCGGCAAAAATTCTGGCTCTCCCTGGCATTAACGGTGCCCATACTGTTGTTGTCCGATATGATTCAGCATCTGCTGGGGTTTCACCTTGATTTTCCCGGCCGGAAATGGGTGTTGTTTGCTCTGTCCTCCGTATTGTTTGCTTATGGTAATCAACCTTTTCTGGTGGGAGCGATAACCGAGTTGCGCCATCGCGCACCTGGCATGATGACGCTTATTGCACTGGCTACGATGGTTGCTTTCGTTTATAGCGTAGCCGTCACTTTCGGGCTACCGGGGATGGATTTTTATTGGGAACTGGCTACGCTGATCGTGGTAATGCTTCTGGGCCACTGGATTGAAATGAAAACTATATCTGGTGCATCACGCGCATTAGAGATGTTGGTCAGTCTGATGCCTGCGGAAGCACACATAATACAGAATGACGGTTCTGTACAAGATCACCCTGTACAGCATCTGCAACCAGGCAATGTGGTGCTGATAAAAGCGAATGAAAAAATACCGGCAGATGGAGAAGTCATAGAAGGCGAAAGTTCCGTCAATGAATCTATGTTGACAGGCGAATCACAGCCTGTTATCAAGAGTACCGGTTCCAAAGTCATCGCAGGAGCTGTGAATGGAAATAGCACCTTAAAGATTCGCGTAACAAGTGCCGGGAAGGACAGTTATCTGCAAAAAGTGGTTCGGATGGTGCAGGAAGCACAATCTGGCAAATCAAAAACACAAAATCTGGCCGACCGTGCCGCTCAATGGTTAACCTTCGTCGCTATTGGTGCCGGGGTATTGACGCTTGGGTATTGGCTTTGGGCAGGACAGACAACCGCTTTCGCACTTGAGCGTATGGTGACGGTGATGGTCATCGCCTGTCCGCATGCGCTGGGATTAGCCATTCCGCTGGTGGTTGCCATTTCTACCGCATTGTCGGCGCAGCACGGATTACTTATTCGCAACCGGACCGCCTTTGAAAATGCCCGAAACGTGACGGTCATTATTTTCGATAAAACAGGTACACTCACGGAAGGTGCGTTTGGCGTGAACCGTATAGCGTCTGTATCACCGGAATACAAGGAGCTGGATGTGCTGCAACTTGCGGCTTCTCTGGAGCAAAATTCAGAACACCCTATTGCGCAAGGTATCGTCCGATATGCTGAAGAGAAAGGTATCCTTGTGATCGAAGTAAGTGAATTCCAATCCCTTACGGCGCAGGGCATTCAGGGCAAAATCAATGACAAAGAGGTGATGGTAGTGAGTCCCAACTATTTGAAAATCAAGGGTATCGCTTTCCCGGAGGCGGCGCACAGCAATGCTGCGGAAACAGTAGTGTTCGTACTGGTAAGTGGCCAATTGGTCGGCTTTATTGCTTTATCTGATCGACTGCGGAAAACGTCTGCCGCTGCGGTAGGCGCTTTTCAGAAAGACGGCGTAAAAGTGATCATGGCCACCGGCGATAACAAGCAGGTAGCCGATAGTGTACAACGGGAATTGAAGTTGGATGAAGTATTTGCAGAGGTATTACCGCATCAGAAAGTTGAGATCGTAGAATCCTTGCAAGCCAAAGGGGAATTTGTAGCCATGACTGGCGACGGTGTAAACGACGCACCTGCCCTGGCAAAAGCCGACGTGGGCATCGCAGTCGGATCGGGTACCGACGTAGCGGCTGAAACGGCAGACATCATTTTGGTCAATAGCGACCCGCAGGATATTCTGCGGCTCATTCGTTTTGGCAAGGCAACCTACCGGAAAATGTTGCAAAACCTGTTTTGGGCTACAGCTTACAATCTGATCGCCATTCCGGTAGCAGCGGGTATGTTTTATCCCAGGTTCATGATTTCACCGGCATTTGGGGCAGTTTTGATGTCGGTTAGCACTATTGTGGTGGCGCTGAACGCACAACTTTTAAAAAAAGACCTGGCTTAAATCATATTGACAGTCAATCATAGAACCACCTTTAGTCATCAATCTTTTTCACATGAACTGGTTACTCACAAATTTTTCCAATCCTTTCAAAATCGGTTTTTTACTCCTTTTGCTGGGCGTGCTGTCATCTTTTCAGCGAGTACATGCACAACACTGCTTTCCGGGGTTCCATTTTTCTATTGATGCAAACACGGTCTCCTTCGCGGATCAATCCACAGCCGATGGGGATATTACGGCATATAGTTGGGATTTTGGCGACGGCAGCACTTCGACCGAACAAAACCCATCTCATGCTTACTCGACACCCGGCACCTACAATGTCTGCTTGACAATAACTGCGCACAATCCAAATTGCACGGAGACCTACTGTCATCACGTTGTGGTGGCCCATCCGCCAGCAAATGTCTGCCATGCTGCTTTTGTCGCCCACCAACCTGACCCAGTACAGACGACTGTCGTTTTCACAGATCAGTCTACCAGCGACGGAACGATTGGCTCCTGGGTCTGGGATTTCGGCGACGGCAACACCTCTACCGAGCAAAATCCATCATACACCTACAGCGCACCGGGCACTTA
The DNA here is from genome assembly GCA_029561355.1 of Bacteroidota bacterium. Taxonomy (GTDB): domain Bacteria; phylum Bacteroidota; class Bacteroidia; order Chitinophagales; family Saprospiraceae; genus M3007. Next base: position 42,350 of record JAKQJD010000645.1, on the reverse strand, counting down.
CCAAGTGTGCCTTACCGTCACTGGTGCTAATGGCTGTACCAGTCACGTGTGCCACCAAGTCGTGGTGCATCATCCGCAGGCGAATGTGTGCCATGCCGCCTTTGTGGCACATCAACCAGACCCGGCACAGACGGCTATCGTTTTCACAGACCAGTCTACCAGCGACGGAACGATTGGCTCCTGGAACTGGGACTTCGGCGACGGCAACACCTCTACCGAGCAAAATCCATTATACACCTACAGCGCACCGGGCACTTACCAAGTGTGCCTTACCGTCACTGCTGCTAATGGCTGTACCAGTCACGTGTGTCACCAAGTCGTGGTGCATCACCCGCCGGCGGTTGTTTGTCATGCCGTCTTTACCGTACATTATAACGCCGGCAATCTCAATATCCAGTTTACGAACACTTCTACCAACACGACTGACCACACCATTTATAGTTGGGAATTCGGCGACGGCACTACTTCCAACGAAGAAAACCCACTGCATACTTATGCTCATTCAGGCCACTACACAGTTTGCCTCTTCATTCACGATACAATAACGGGATGTTCGGCCCACGTCTGCCACAACATCAATGTACATCATGGCGGCATACATCATTACCATCCCCATCATGCGCATCTTGAAGCAAAAGCAAATTTGGGAAGCAGACCTCGTGTGGGTTTTGCCGCGCCTTTATCAGTGGAAGTAATAAATTACCCAAATCCATTCGTGGGCTCCACTACGATTGTTTATACAATCCCGATAGAGTCGACAGTCAAATTTGAGGTATATAGTGTGACGGGTGTGCTGGTGGCTGATTTGGCTCAAAGCAATAAACTGGCAGGAGTGTACAGCGAAACGTTGACTGTTGGAAACCTTTCGTCAGGCGTGTACCTGTTGAAAATGACCCTGGATGGAGCACAATATGTGCGACAGATTATGCTGATGGATTGACAAATGTTAAATACTATGTGGCCAATTGTCTTGAAAATTCTTAAATGGTTTATCCCTAAAAAGAGATGCTGCCAATGAGAACTGGAACCCAAATCCGGTACATTCCGGCATTAAGGTTTAGGTGGCTCACACGCTGGTATATGGCTTGGAAGATTAAAAGTCCCTACAAAATTTAACTAAAAGCCATAAATCCTGTTATTTTCACACGTCTTATGAAATTACGTCTTATCACCTTGCTTTTTATGTTCAGCCTGTTTGCCATATCGGCGAACCGTGCCTGGGCGTGTGGCAATGAGCGGACTTATAGTGAGACGAAATCCGGGTCGGCAGGCATTCAAAAGTCTTGCTGCTCTGAAAGTAAAGACATCGCTCCCTGTTCAGATGATGCAAAACATCAGCATTCAGAAAAAGAATGTCCTTGTGACCATGACAATGGCGGTTGCCATTGTCCCGGCTGCGGTTTAATTTGCCACGCTGGGGCTGGTTTCGTCATCGAAACCTCACTTCCCTCAGAAGCCTCTCTCCACAACGATTCGGTGCAGAAAATGGCATTTTATTTTGCCGATCACTTGCCCGAAGCCGTTTACCTACCCATTTGGCTGCCACCTAAAGTTGATGCCTGATAGGGCGTCAGCCCGACGTCTGTCCATTTTTTCGGTTTAGAAAGTTCTGTACAGTTGAGATGCCTTGGCAATTCGGTTCCAGGTTATTTCCGACCGTCAAATACTTTCAGGCCAACTTTTTCAAAACTTTCAATTTCAATACATTATGAAAAATATGCTCATCGCGGGCTTCCTGCTCGCGCTATCGGTCGTGGTATTTACTGCCTGCAAAAACGACCATTCCCAACATAAAACCCAAACCACTGAAGCCGCAACTCCGGGCACGAAATACATCTGCCCCATGAACTGTGAAAAAGGCAAAACTTACGATCAGCCGGGTTCTTGCCCCGTATGCCACATGGACCTGGAACCAATTAAGGCAGAAGTAGAAGCCAACAAAGCGGAATACTTCACTGCTTTCACCTCCAATCCGGCCCAACTCGAAGCGGGAAAATCCGGTATGCTGTCTTTCACGCCTAAGATAAAAGGTAATGAAAGCGCACCCGTGCCGCTCGATCTGGTGCATGAGAAAAAAGTGCACCTGATCCTCGTGAGCGACGATCTTTCCTGGTTCGATCACATTCACCCGGAATTTTCGGCATCCGGCAGTTACGACATCAAACTGCTGGCTGCCAACGAAAAATTTGAAAACGGTCGCGGTCATAATACAACACGTTTCGATGCGGGCGGCAAATACTGGGCATTTATGGATTACAAACCCACCGGCGGCCTGAACCAGGTGAATAAAACGCAACTGGATGTAGCCGGCACACCCGCAAAACCTGTCGCATATAACCAGCCTAAAATGACGGCTTCAGTGGATGGATTTACGCTGACGATGGAAGCCGGACATGGCGGCAGCGGTTTCACGACCGGCAGCCAGCAACACATCCCGGTAACCATCAAACAGGGCGGCAAACCCGTCGATCCTGCTACTTTCGAGAATTATCTGGGTGAAAAGGCGCATCTCGTGCTGGTGGAAGTCGGTTCCAAAGAGTTCGTTCACACGCACCCTTCAGCGGAAGGCGGCAAGTTGGATATTCATACCACTTTTGCCAAACCCGGCACCTATCGTGGCTGGTTGCAATTTCAGACGGATGGTAAGGTTCATACCGCCGATTTTGTAGTGAAAGTAACCGAAGGTCAGGCCGGTGCGGATAGCCATAACGCACATGGTGGTCATTAAATGTTGCATTCGGAGTGCCGGGCGTTGCAGTGCAATGCCCGGTATCTTCTTTGGTAGCCCAAATAGAATTATCAATGCTCAACGCTCTTATAAAATTCTCCTTGCAAAACCGGCTGTTCGTGGTGGCAGCGGCGGCGCTGCTGTTGGTGTGGGGAGGTTGGACAATCACCCACTTACCGGTGGACGTATTGCCCGACCTGAACCGCCCCCGTGTAACGGTTTTCCTCGAAGCCGGCGGGATGTCGCCGGAAGAAGTAGAAGCGCAAGCCGTTTTGCCTGTTGAAACGGCTCTAAACGGCTCACCCGGCGTGGAAACAGTGCGCAGCAGTTCTTCTCGTGGCATCGGACTGGTTTTCGTGGAGTTCGATTGGGATGTAGATGTATACCGTGCCCGCCAACTCGTAGCCGAAAAACTCGCCACCGTACCGCTGCCTGAAGGCATTGTACCGGTCATGGGACCGATTTCGTCGGTCATGGGTCAGATCATGCTGGTGGGCATAACTGCCGAACCCGATAGCGCCACCGGAAGTACCGTCAGTACGGCAGCAGACCTGCGCACACTGGCCGATTTCACTATCCGGCGCAGGTTGCTGGCCATCAAAGGTGTGGCGCAGGTAATTCCTATGGGTGGTGACCGGCTGCAATACCAGGTACTCGTTTCGTCGGCCAAACTCAAACAGTACAACCTGACGCTCGAAGACCTCGACCGTGCGCTTTCCAATGCCAACCTGAACACGACCGGCAGTTTTTTCAACCGCTACGGTTCGGAGGTGCTGATTTCCGTATTAGGCCGTTCCAAAAACCTGGAAGATTTGCAACGAACGGTCGTAGCCAACCGGGAAGGTTCGCCGGTGCTGCTCAGCCAGGTCGCCAACGTACAATTCGGCGCAGCCATCAAGCGCGGCGACGCATCGGTGAATGCGCGGCCTGCCGTTATCCTGACGGTTGAAAAACAGCCGGGTGCCAGCACAGTGAACTTGACGGAAGAAGTGGAAAAAGCGCTCGATGAGTTGAAACCTTCATTGCCACCGGATGTGCGGCTGAACGCGAAGGTTTTTCAGCAAAAAAACTTCATTGTCAATTCGCTGACCAACGTGGAAGAAGCCTTGCGAGACGGGTTTATTCTGGTGATCATCGTACTGTTTTTATTCCTGCTGAATTTTCGTACCACCATCATCACCCTGACGGCCATTCCACTATCCCTGGTGATTACCGCACTGGTATTCAACTGGTTCGACATTTCCATCAATACCCTGACGCTCGGTGGTCTGGCTATCGCCATCGGCGAACTGGTGGATGACGCCATTGTGGACGTGGAAAACGTGTTTCGACGGCTCCGGGAAAACCGCGAACAAGGCAGTCCGAAAAACACCCTTCAGGTTATCTTCGATGCATCGAGCGAAGTACGCAATTCTATCGTGTACGCCACCATCATCGTGGTGCTGGTTTTCCTGCCGCTGTTCCAGTTGCAGGGCATCGAGGGAAGGATATTCGCACCGCTCGGCATTGCCTATATCACTTCGATCCTGGCGTCGCTGGTGGTATCGCTCACCGTCACGCCTGCGCTTTGTTCTTACCTGCTGCCCAAGTCAAAACTCAACGAAGGGAAGGAATCACGCCTGGTGACCTGGCTCAAACGGCAGGACCTGAAGTTGCTGAATTTTGGCCTTGGACATTCGCGTGTGGTAATCAGTGTTGCGTCATTACTGGTTGTTGGAGCGTTGTTGCTGGTCACGCGGTTCGGTACCGAGTTTTTGCCACCGTTTAATGAAGGGAGTTTCACTGTTAACTTATATGCTCCGGCAGGTACCTCGCTGGAAGAAAGCAATAAAATCGGTACGGTAGCCGAACAACTCATCCTGCGCGTACCCGATGTAGAGTACACTGCCCGACGCACCGGCCGCGCCGAACTCGACGAACACGTGGAGCCGGTATCCAACTCGGAAATCGAGGTGGAACTGCACGAAGGTGCCCGCCCACGTGCGGAAGTGGTGGCAGACATCCGCAAACAACTCGGCAACCTCGCCGGGGTTTCAGTGAGCATCGGACAGCCAATTTCACACCGCCTCGATCACCTGCTGAGCGGGGTGCGGGCGCAGGTGGCTATCAAGTTGTTCGGAGAAGACCTTACAGAATTACGTGCGCTGGCTGGACAGGTCAAAGAGGTTATTGAGACTGTGCCCGGAGCAGTAGACGTACAGGTGGAGCGCCAGGTGCTGGTACCGCAACTAACCATCCGCCTCGACCGCAATGCTTTACAGCGTTACGGCATGCAAACCGGTGAAGTAGCCCGTGACCTCGAAGTCCTGTACGGCGGCAAGGTGATCAGCCAGGTCTTAGACGGACAAAAAACCTTCGATCTGGTATTAAGAGCCGTAGCGGAAGACCGCGAAAATATCGAAAACATCCGCAATACTCAGATCCATACGCCGGAAGGTGTGCTGATCCCATTGGAAAGTATCGCCCATATCGAATACGAAAAAGGTATCAACACTGTCAACCATGAGAACGGGCAGCGGCGCATGGTCGTATCTGCCAATGTACAGGGGCGCGACCTGGGCAGTACGGTGGAAGAGATGCAGCGCAGCGTAGCGGAAAAAGTCAAAATGCCGCAGGGATATTTCCTGGAATACGGTGGTCAGTTTGAGGCGCAACAAGATGCTTCGCGGCTCATCGGCATTCTGAGCATCTTCGCGTTTCTGGGTATTTTCCTCGTCCTGTACGCGCATTTCCGCTCCTGGCGGATCGTGGTGCAAGTCATGCTCAATATTCCCCTGGCGCTGGTCGGTTCGGTGGTAGCGGTGTGGCTTACGGGTGGCACTTTTTCGGTGGCCACGTTGGTGGGTTTTATCACCCTCACCGGTATTGCTTCCCGCAACGGCATCATGATGATCTCGCATTATCTCCATTTGATGGAACACGAAGGCGAACAGTTCAGTAAACAAATGATCGTGCGTGGCTCGCTGGAACGACTGGTACCAGTGCTGATGACCGCCTTGGTGGCAGCCCTCGCACTCGTCCCGCTGACGCTGGATGCACAGGCGGCTGGCAAAGAGATTCTTTACCCCGTGGCCACAGTCATTCTGGGAGGTCTGCTCAGTTCCACTTTACTGGATATGATCGTCACGCCGACTGTATTCTGGGCCTGGGGCGAACGCGCGGTCAAGGACTATTTTGAAGGGAAAAAACAATCTGCTCACCTGACATCCAATCCTGAGACGCTATGAACCTGCTGATAAAAATCCTGATTTTTGTTTTGAGTGCTTCCCCGATGTGGGCGCAAACAACTTCCGACCAACTTGTGCAAGCCGCTCTCCAAAACCACCCGCTTAACCGGGCAGCCGCTTTCGACGTGCAGGCTAAAAAGTATGCAGAAAAAGCTGCACTCAACCTGCCAAATCCCGAGATCAATGCGGAAAGTCCTACCGGGGAATTTTATGCCGTGGGTGTGTTGCAATCGTTCGAGTTCCCAACGGTATATATACGACAAAAGCAAGTGGCAAAGGCTGAAACAGCACTTGCTCAAACCGCGCAAGCGGTGAATGAAAACGAACTCCGTTATACTATTCGCAGCCTGTATTTGGAAGCGCAAGTAGCGGAATATCAAGCACGGCAATGGGCCGAACGCGACAGCGTATATATTCGACTGGCTGGAACGGCTGCCAGACAATTTTCAGGCGGGGAAATCGATTTTTTGCAGAAAACACTGGCTGACAACGACGCAGGTACGGTACATCAGGAACGCCTGGCCGCTGAACAAAATGTGTACTTGTTCCGGCAACAATTGCAATCACTCACAGGAATTGCGGATTTAAGTGTTTTATCGCCACTTGTAGCCGATACAGTCGGTTTATTCGGGCAAACACTTCAGGGAAATGTAACAGGTAATCCCTCCATAGCGTACGAGCAGCAAAGCGCAAGGGTAGCAGAGCAAGAGGTTCAGTTAGCGAAAAGTCGGGCCTTACCCAATTTTTCGCTTGGCTATCTGAACCAGGGACCACGCAACACCCCGCTCGATTATCGCTTTCGTGCCAGTATTGGTATTCCGCTCTGGGCAGGTCAATACCGCGCCGGGGTGAAAAGTGCTGAAGCCGAAAGCCAGGCAGCCATTGCCCGTGCCGAAGCGCAAAGCCAAACCATCGCGCTCGAACGCGAACGCTACCAACGGGAAGCCGCTACCAAACTCGGCTTACTGCATTACTACGAACGAGAAGCGCTACCACGTAGCCAGGTGCTGATTTCCACTGCACTACGTTTGCGGGAAGTCGGCCAGACGGATTATCTTACTTTTTTGCGTACATTAGATGAGGCTTATGGAATTAAGCGCGAATACGCTACCCAGGTGCAGGCTTTTGAAACGGCTCGCATCACACTACTTTACTTATCAGGACGGTAGTTTAACGTTTGACTCTCAATTAAAAATAATGATTATGAAATTGTCTGTTTTCATTTTCTTTCTTTTCGGTCTTGGACTGGCATCTTTTCCCGCTTTTGCGCATGGTGATGAAATTGCGACAGATCCTGGCGTAGCGAAAGATCATTTTACTGTTTATGGTCAAAGCGACCGCTATGAACTCACGCTTTACTATCCTGAACTCAATGCAGGACAGGAAGCGCACCTCACACTTTATGTAGCGGACTTCAAAACCAATCGTCCCATCGATAAAGCAGAATTAAAAATCACTACAGCGGAAAATGCGCAAATTGTTTTTGAGGTAAAACAACTTTCAGCGGGTGTGTACGAGTTGCACGTTACCTTTCCTGAAAACAAAATTTATACACTTAATGTGCAGATAAGCCACCCTAACGGGGCCGATTTGATTGGTATTGCGGGCCTGGAAGTAGGCAAAAAACTATCGGATGTTGCAGGCACTCCTGCCGAGCCGTCTGCACCCAATAATGAATGGCTCTGGTTTATCGGAGGCATCTGTTTAGGTGGCCTGGGTGTTTGGTTCGTAAGCCGCCGCAGAAGCCGGACACTGACGGTACTGTTACTGTTAGCCAGCGCCTGGTTTTCCACTCCGAATTTTAATCCTGTATTTGCACATGGTGATGAAGAACACGGTCCCCAATCGGGCGGAAGCGGTTATGGCAAATCCGTATATGCTCCCAAGGAGACGCAGTTTTTGTTTGAAATTCTGACCCAGCCGATTGCTATCGGCGATTATCAATCGGCGACTACTATGTATGGAACGATCATACCTTCCTCCGGAGGACTGGGTGCGGTTATGGCTCCGCAAAGCGGCCGGGTTACAAGGGTTAATGTGGCCGTTGGTCAAACGGTAAGAGCCGGACAAGTGTTAGCAGTTTTGCAGCAAAATATCGGTACAGCAGAACAGGTAGGAATCGCTACCAACAATGCCGGACTGGCAGTACAAATCGAAAGCGCCAGAACGCGGGTAACAGCCACCAAACGGGAACTCGACCGGCTGAAAAAAATAGAAGACATTGCTGCTGCGAAAGACGTGCAGGCAGCCGAAGGCAACTACAACCAGGCATTGACAGAACTGCAAACCCTGGAAAGTCGTGCAATGGGCGCTAATTCAGCAGCCAATAGCCGGACGATAACGCTTACATCTCCGATTTCGGGTGTGATGGGTGCCTTTACGCTGACGCCAGGCACGGAAGTATCTGCCGGACAAACTTTGTTTACCATTACCAATCTGAACAAGGTGTACGTGGAAGCGCAAGTGTATAACCGTGATTTGTCTGTGATCAGGGCAGGCAACAAGTTCCTTGTGACTTGTTCTACCGATGATCACAAAACCGCCGAAGTACGACTGATTTCGCCTGCCCAAACCATGAACCCCGGTAATCAAAGTCAGCGCGTGTTGTTTGAAATGGACAACCCGAAGGGTGAATTCAAGATTGGTGAATTCGTGACTGTGAAAGCGTTGAACCAGCAGATCAGCCGGAACATCTCGGTTCCGAATTCCGCCTTGACCGAAATCAATGGCAAACCTGCTGTATTTTTAAAAGATGATCCGGAGATATTTACCCTGAGTTATGTACAAACAGGCGAAGACGACGGAACCCGAACGCTGATTTTGAAAGGTGTGGAAGAAGGGGGAAAAGTAGTCGCTAACGGAGCCTACGAAGTAAAGATGATGTATTTGAATCAGTGATCGTTGTGTTGGCAGCCATTCGTTTCACTGAATTGAATGGCTGTCACCTTTAAAAACCGATATCTCAAAGAACTGGAAAACTCTACTTTGTAGCGCAAGAGTAAGTCCAACAGAAGCAATAATGCCATTTTCTAAAATCAAACCTATGTCCATACAGAGTGGGAATTTTTAGTATCCTGTCTTGAAAGCCGGTACATACCCCACCATGCAAACGGCGCAAGTATCACCACACTTGCCATCCCAGGGAAATACCCATACGGACGATCCGTAAACAGCGGAAAAATGAAATGCGCCAGTTCAGTAATCCCCATTGCGGCGAAAAAGGTCCAGGCAAGGTAAGAACCGATTGCATACTGCCGCTTCACCAAATACGGGATCAGCAGCCATGCCCCCACCGAAGTAAGCACCAGTAATATCACCTGCCAGGAAAGAATCTCCGGCGTCGAAACCTTGGTAATTTCCGCAAGGGCGTCAAAAAAACCGCTCACCTTCTCTTCCACCCTGTGCAAAAGAAATAGTCCAAGCGTGATAAAATAAGGAGTTCTGATAGCCTTGTAATCGCCGTTGGAAGGAAGCAGAAGCCACAGGATGAACCCACCCAGAAAACCCGAAGTAAAAATCAGTGTTGTCCACAAGCCGAATGCAGCATACCCAAGCCAAAGTATGCCCACTGAAAACAGGAAAGCAGCGATGATAATAGATAGTTGCTTTTTCATAAGGTTCGATTTAGAACTTCATTCGTTGAATTCTTACTGCATTTAGAATTGCCAGAAACGCCACGCCCACATCCGCGAATACCGCTTCCCACATCGTAGCCAGGCCGCCCGCACCAAGTGCCAGTACGATCAGTTTTACGCCAAATGCGAAACCGATATTTTGCCAGACCACCCGCCGCGTCATTCGCCCGATGGCGATAGCTGTTGCCACTTTGGAAGGTTCGTCGGTCTGGATTACCACATCGGCGGTTTCAATAGCGGCATCCGAGCCGAGCCCGCCCATGGCGATACCGACATCGGCAGCAGCGAGCACCGGTGCATCGTTGAGTCCGTCGCCCATGAAAGCGATAACACTGCCCGGATTGCTGCGTTTCAAGTCTTCCACTTTTTCTACTTTGCCTTCCGGCAGCAGATCGCCAAAACCCCGCTCGATACCTAAAGAACTGATTACTTTTTGAACCACAGTGTCCTTGTCACCTGAAAGCATCACCAGTTCGCGTATTCCTGCACTATGCAGGCGCTTGATGGTGTCTGCTGCATCGGGTTTGATCTCATCGGCAATAGTTACGAAACCGGCGTATTTACCACCGATTGCTACCACAGCAATAGTATCTGCTTCGTCATCCAGTTCGGCAGGGTAAGCGACTTTGAATTTTTTGAGCAACTTCGTATTGCCGACCATGATCTGCTTCCCGTTTACTTTGCCGGTGAGGCCATGTCCGGCAGTTTCCTTTACTTCAGCGACGGTCGCTTTCTTCCAGTCTACCTTTTGTTCGTCCGCATACTGCAACATTGCTTTGGCAACCGGATGCGTAGAGTGTTGTTCCAGGGCAGCGGTTAATAATAGAAGCTCGTTCTTTTCCACACCCACGCTTTCCACTTTTTGCACCTTGAAAACACCATGCGTTAATGTGCCGGTTTTATCCATTACTACCATACTGACCTTCGTCATCAGATCCAGAAAATTGGAACCTTTGAATAAAATACCCTGTCGCGAAGCCGCACCGATACCGCCGAAATAACCCAGCGGAATACTGATCACCAGAGCGCAAGGGCAGGAAATGACAAGGAAAATCAGTCCCCGGTAAAGCCAGTCGCGGAATACATAGTCCGGTACAACCAGTGCAGGTACGGCTACCAAGAGCACGGCCAACAGCACTACAATAGGCGTATAAACTCGTGAGAATTTGCGAATAAACAACTCGGTCGGCGCTTTGCGGGCCGTAGCGTTCTGGACCAGTTCCAGGATGCGGGCAATACTGCTTTCTCCGAAAGGTTTGGTGACTTTTATTTCCACCACGCTATCTGCACTTACCATACCCGCCAGCACTGTATCGCCAGCGGAAATGGTACGCGGTTTGCTCTCGCCAGTAAGCGCGGCAGTATCGAAAGATGCCCCGGAGTTACCGGACAAGGTGCCGTCCAGGGGTACCCGCTCTCCAGGTTTCACACGGATAGTATCGCCAACGTTTACCGTATCAGGCTTGACGGTTACCGGTTTCCCATCTCTCAACAAGGTAGCCTGATCAGGTCGCACATCAAGCAGGGCTTTAATGTTGCGCTTGGCGCGGTTGACGGCAGCGTCCTGAAAGAGTTCTCCAATCGCATAGAACAGCATCACGGCTACACCTTCCGGGTATTCGCCGATGGCAAATGCGCCGACGGTAGCAAGCCCCATCAGCAGAAACTCCGTGAAGATGTCTCCTTTCAAAGCCGCCTGAACTCCTTTCCATATCACCGGCAAGCCTACCGGGGCATAAGCCACCACGTACCACACCAAGCGTATCCAGCCTGAAAACCAATCGGATTTAATCCAATGCTCCACAGCGATCCCGCTTAGCAGCAGCAATAAACTAAAGGCAACCGGGGCATACCCGCGCCAACCGGAGGCATTTTCGCTACCGTGATCATGCCCATCATGATCGTGGTCATGTCCGTCCTCTACCGTGTGGTCGGAAGGGAGCGGTTTGGTAGCCTTTTTGGATTTACTATTTTTCTTTGCCATTTAATTGATTGATTTTCAATGTAAGAAGTAACTCAAAATGCCCGTTCCTATCAATGTAGCGCCCGTTACCAAACCAGCATTGTGCTCCAGCAAATGCCAGTCAAAACGGCTCGTACCGAAGTGAACGACCCGAATCCACAACACCATTCCCATGACCGATACCAAGGTGTAAATAGCAGCAACTGCAAATACCAGTCGCCAACTCTGTGCTCCTGCAAGCAGAAAATAAGCCTCAACTTCCAGGCACGGCGATAGGAACATAGCGAGAGCAAGGGTTGCTATAATACCTCGACCGTTCGTCTTATCGACTTCCGCCAAATGGGAATGATGATGCCGGTAATGCCGCCACATGAAGACTATACCCAGTCCAATGAGTACTACCGGAGCTGCCTGACGCACTCCATCTTCAAACGTTGCTGACAACTGCCAACCTAATACTGCCAACCCCACACCAAGTAATACTGTACTACCAGCGTGCGCCAAGCCGACCAGTAGCGTTACCCGCGACACTTCGCGGAGTGACCAGTGTTGTCTGCGTTGCACGGCAAGTATGGGCAACCAATGGTTGGGCAGCAAAGCGTGCCACAGGCTGAGTAAAAGCGTACCGATAAGAATTTCAGTCATGATCTACGCAGGTCACTTTGGAGGTGTTATTTGTATCGTACTTGAATCAGCCTTTTGATTCAAGTCTTTTATGCGCACCTCTTTCTCTTTCAACTTCATGTGGCAAACCGGGCATTTACCCGGCTGCTCATACGTTTTACTATCTTCACAGTTCATCGGGCAGGAATAGACGTGGGTGTAATTGGGGTCGTGTTGCAAATGGTTCGATGGGGTGTTCCGGCAAGCTGTCAAGCAAAGTGCCAGCACAAATGCGGAAGCGAAAAACAGTTTACGTATCATGAGCAAGGAATCTTTTTGAATTAATCGTTTTGGTAATCGTCGTCGTCCTTAAAACTTATCCAAGCCCCGATCTGTGGTATAAGCATGTCAGTAGTCGAGGTTAGACGGGTAAGAATCAGGATGCCTTCGGAATTGTACCGAGGTTTGGCATTATAAGAAGTGTTCGCTCCCCGCAAGTAAGCGCACTTCAGTTCGATACCGCCGTTGCGTTTTTTACCGAAGGCGATTTTCACTCCGGCATTGCAGCCGTAAAAAAGTCCCCACCGTTCCTTCGTATCTTCATTTTTATCAAAAATTTGTCCTCTCCCTCTTCTGTTTTTCTGATAGAACTGGATCTGGGTATAGAAGCTATTGACCCCTAACGCACCCTCTACATAAGGGCTGAAACGATTTTCCGAAAACGGTTCTAACTTCAACAATAAGCCGAGGTTGAAGACATTATTCGAGGCCCTTACATTATAGTCATTCACCAAACCCGCCACGTTCACGGGAACAGTTTCCTGAGCATTTCCCCTTCCAAATAAGCCAATATCAAAACCGGCTTGCAGCGGCGAAGAAGGTCTTGGACGGACGTAAAAATTGAATCGAGCACCTGCTCCTATATCTGAGTCACTTGTTTCACGAAATTCTCCTAATGTAATGGGAATCTGAAAAGAGGCAGACCAGGAGCCAGTCACTTGCGACCAGGCACGTAGTGGGAAAGCCAAAGCGAGTAATAGAGCGATTTCTTTCATTCCTGTATACGGAGTAATATTGTTAATGATGCACGGTCACTTTCTGCACCTGACGGGTGTTGCCGCTTATCACACTGATGAAGTAAATCCCTGAACCCAACTGTTCTGCTCGGAAAAAGTATTTGGATTCGCCTATCGGAAGGGTTCCTGAAAAAATGGTCTCTATCGAATGACCGAGGTAATCGAGCAGTTCAATTTTCACATCGCTGCCGGTAGAACTGGACACCGGTACGCATGTAATAGCGCTCGCCGGATTGGGAAACACCTCGCCTAATAAAGTGGTGTACTCTTCAAGGTCGACGGTACCTGTCGAGAGATTGATTTTAAACTGGAAATAACCTTCGGGTGCAGGCATAGGTCTGGCAATTTGTTTACCTGAGTTAGCCGTTGCATGGATGTAGTAATATACCGTCGTGCCGCCAGGCTGCTGCGGAATGGCTGCTATCCATAAGTTTTCAGCAGCGCTTTCAAGAGACATTGGTAATTCCTGGTACGGAGCAGCCAAATCGGTTTTATAAAACACGCTGGCCGCTGCAATTCCGCTCTTGTGCCGGATAGTAGCCTGTACCTCGTAGTTGTCGGGATTAATGGCATTAATATCATTCAGCCGCTTATGGCTAATTACCAGCGGATCTGTTACACCAACTTCCTTAGTAATGCAATGCACCGCACCACCGAGATAAATCATAGCATCGCAGTTGATTCCCACGACGTTGTAACCCGGCATGGCTTCCCGCCAGATGCGCAAGCCGGTTGTATCGTATTGTTCCGCGTAGACGGGAACAATAATGGTTTTATTGACGAAAACTGCATTCGCGTAGGTCCGGTAATCGCCTCCCTGGTGCGGATAATTGTTAGAATAGTCAGGCGGCATTGGCACTCGAATCACCTTGAACGGCGTACCGTAGGAGGTAGTGAAATTGCTCAGCACATATTGCAGGTTTGCCTCGATCTGCGGACCGTCAGCAATGCCCGACGGGTATTCTCCTACTAATAAGGTCACCTCGTCAAGCAGTTTCATGTGCATATCAATGTGATGAATGCCGTCGTAGGGCAGAACGGGCATTTTGGCGTATGTATGGATATTCATGTACGTATCCATGATTTCTTCTACCTCAGCTTCTGAGTGGTTGCTGGTACCCCAGTTATTTGTAATATCATTCTCATCCAGCACCAGATTTGACGAAAAGCCTAAACCCAGGCCATCGGTCATAAAATTGCCGCCTGTATGGACGAGGTCATTGGGCGCTACAGTAGTGGTATAGACCGGCATATTAAAGTACTGACCGAAGAATTCCGGCATAGCATCGTCCAGCGGTCGCGGTCGGTTGTAAATCCAGTCTACCCAAACAAGGGAATCTACATCGTTCAGGTAACAGGGTGAGCCGCCATAGTCGCGTACCCAGAAACTATCGCTGGAGGCCAGAATGAAATCCACATTTTGCGACCAGTCGACGCCGTAAGTGGTCAGTTCGTTTTGGCAGCTCTGGATGTTGTCACAGACTACCACCACTTTACATTCCAGTTTCGCGGCGTTGATAATTTGAGATACGATGCTTTTTTGCGAGCGCCAGACAACCACCAAAGCCTGTAATTCTTCCCATTCGGCCATAGATCGGATCGATAATGTGGGTGGATCAGTTATACCAAAAGAAGCTGTAGGTAAAGTAGGGCCCCTTTCCGCAAGCACCCGTTTTTCTGCATCGGAAAGGCCACGCGGAAGCGGATCGTCCTGGGATTGGACTGCTTGACTTAACAACAGCAAGGAAAAAAGTAAGTAGAGTGTCTTTTTCATAGATCTGTCTTTTTTTGATGAAAAAGGAAATGATTTTAAATGGCAACCTGCCACGTTAAGATTATAAATCCGGTCATGGGATCGTTTCGTTTAAATCGAGCCAACTGCCTCATCCAACGGCTCAAGCCACCATACCAAGAATAAGAAAAAACAAAAAACCCACAAAAAAAGCACTGGTAATCAGCGGGCTTTCTTTTTCTTCATGGGCTTCCATCAATAGTTCTTCCGTTACTAAGTAAAGCAAAGCAGCCAAACCAAACGATAGTATTAATTCTGTCATCTCTTGCGATATACCACTCAAAAGTGTAGCGCCGAGCACTGTGCCAAACAGGAATAATGCGCCCATAAAAATTATCAGTATTTGAGATTGAGTATGGGGAAACTGCTTCGTTCGCAACTCCATAGAGATCGCTATGCCAAGCGAAAAAACCTCCAGCGCCAATGCCAAGGTCAGTAAAACACCTTCCTTTGTGCCTGCCGCAAAGCCGATGCCCAACAAAAAGCCGTCGAGCAAAATGTCTATCCCAGTTCCGATCAATATACCCAATGGCAGAATGGAACGTGATTGGGCAGATGGCTCTATTTTGTTGGTAAAGTGTTTGACCGCCAGCATAACCGCTACACCCAGTCCAAAACCGATTATCACCTCTACCGGACGATGCTTTTCTAAGATGTCCGGCAATAATTCCACTGCTACTACCGAGAATACTACTCCGGCTGCAAAATGTAGCATTACGCTGCGAAAGACGGGCCCTGGCATTCGAATAAACGGAATTATTCCACCGACCAAAATGGTTAGTAATGGCAATAATCCAAACATCAGGATTTCTGAAAAAGACAAAGCCATATATCAAAATTGAAAATAGATTAATGCGATGGCCGCTTCTGTCATTAAAGCGAGGGTTATAAAACCCAGAATATTGAAATGAGAGCGGTTGGTGAATTTGCCCATGATCTTTTTATTATTGCTGATATGGAGGATAACAGCAATCATTACCGGGGATGTCAAACCATACAATATGGCCGTGTAAATTAATGACTGCATGGGGGATACTCCGGCAAAGTTCAATGCAAGACCAATCAGTATGGAAATGATCCCGGTGATATAAAACCCTTTAGCCTGGTAAAACTTTTTGTCGAGCCCTGCTTCCCAACCGAAGGTTTCAGCCAATATGTAAGAGAGTGAACCCGCTAAAACCGGAATTGCCAGACCGAACTGCGCCCCCGCTTGTGAATAAGTAG
Organism: Bacteroidota bacterium; assembly: GCA_029561355.1. Lineage (GTDB taxonomy): Bacteria > Bacteroidota > Bacteroidia > Chitinophagales > Saprospiraceae > M3007. The sequence continues at coordinate 26,102 of JAKQJD010000645.1, read as the reverse complement.
CGATGCCGGAGGGATCGTCATCGCTGGCCCCGGTAATTAAACCCGGACCCAAAACCCGAAACAGGTTTTTTATTTTCACTGAAAAACTTGTTGTAGCGCTCATGGATTTTTTTTAACCAACTGTCAAGTCATGTTTCGTTTATTACATTTCCTTATCATTCCACTTTCTCTTCCCCTTTTTTAGCCAGTTCAACGATATCGCCTTTGGTGAAAAGAACCGATTTCAAAATGGTTCGCCAATCGGATTTTTTGCGCAACAGAAATTCCAGATCCATTCCGAAATGTTTGAACTCTTCCTGCTGCGCATTTATCATGATGGCTTTTGCCTCTTTATCTTTCTCCACCGATATTCTTTGTTCGTACCAGCCGATGGCTTCGGCTTCCTCAATAAGCGAAGTAATCATCCTGGCAAATGTTCTGGTTTCTTCAGAGAGTTCCTGGGGTGGCTCGTGGTATTGATCGAATGGCATAATGAAAGATTTAGGGAACAGTTAAAAATTAATTTTTTGAAATTTGTCGCTTGAAAGTGGGAACGACGGCGTTGGCCGCCGCTCCCTTGCACCAGATTTTAACTAACTCATCTCTATCTTTCCATGATGTGCATGGCATGCATCGGCACATTTAATACATTCTTCCGCGCATCTTTTACAATGTTCATGCTCGTGCTTTCCACATTCTTCTGCGCAGTGGCGGCATGCTTTTTCACAGAGTGCTAAAAAATCATGCGCAAACTCGCTGTCTCTGGTCAATAATCTGGCTCCCAGGAAGCATAAGTCTGCGCAGTCCCGGTCCAGTTCAATACAATGAGCCATGTGCGTAACGTCTTGTTCATCGAGGCAGGAAGCGCCACAGTTTTCGCAAGATGTCGCGCAATCCAACAACTGTTGGATCAATGCTCCGTGTTTGTGTCCCGAATGATGATGTTGCATTTGTGGGTGTTCCATTTTATATCAGTTTAAGAGTGAGAATAAATGAATATCGAAATGGGTTGATTTTACCGGTGGCATGTCAGTGCCCGTGCCCGTCCTCTCCTACCTTCCCTTGAGCAGCCACATAAAATGCTCCTTTCAGTACGATTTGAGTTCCGCCGGGTAGGACTTCCAGCGGCTTTACTTCCACGAAAGCATCGTTCATGGCCCCTACTGTTACCGGTACTTTTTTGAAACGGATGTTGCCGCTTGCTTCTTTTTCTTCCACTACAAGAATAACATCCTGCGTGCCGTCTTTTACCACCGCTTCTTTAGGCAATGCTTCCACACCCATACCGCTGATTTCGATGCGGCCCTCCACATAGGTGCCATCGGTAAAACCGCCAACCGGCACGACACCAGCACGCTCAATATCGGCATGGATACGCAGCGCTTTTTTCTCCGGGTCTAATGCCTTGTCCATACCTTTCACTGTGGCGCGATAAACCTGTTGGGGATTGGAAGGAAAGTTGAACGATATTTTTTGCCCGATTTTCACCTTCTGTACGTCCTTTTCAAAAACAAAAAAATCAGTGTGGATTTTTGAAAAATCCACGATGTCGGCCACTGAAGTACCGACAGTAAGCGCGGTGCCTATGTTGGCATTCAGGCGCGTAACGGTACCGGAAATCGGCGCGGTCAGAACGATAGATGTTTTCAGATTATCCGCTGTTAGAGTGGTCGGATCGATCTGCATTTGCCGCAGCTTAGCCTCCGAAGTTTTCAGGTTGGTCTGTAAAGAGCGCAGTTCCGACTCTGCCCGCTGGAAATTCTTGGTAGCCGTCGCATTGGCATCCCTCAAATCCTTATAGCGCTGAAATTCCTGCTCTGCGAATACGAGTTGGTTTTTACCTTCCAGATACTGCTGTTGCAGGTCAATCAAGTCGGGCTTGCGCAATACGGCCACTACTGCCCCTTTGTTGACATGGGCATTCAAATCGACACGCATCTGTGTGACAATGCCATCTGTAAAAGCACTTACCGTGGCGATATGCTGGCTGTGCACGTCCAATTCGCCATTTACTTTTACTACATCGCTCAGATTCTGGTTGGTAAAAGTCCCCAATTCAACCCCTACGTTTTTTATCTGCTCGGCGGTGAGTTCAAGAGAGCCTTCAGCGTGTTCTTCATGTTCGCCTTCCTCCGCGTGTTCTCCGGTGGCCGGTGTTTCCGTAGCGTGGTCATGTCCGTCGCCGGGTTTGTGTTCACCGCCGCAAGCCGTCCAGCCAAGGGTGGCGGCAGATAATAGGATTAGGTAAAAAAGATGCTTGCTATTTTTCATGTGCTTGAAATTGAATGAGTTGGCAATAATTTTAAACGTCTTCGTCGTTGGCAGATACGGTTTCTAACGCTTCGGTTTATCAGTTTTGGTTTGTCAGGTACTGGATTTCGATAGCAGCCATATTGCGTTGCAACAGGTTTTCCAGGTATTGCGATTCGATTTGCAGCGCCTGATCGAGGTTCTGAACATACTCGACATAACTGATTTCACCTTGCTGGTAATTGAGCGAACCGCTGCGAAGCAATTCATTAGCCACTACACGACCCTGCCGCTCATAATAACCCGTGAACGACTCGAATTTTTGAAACTCAAAAACAGATGCCGTTAGCTGGGTTTGCCGCATGAGTACAGCGTTTTGATATTCTGACTGAGCGACTTGTACGCCGACGGCAGCCGCTTGTACCTGTTTTTGCTGCGCTTTTTTAAACAGCGGGATATTTAATCCCAACTGCCAGCCGGGATAAACTGCTCCATTACCGAGGTATTGACCGAACAAACTCGCCGAAAAAGTAGGAGCCAGTGTAGCCTGCTGTACTGCTTGTTGTGCTTTGGCCACGTCGATGGCGCTCCGTGCATAAGCGGCATAAGCGGAAGAATTAACACGTGCCGAATCCGCCAGCGAAAACCCGGTTGCCGTCAGCGGAGCCACAACAGCCTGTATAGGTTGCCCTATTCCTAATAACTGGCCGAGCGCAAACTGATCGGATGCAATTTCACTCCGTGCAGATTCGATCTGAAGCCGGATTTGCGCTGCCCTGTCCTGCACTGCCAGTTTTTCGGCTTGTGAAGCATCCCCGGTACGGTAGCGTACATCAGCTACGGCATTGAAGTTTTGATATACACTGTCGAGGCGAGCCAGGAGCACGATTCTACCCTGTAAGTAGCCCAGATGTTGGTAGGTCTTTCGTACTTCCCGCACCAGTTCCTGACGTGTCAACTGCAATTCAGTTTGGCTTCTTGTGATATTCTGGGCGTTGAACTGCCGGTTGGCGCGAGTGGCTTTGCCTGATGGGAAAGTCTGGCTAATGCCGAGACTCGTCGTGCCAAACATCCCCAGTTCCGGGTCGGCGGCAATGTTGTTAAAAATTTGCGCCGGTTCCCAAATTTTGGCTGCCCCCGTCAGAGTTTGCTGCTGAGCCATCCGAAGCGAAGCGGCACGCATACTGGGGTGATTTTTTTCCACCATCACAATAGCCTGCTGCTCAGTGAGGGCAGTTTGAGCTTGCGTATTATTACTAAAAGCAAGAAAGGCTCCTACCAGTAGTACCGAGACGACAGACGTTTGAGCATTCATTTTTCCTCCTTTCATCTTTTTAAAAAATAAACTGTACAACACAGGCAATACAATGAGTGTGAGCAAGGTAGCCGTCAGCAAACCGCCTATGACAACCGTAGCCAGGGGTCGTTGCACTTCCGCACCTGCACCATCCGACATGGCCATCGGTAAAAAACCGAGTGAAGCCACCGCTGCTGTCATCAGCACCGGACGCAACCGCACTTTTGTCCCTCTCCGGATGCGCTCGTATACGTCGGCTACACCTGACTTTTCTAACTGGTTGAAATAAGCGATGAGCACAATACCGTTGAGCACTGCTACTCCAAACAAGGCAATAAAACCTACACCTGCCGAAATCGAAAACGGCATCCCGCGCAGCATCAGCGCGAATACGCCACCGATGGCAGAAAGCGGCACCGCAGTAAAAATCAAAAGACTCTCTTTCATGGAGTTGAAAGCGAAATACAATAATACCACGATGAGCACCAGTGCCAACGGTACGGCGACACCCAAGCGGGCTTTGGCTGCTTTAAGGTTTTCGAACTGGCCCCCATAGGTTATGAAATAACCGGGCGGGAGTTTTAAGTTAGAGAGTTTTTCCTGCATATCACTCACCGCACTTTCCACGTCGCGCCCGCTAACGAGATTCACACCGATGACGATACGGCGCTGCGCATCGTCGCGACTAATCTGGGCAGGGGAAGTTCGATATTCGATGCTGGCAACTTCGCTGAGTGGGATTTGCCGTACGACGTTGTCAGTACTAATGAGCAGGTTGCGTACGTCTTCGATGTCCCGGCGATTATTCTGAGTAAGGCGTACAGCGAGGTCAAAACGTTTACCATCCTCGTAAATAACTCCAGCCACAGCCCCGGCAAACGCTGTACTGAGTACTGTATTCACGTCTTTCACATGCAGGCCGTATTGAGCGAGTTTGGCGTAGTTATATTTGACATTTATTTGCGGCAAGCCCAATGTCTGTTCTACTTTACTGCTCACGCCGGACACGGTTTTGATCAAACGATCAGCTTCGGCAGCTAAAGTGGCGAGCGTATCCAGATTCTCACCGTAGATTTTCACTGCCACATCACCTTTTGAGCCGGTCATCAGTTCGTTGAAGCGCAATTCAATGGGCTGGGTGAATTCTATGTTCGCACCGGGTATACCCCGGAGTTTTTCTTCCATCATTTCTACCAGTTCGTCTTTGTCATCGGTTACTTTCCATTCTTCGCGGTCTTTGAGCAGGATGGTCACATCACCTGCACTCATCGGCATGGGATCGGTCGGGATTTCTGCCGCACCGATTTTGGTGACTACACCTTCCACTTCGTCTGGGAAGCTTTTCATTAGAGTGCCTTCGATCAACTTATAGCCGTCAATTACCTGGCTGAGGGATGTTCCTTGAGGAAAACTGCTTTCCAGTGCCAGATCGCCCTCGTCCAACTGCGGAATGAACTCGCCCCCCAACCGGGAAAAGCAGAACATGGCGACGGCAAATAAGCCGAATACAACTCCCAGTACTATTTTCGGAATGCGTAATGCGCTTTCGAGTATGGGTGAATAAACCCGCTGGCAAGCGGCGATGATCCGGTCGGCAAACGTGAGGTGGTCGCTGATTTTTTTGCTTAAAAACAATGCGCTTACCATCGGCACATACGTGAGGGAAAGTAACAATGCGCCAATTAATGCGAACGCTACTGTCTGTGCCATAGGCCGGAACATCTTGCCCTCGATGCCTACCAATGCCAGTAGCGGCAAATAGACAATCAGGATAATGATTACCCCGAACACGGATGAACGCATGATTCCGCTGGCCGATTTATAGACGCCTTCCTCCATTTGCTGTTGGGAGAGCCGCACAAAACCGCTTCCCGCCGGAGGTTTGTGGTGGGTATGGAAGTAATGTAAGGTCGCCTCCACAATGATCACCGCACCATCTACAATAAGGCCGAAGTCGATAGCACCGAGCGACATGAGATTGGCTGATACACCGAATAAATGCATCATCCATAAAGCGAATAACATAGCCAGCGGAATTACCGAAGCGATAATCAATCCAGCGCGGAAATTCCCGACCAGCAGCACCAGGATAAATATGACAATGAGTGCGCCTTCGATCAGATTGCGTTTTACGGTATCGATGGTCCGTTCTACCAGTGCAGCCCGGTCAAGGAATGCGCGCACCTGCACCCCTTCGGGCAGCGACTTTTGCACCTGCCCCAACCGTTCCTTAACACTGCTGACTACGGCAGAAGAATTGGCTCCTTTGAGCATCATGACGATGCCGGTAACTACTTCCCCCTTTCCGTTTTCAGTAACCGCACCGTACCGAGTAGCACTGCCATACCGCACCTCAGCTACGTCGCCGACAGTGAGCGGGGCACCACCCCCACCCATGCGGGTGACTACAATACGACTCAGATCATCTAAAGAAAGTGCTACACCCTCACCACGTATAAAGTAGAATTGGCTGTTGCGCTCAATGTAAGCACCGCCTGTGTTTTGGTTACTGTTTTCCAATGCCTCGAATACGTCGCCGATGGTCAATCCGGCAGCGTTGAGTCTCTGGGGATCTACAGCTACCTCGTACTGCTTCATCAGACCACCGAAACTGTTCACTTCCGCTACACCGGGTATACCGGCTAATTGACGTTTTACGATCCAGTCCTGTATCGTGCGCAAGTCCATTGAATTGTATCGGCTTTCATAACCCGGTTTCGGTTCCACTACATATTGATACACCTCGCCCAGTCCCGTGGAAACGGGTGCGAGTTCCGGGGTGCCAACTCCGGCGGGCAGGTCTTCTTCTACCTCTTTGAGTTTTTCAGTGATTTGCTGGCGAGCAAGCCAGATGTCTTTGTCCTCATTGAAAACAACCGTCACAACACTCAAACCAAAACGGCTGATGGAACGGAGTTCGGTCAGGTCGGGAATAGTTTTGACGGCTATTTCAATCGGTGCGCTGATGTATTGCTCTACTTCCGATGTCGCCAAGGTGGGCGAAAGGGTGATAATCTGTACCTGGTTGTTTGTAATATCGGGAACTGCATCTATCGGGAGTTTAGTGAACGACCACACGCCTGCCGCGATGAGTGCAAGCGTAGCGATGCCCACCACAAACTTGTTGTGAATAGAAAAGTGAATGATTCGATTGATCATGCCTGTTACAAAATGTTGAATTAATCCAAATGAGAGATGCACCGTAAGTGCTTGACTTACAGTGTACGTTTTTGAAAAATCAAAAAACGAAAGGACTAATTCATGCCCGAGGAGGCTGGAAAAGCGCCGCCGGATGCGCCGAGGAACAAGGCGTGTTGTAACAGAAATTGGCGGCACGGTCGGCATACGACCAGTCAACAACTGTCAATTCGGAAAAAGTGTTCTTGAAAAAACCAGCATAGGTCATACCGCCCGGTGCACCACAACCAGGGCAGTGACAATGTCCACAACCGTCTGTATCGGGGGGGCAATCCTGGCCGGGATGGGTGTCTACGCATTCGTCATCCACCGGAGCACAATGCTCGCTACTGGGATGTGAAACGGTTTTAACCCCTATTTCTATCTCCACACCGCTGAAATCCTGCACCCAGCTTGTTGGCAATGCCACAAGACCAAGGGTAAACAGAAACAATATATGGAGGTAGAATTTCATAATTTGCGCCAAAGATAGGGGAACACCGATAAAAACGCTGGTTTAATTTTTTTGTTTATTCGTGCCGTGTTGAAGTGAAAAGGGACTACCGATAGGCCGGAATAGCAAAAAATAATACGGCACGAGGCGGTCTGAACTGCCCGTTAGAGCGCGACAACAACTTGCTGCTGCGCTCCCTGGACAATTACAAAACAATTTTTCAAGGTGCGTGACCAGTTCATAAGCCGCACACAATAGTGTTTAGTCTTTTCCTTCTTCTTCTGCCGGAGCACAACATCCTACCGTCTCACCGCTTTTTAAAGCCGACATCAGGAAATATCCGCCTTTCACGACTAATTGATCTGCGGGTCTGATGTCATCCTGCGGATTAATTTCTACCATGCCCGTACTTTCCGTACCTGTCTTCACTTCTATCATTCTATACGCCAGGGGTATCACATTGCCATTGGCATCTTTTACCGAATGAGGGTCTTTTCCTGGTACATTCGGTTTGCTGCACAGTTCTTCGTTGACAATAAAAACGTATTGCTTTTCGCCGGAACGAATGACTGTTTCAGCAGGTACGACCGTTGCCGCATGACCATCCACATAGATGAAAGCATTGACAAAAATGCCCGGTATCAGATCCTGCCGTTTGTTGTTGCGTATTTCCGCGTACACAGCAATGGATTTCGTCGTGTTGTCCATCGCTTTACCCAAAATAGTTACGCGTCCTTCTACTTCAGCGTTATCCTGATTAGGCAGCACGATGCTGATTTTCTGTCCTTTCTTGATCTGGTAGAAATCACGTTCGTACACATCGAGCCGCACCAGGATATTGAAATTGTCCACTACTTCAAAAAGCATCCTGTTCGGTTCTGCATAAGCACCAATGCTGCCCTGAACTTGCGTGATGTAGCCGCTGATGGGCGACCGTAAGGAAATTACATTCGTGATGTTCCCCTTATTCAGTTCAGCAACTGAAATGCCGAGGATGGACAATTGACTGGTAATGGATGTGAGCCGCCCCTTTTCAATATTGTACTTTGATTCGGCTTCCTGAAAACTCTTTTGCGAAGTCGCATTTTCAGCCAGCAATTCCTTCTTGCGCTGGTAGTCTTGTTCCAGAAAGATCAGGTTGCTTTTTGCGCTGGTGTACTCTTCCTGAAGTTTCAGAAAATCAGGATGCTCCAAAGTCATCACCGTTTGTCCTTTCGTCACATAACTGCCTGCCGATACCCGGATGGATTTAATGATGCCGCCTACGTAAACAGATATAGCCGCCCGGTTTTGCGGCGGCACTTCGAGTCTCCCGGATACTTTGATACTTCCGGTGAGGCCGGTATTACCAACCTTTCCCAACTCAATTCCGGCAGCCTTAAATTGTCGGGAAGTGATAACCAGATCGTCCACAACTTCTTCAATGGTGTCTTTGTGCGCGTGTTGTGCCGTTGCTTGAGCCTCTTCAGCCGGTGGTGTCTGCTTGCAGGAAGTAAAAAGGGAAAGCGCTGCCAGCAGGACGATGAGTGATATTGAAATTTGCTTTTTCATTGTTTCTTTATTTTTCAGCAATGTTTTGCTGGTTAATTTCATTGATCCGTTCTTTAAATTTGCCGGTTGTAAAATACTAAAATCCAATTTTAAATGCTCTCTATGCAAGGTGAATTGCACCAGCATGGCGGATTTTCACAAGTTTTCCCTAATTTGATTTATCACCAACAAGACCTCATCGGAATTTAATGCACCTGTCGGACTGTCTGCGGTGGTGAAAAGGTTTTGACCCAAGTTGAAACCATTTGATTGATAAAATGTCAGCTTCCGCTCCCAATCTTGCCGGTAAGCGGGTTGATGGAGCAAGCCAAGATGTTCCCAAATAATTAGATCTCCGGCTGCATCAATAAAAGTGAAGTCAGGCAAGCGGTAGCCACCGCCAACGCTTTCAAAAAGCCGCTCATAATGGAACTCGATTTTATGTTCAACGAGCATATTGGCAATAACCAACTCGGATTTGCTGCGGACAAAAATTTCTCGGTCGCGCACCTTATGAATCAACCGATCAGAATAGGATAGGAAATCCCTTTTTTCCCGGAGGGAGAGCGTAAATAATTGAGTGTTGCGTCGAGCGGTTTCGGAAAACGCGGGTTTTGTAAATTGGTATAACCATTGCGCATCATTACCTTCGGCTAATATTATCAGTTGGGTTTTTGAACGCGTGAGAGCAGTATAAAGCAATTCTCGACTGATAAGTTTCCCAGCGTTTTTTGGCAAAACAAGCATAACTGTCTTGAAGTCGCTACCCTGACTTTTGTGAATGGTGATCGCGTAGGCAAGTTCAATGGCGGGACCCTCTTCATTAAAATCCTTGCCATTGTAACCAAAAATGGTGTCGGCATATCCTGTAAAGCAAATATTAGCAAACCCTTTTGCCGTACTCACCATCACTCCAATTTGACCATTTGAGAGTTCAAGGTTTGGCACGGATTGCTGATTCTTGTATCCGTCCCGTTTTTGATTGACCAATTGAATAACCTTATCGTGCAACCAAATTCGTTGGTCTCCGAACGGTTTTTCATATTTACTAAACTCCGTTTTCCGGAATGTCTGTTGAATGAGCCGGTTTAATGCATGAGAACCCCAAACTGGGTTTTTCACGGGAGTTAAAATCTGGAAATTCTCAGCCGATTCTGGTCTCGACGTAGGAAACTTCCCGCCTTCGTATCCGAGGACCACCCGATTGAATGCTTCCTCGTTTTCAATTCCGAGTTCAAAGAGAAGCACTTTTTTTATTTTTTGTTCAAGCTCGGTTGGGTCCGCCCAACATTCTACTCGAAGGTCGTTCAGGTTTTGGCCAAGGGCAATTTTTTCAAATATTTCGTCCGCGTTTTTTTCTGGTTTTTTTCCCGAAAACCAAGAGGCAAGCGTAAGGGTATCGGAAGGTTGAGTCCCATTTAACTTGACCGTTTGCCGCACCACAGCGGAAAGCTCCGCAAGTGCCTGTCCAAGTTGTTTTTTTTCTTCTTCCTTGCTGTCTCGGCAGTTTTGCAAGTGAGCACACAGGTCGGCGAAGGGACGACCTGCTCCAATTGGGGGCAACTGAAAAGGATCGCCGACAAGGATAATACGTTCGACGTGGGCCATATCAAGTATCTTGAACACGGCAAAAAAATCTTCCAGCGTGAGCATAGAGCACTCGTCAATAACTACGGTCTTTTCCTGTGCATAATTTCCATTCCCAGTCAAAAGTGGGCGCATGGTTTCCCAATTGAATTGTTTTTGCTTGGCGAGAAACTGTGCAATAGTAAAAGCAGAACTGGATTGAGCCATTGTTTTCAAACGGATACGAGCTTTCCCAGTAGGCGCGAGTAACAAAATTCCTTTTGCTCGAAGTTGCGATGACCGAAAAAGCGCTCCCATAACCGTTGTTTTTCCGGTCCCCGCCTTACCATGCAACACCGTTAGCTTGCGGGACACAATGGTTTCCAATGCGCTTGTCTGGTCATCCATTGCCTGAGCATGCAATGGATTGTTACCATCGTATCTTATTTGGTTTTCAAACAGGGTTTGGGAAATTAGGTCACGCCAATTTTCAGTCAAAACTGGCAGTGGACGACCCGCTCTCGCACCAAAAATTTTACGAAGGAACGATTCGATTTCTGCATATAATTTAAGTTGCACACCTCGTGCTTCCTCGGTTTCAATCAGGTTCAAGCGCTCTGCTAAATATTCCGAATTAGCTTGGATGTACCCGTCGGGAACGGCGCAAGAATGATTAGTTTTCAGGTTTTCAAGCCGCTCTCTTGCCTCGGCATAAGAAAGCAACGTATCGCCTTCACCTGCGGCAAGGCGAAGTGATTTAATCAGGTAGGCACGGATTCGACGTTTATCAAGGGTGGAATCTATTCTTGCAAGAGCTGGCGGGGAGTAGTCACCTTGAATGGCTTTGTCCTCAATTAATCCTAAATCAATGACTTCGGGCACAATAGGTCCATTATCTTTATCGCCCTCGTCAAGCTCGGAAATCAGGTAAGGATTTTCCAGCAACGATTGGTTGCTCATTCTCCAACCTCGGACGGCTCGTTTGTCTTTATCATACCAACGGGCAATTTGTTTTTGACTCAACTCAAAACGGGACAACATTTCGAGCCATTTTTGGCTTGAAACATCGGAGTACTCCCACATATCTTTGATTTGGGGCAATTCTTTTCGAATGTTCCAACTCAAATGTGCATGGTGGGCACCATGCAATATTTCTTCAAAACTCCTCCATGGATTTCCTTTGGGCATGCACCAACCGTTGTCGTACATTTCCTGCGCCAGAATATTCCCAAATTTGAAACCAAGGGCTGTCGTTGCCTGACCGAATGAAGGAAACGCTCCCATATTGTCTTTCACATTGCCAATCTGGTTGTCAAGCCATAAGAGGCGTTGTTCCCATTTTCCACCCACCAAGCCGTGTTTCTGAATGCGCTCGACCACCTGCCGTAATTTCAATAAAATAGCCAAAGCCGTCGAATTTTTGACCCATTCACTACCATAAGAAAACTCTCCAACGTTTGTATCTTGTTCGCCTACATCAAAAAGCGTCATTTTGATTTCTTCCAACCAACGAGCACGTTTTTCATCCTCTTGTTTATTGCCCGATTTGAGTAAGTATTCAGAATATGGTAGCAAAAAACCTTCAATTCCCTCGGGACGGATAGAATGACTAATTAGTCTATCCCACATTGGGTAAGACTTGGCACCTGGCTGGCATTGGTATTCTTGAAGTTTGGATTTTCCAGTTACTCAACCGACTCCGATAAGCAAGCGACGACAATTTTCATCTATTGGATTACCGCTTTTGGTATAGAAAAAAACAAGTGAGTGATTTTCTTGAATTGATTTAAAAAAAATGTTGAGGATTTCCCTCTGCCTATGTTCACCGTAAACCCATGATGTATTGAATGGAGCCTTGTCATCAGCAGGAAGGGAAGGGTATTGCTCTTCTAAATTTTGCTGGCTTCTTCCTAACATCCAATTAAATGGAACGGAAAAAGTACTGTATGGTGAGACCTCTACAGGCGTATCTAACAATTTTGAATGCGGCGTTTCTTTGCTGAATTTATAGGGATGCCTAAAAATTCGCTGCCATTTGTAGGGACTCATGAATGCTGCGCCTTCCGCTTTACAAGGTGGAAGTTGGTCTTCCGTCATGTCAGCCCATGACTTACCCGCAATTTTTTCTTCCTCAATATTGTTTTTTGATTCATAAATACGGGGCAATTGAAGACAATAGGAATTGTTTGTTGGCTCTTTACAGACGGTTCCATTCCAACCGTTGTCATGCCACGCAACTCGAATGGAGAGATGTTTCATGCTATTGTAAGTAATTTAAAAGACAAAATAGTATACTTCGAAATCTCATTTTTTAGGCTATTAATGACATCATCGAAAGCGCCTTTAAAAAATCCCATATCCATTCCACCAGCAAAATTCAAATCCTACCATTACCATTACGCTTCCTCGAAAACAATACATAAAGCACCGGCAAAACCAAAAGTGTCAGCAAGGTAGCAGAAAGCAGTCCACCAATGACCACCGTAGCCAACGGTCGCTGTACTTCCGCGCCTGCTGAAGTAGATAATGCCATCGGCAAAAAACCCAACGACGCGACCGCTGCCGTCATTAAAACGGGTCGGAGCCGGACACGTGTACCCGTCAGCACACGTTCTTCGATATTTGTCATACCCTCGCTTTTCAGTTGATTGAAATAGGCAATCAGAACAATCCCGTTCAGTACCGCCACACCAAACAGCGCGATAAATCCAACCCCTGCTGAAATGCTGAACGGCATATCACGCAGCCATAAAGCCAATACTCCACCGATAGCGGAAAGTGGGATAGCGGAGAATATCAGCAGCGTATGACGCAGGGAATGGAAGGTAAAATAAAGCAGCACCAGGATCAGCAACAGGGCTATCGGTACGGCTATCAATAATCGCCTGTTGGCTTCAATCAGGTTCTCAAACTGCCCGCCGTAAGTCACATAGTAACCCGCTGGCAATTCAAGTTCTTTGTCCAGTTTTACTTTGATTTCTTCCACCACAGACTGCACATCACGGTTACGCACATTCAGACCCAGGGTCATCCGTCGCCGACCGTCGTCCCGTGAAATCTGCATGGGTGCTGCACCGTACTCAATTTGCGCTAACTGGCTCAATGGGATTTGTGCGCCTCCGGAAATTGGAATAGAAAGATTACGAATATCGTCGATGTCGGTGCGCAGCCCCTTGTCCAACCGAACCACCATATCAAAACGTTTTTCCCCTTCAAAAACAACTCCGGCCACTTCTCCGGCAAAAGCAGTGCGCAGCGTCCGGTTAATAGCGTCAATACTCAATCCGTATTGAGCGATTTGTTCACGGTTGTACTTTACAGAAATCTGTGGCAGACCCGTCACCTGTTCTGCTTTCAGATCGGCAATACCCGGAATGTTTTCGATCACCCGGATCGCCTCGCTACCTTTCTTCGCCAGAACATCCAGGTCGTCACCGAAGATTTTGATCGCTACGTCCGAACGTACGCCGGTCATTAACTCATTGAACCGCAGTTGAATAGGTTGCGATATTTCCAGACTTACGCCGGGAAGATTGGAAATCTCCTTTTTGATTTTATCCGCCAGTTCATCGCGTGTTTCAGCAGAAGTCCACTCCTTTTTATCCTTCAGTACCACGATAATATCGGCTACTTCCACCGACATAGGGTCGGTTGGTATTTCTGAAGCGCCGATACGGGACACGACCTGTTTTACTTCCGGAAACTTTGATTTTATCATTCCTTCGAGCCGGGTGAGTATGGCTATATTTTGAGTCAGCGAACTACCCGCCATGATGCGCGTATTCAAAGCAAGGTCGCCTTCTTCCAGCGTCGGAATAAACTCACCACCCATGCGGGAAAACATCACCAGGCTCCCTATAAACAAGCCTAAAGACGCTACCACGACAGCAATTTTATGGCGCAATGCGAAATGAATCAGCGGGTTGTAAGCACGTTGAAACAAGTCCATCATGCGGTCGGATATATTGCGTTTGTGTACCGTTTTCTTGCTCAAAAACAACGCTGACATCATTGGCACATAAGTCAGCGAAAGCAGGAATGCCCCTAAAATAGCAAACGATACCGTTTGCGCCATAGGGCCAAACATCTTGCCTTCAATACCGGTAAGCGTCAGAATGGGCAGATACACAATCAGGATAATGATTTCTCCGAAAGCAGCAGAAGTCCGGATACGGGAAGACGCCTCATATACCTCTTCATCCATTTCAGTCTGTGTGAGCCGGTTCCTGCCCGGCAGAACGTTGCTGGTAATCCGATGCACAATGCTTTCAACAATGATCACCGCGCCGTCCACGATCAATCCGAAGTCAATTGCACCAAGGCTCATCAGGTTACCTGAAACCCCGAACAGACGCATCATACCGAGTGCAAAAAGCATAGCCAGCGGAATAACCGAAGCGACTACCAAACCTGCCCGAAGATTGCCGAGAAACAAAACCAGAATAAAAACGACGATCAGACCGCCTTCAGCCAGGTTGGTCGTAACCGTAGTAATGGCACGTTCTACAAGATCATTACGATCCAAAAAAGGCTCAATAATGACGCCTTCCGGCAGGGATTTTTTGATAACCTCTATCCGTTCTTCGACGCTCCGTGCTACTTCCGCCGAGTTTTGTCCCTTCCGCATCATTGCTACACCGACCACCACTTCCCCTTCACCATTACGAGTAGCAGCGCCGTAACGATTGGCATTTCCATACTGTACTTTTGCAATGTTTCGCACCAGCACGGGTACGCCGTCTGACTGTTTTACCACAATCGCCTCTATGTCGTGCAGGTTTTCCACCATGCCCATACCGCGAATGAAATAGGCGTTTGGCCCTTTTTCAATGTAACTGCCGCCAGTGCTCTCATTGTTCTTTTCCAGCGCCTCGAACAGTTCCTGAATGCTGACATTCATCGCTTTCAGTTGCTGCGCATCTACGGCTATTTCGTACTGTTTCAGGTGTCCGCCCAAGGTGTTGATCTCGGCAATTCCCGGCACACTCAATAGTTGCCGTTTGACGATCCAGTCCTGAATCGTACGCAACTCCATATCCGAATAGATAGAATCGTAGCCGGGTTTGGTGTGCAGTACGTACTGGTAAATGTCGCTCAATCCGGTGGAAGCGGGTGCCAGATCAGGACTGCCCACACCTTTTGGAATATGCTCTTCCGCTTCCTTTAACCTTTCATTTACCAGTTGCCTGGCTTCGTAAAGGTTCATTTCATCTTTGAACACTATGGTAATCACCGACAGTCCAAGTCTGGAAATAGACCTCAATTCCACCATATCAGGCAGATTAGCGCAAGCGGCTTCGATGGGTGCGGTCACGTATTGTTCCACTTCCTGGGATGCCAGCGTCGGCGCAACGGTAATAACCTGCACCTGATTATTGGTGATGTCGGGCAGTGCATCCATCGGCAGGTGGGCCAGGGAATAACTGCCCCAACCTATCAGACCGAGCACGAATAACCCGACGATCATTTTATGCTGGATAGAAAATTTAATAATCTGGTCAATCATGAATTTTTGCTTGTAGCGTTTTCAACTTACCATCAGCGGACGGCGCACGATGCGCCGCCCGCACAAACTGCCTTATTTCTTCTTACAGCAATCGTCCAGATTATCATAAGCAGCAGGATCTGCCGGTACATCTCCGGCGGCAAATCCCGTTTTGGCAATTGCCATTTTGATTTGCTGCTCGTTAATTTTTGCCGGGTCATACGTTACCGCAATCGTTTTTTCAGCCACTTTCATATTGGCCGAATTAACTCCCTCGGTTGAAAGCAGGGCTTTTTCTACTCTTCCTTTGCAGGATTCACATTCTTCACAGTGGTCACAGAAAATTTCGGTCGTCAAGGATAAAGCGGTGCCTTTCTCCTGACCACAGGAAAAAGTGATAAGGGACAAAGCGAGGGCAGCGAGAATGAACTGAAATGTTTTCATGATTGAGAAAATTTTAAGTTGAAAATATGGTGATGTATGATGGTCGAGTGTGGACTGCGGTCGTGGGAACGATGGTTGAAGCCAAATAAGAAATGCACCGCAAGTGCTTGACTTGCAGCGTTTTTTTGAAAAATCAAAAAAATGGGAAAGGCTAATTCACACTCGCGGAGGCTGGAACAGGATTGTCCGATGAGCCGAGGTGCTGGGCGCATCATAGCAGAAATTGACAGCCCGGTCAGCATATAGCCAATCGGGAACTGGAAACACTTCAACGAAAGTGTTTTTGTAAAAAAGACTGTGCGGCGCATTAGCGATACCGCAACCAGCGCAATGGCAATGCCCACAACCGTCTGTGTCAGGTGGGCAATTTTTGCACGGCGAATCGTCTAAACAGGAACCGATATTTGTAGAAATCTCGTTGTCGTCGTCCGATGGTGCAACCTCCTGACATATACCGGCACTTCCGCAAGCCCGCACCACATCCGTCGGCAACGCGACCAGATAAGTGAGGAACAGTAGAAATATGCCGATACGTACTTTCATAATTTGAGCCAAAGATAGGAGAACGACGCTTAAAACGTGGTTTTAATTTTTTTGTTTATTCAGATGCTAATGCAATGGGAAAGAGTTGCAGACAAAGCAGAATAGGATAAAATAAAAGCCTATGTTGTCATCTTATTTTAATTGACCCGTGTTGTATCAAATCTCGAATTGTCGTCTTTTCACCCTTGTCAGATGAAATATCAATGTCGAAAATCTCAGTAATTGGAGTTATGAATGAGACATGATCATTAAAACCGTCATCGAGATCATCGAGTCCAGAAGAGTTTATTCCCACAACAAAACCTTCACTATTGATTACAGGGCCTCCACTTGCCCCTCCTAAAATTTCAACTGAAGTACGAAAGCATTCCCTTGGATAGAATAAACTATCTCGGCCATCAGGGAAATGTTCTTCAACTTTTCCTCTATACCAATCAGCTACAAACTCTCCTACCTGAGTTTTTTCGTCTTCTGTAATAATTTTTGATTTAGGGTATGCAACAGTTTTTATTTCATCCCCTACCTCAATAGGGGATTTTGATAAAGTTAAGACAGCGTTTTCAATCAATTTTCCTTGCGCATCCTTAAATGGCACAAGCATCCCTACGGCAACATCTGAGTCCGGATTGACGTAAAACCTTTTAACATGGCGTAGGACAACAGTATTGTCAGGCAACACATAAGCAACATAAAATGGGAAGATTGGCTTATTTTGCCTGTCAAAGCAAACATGTTTAGCTGTTACAAATCCACCGACAGCGTTTATAAAAAAGCCTGTCCCACTAAACTTGAATGACCCTTGATTTTTATCGTCTTCAGTTATAATTGCAAATACGGCTTCACTTGGGCTCAGTTCTTCTCCCAATGAATTGACAAACTTGTAAATGTAATTTTTTTGAGGAGTTGGCATACTGAGTAGTTTAATGATCTTTTTAAAAGACAGGCAAAGTAAAAAGAATAGCCTGAAACAGGCTTCAACTGTCCAAATTAATCATCTGCCACTTTAAAAGTCTTTTTCCCCATACTCCGTTTTCTGTGCTTTCCCTTTTTTGGCTTTATCGTTCAGGCGATACCCGACACTCAACAGTAGCGCCCGGTCGTATTTGGTGTACTCCGTAGAACTGTATGCGCCTGGCCCTTCGATGGTAATCGTTTGAATATTGGTATTGAAAATATTCTGCATCTGCGCACCTACGGTTAGCCGATCACCCCAAAACGTATAGCGCAATGCAACACCGGACAAAAACAAATCGGTGTCTTCTCCCTGGGAAGTAATTGTGCGAGAAACATAGGAAGCATCCCATTGGAATTTCAATTGACGTGCCAGCGTAAACGTCGTATTCGCGCTTACCGTTGTATTCAGACTACGACGATTAACTGCCAGGCCGTCTACTTCGCCGCTGATGTGAAAATCGTACACATTGCCAGCCAGGAAGAAACGCCACCATTTTGCAATGCCCCATTCGGCAGATAGGTCTACACCCGTCGAAGTGGTACGCCCGGCATTCGCAAACGAGCGGATCAGCGTTGTACGGCTGTACGGTCGGTTGATTTTGAATATCTTGTTTTCCACGTAATTGAAGTACCCGGTCACGTTCAGCGAAAACTTATTCCAGTTTTTACCGTAGGCAATTTCTGCCAGGTTGCCGACTTCCGGCAGCAGTTCCGGGTTGCCAATTTCTTCTACTTCGGCGTGTCGATGGTTTCTGACCGGAGCAAGGTAACGGTTGGTTGGCCGGTCAATCCGGCGGCTAAATCCGGCGCGTAATTTCTGCTTTTTGTCAAGCAACCAAAGCGCCTGTGCAGTCGGGAAAAGATGCCATTTTTTATATCTGTAATTGCGGGTTTCGAGTGTATGCGACAGGCTACGATCTGT
This sequence comes from Bacteroidota bacterium, assembly GCA_029561355.1. Classification (GTDB taxonomy): domain Bacteria; phylum Bacteroidota; class Bacteroidia; order Chitinophagales; family Saprospiraceae; genus M3007. Next base: position 7,501 of record JAKQJD010000645.1, on the reverse strand, counting down.
GTATTCGGTACGCAGACCGGCATTCCATGAAAAGCCCTGTTTTTCACCGGACAATTGAGCGTAAGCGGCGTTCACCTGTTGCTCCAAATCCAGTTGATTGTTGTAATCCTGCGTTTTTTCGTACACATCGGTTATCAGGTTCAGGCGTTCATAAACGAAATCGCCCCGATGCCGTAAGCCGCGCCATTGATACCCCATTTCCAGTTTTTGCCCCGATGCCAGTGGCAGCACATAGTCGGCCTGCCAGCGCCAACCGTCGAGCGGACTACTTTCTTCCGTCCGTTCCACCAAAATAGGTTCCCCGGTTGTTGCTTCCTCTTCCCGGTTGCGAAGCGGGCCACCAAGCACAGAATGTTCGTAAAAGCCTAAAATGGTAAGTTTTTGTTTGCCGCGCATCGTCTTCGTATAATCGACGCTCACCGAACTAAATTCCCCGGAACGTACAAACAGGTTTTCGTTGTAAAAACGGCGTACAGGCAGACCTATTTCGGGGTCGAACAGGTTTAGCCCGCTCCCGGTTTTAATGTAATCCTGATAGTGAATATTGGCTGTTCGGTCGCTTTGTTTATATCCCCGATAGTATCCGAAATTAAACACCTGCTTATCGGTAGGGGCAAAACTTCCGCCTGCGCGAAAGGAATACTGTTCATCGCGTAACGGCCGGATACCTTGCGAGGGCAACGAACTTAACGTGTCGCCTTTCAGAATACGAATCTGCCCGCCGCGATAACCATCCATATTGAACTGCCGCGCGTCGGCAGATACAAAAGCGCTCCATTTACCGCCGTTGTACGCCGCCGACAGGTCGCCACCGTAGCGCGCCGGATCTGTGCCGCCGAACATCGCGTTTGCAGTCAGGTTCCAACCGATCTGTGCGTTCTTTTTCAGGATAATGTTAATCACGCCCGCTTTCCCTTCCGAATCGTATTGCGCCGAAGGGTTCGTGCTGATTTCTACCTGTTCGATCTGGTTGGCTGGAATTTGAGCGAGAATATCAGAGGCTTTCCGGTTGGATGGTTTCCCATTCACCAGAACGAGAATGTTTTCGTCGCCACGCAAAGCAATGTTGCCTTCCGTATTCAGGGAAACAGCGGGCATCTTTTGCAGCAGGTCGAGAGCCGTACCGTTAGCGGCCGTCTGGAATTTATCAGCGTTGAGAACCTTTTTGTCGAGCAGCATGGACGCTGCATTCTTTTCGGCGTTCACCTGAACTTCCCGAAGCCATTGTGCGCTTGCGATAAGCAAAATATCAGGCAGAGCGAAGGATGTTCTACCGGGAGAAAGCGAAAGGTCAGGGACTATCCATGCGGTTTCATATCCCAAAAACTGTACTTTAATGAGGCTATTGGTTGCCGTAGCGGTCGCTTTAAAATTGAAAACGCCGTTTTCGTCTGCCGTAGCGCCACCCAACGGTGTGGTATCTCGACTGAAAACCCCGACTGTTGCAAACCCGATGGGCTGCCGTGTTTCTTTGTCGAGTACGCGGCCGTGTAGGTCAATGTTTTGAGAAAAGGCAGCTTGTGCAACGAAAATAAGCAGTAGCGGGAAGAGGAGTTTTGCAGTCATTCTAACAGTATTTAAACGGACCTGGTCAATGCAAAGATACTTTTAACCTATAACTCTATAAATTTAGTTAACTTATAGTAACGTTTTTAAGTCGATTTTAATAATTTTCGTTTTTACATACATAGAAAGAGCGGGCCATCCGGCACTGCCGAATGACCCGCTGAATTTCAAGGGATAGCGATGGCTATCCGCATTTTATTGCTGGCACGTACTGCCGGTTTCGCAGCAGGGTATCGGGCACTGATCCGGCGACGGGCAACAGGTAGCCGTTTCCGTTTCGCAGCAGGCACCGGAACCGTTAGAAGATTGAGCGAAGCCAAAAGCGATCGCAGAAGTCAGAAGAGCAGCGGCGGTAAATGCCAGAATTTTATTTTTCATGTTGTTGGAAATTTTAAAGTGAGTGGAAATTGTTGTTTGGGATTGCGCCGTTCAAACTGCTGCTATTGCAGGTGGATGCCAGATAGAAGGGTGAAAGGATTGCGGAAACAGGTGTTGCCGTCCGAGCGGGTTTTCCCTTGCTTCATCTGGAAAAGGTCGAAGTTGGAACCCGTTAACCGGCAGCAAATAATAACACCCATTCCCAACACAAACACAGCACGGCGTAGGCGTGTCTTTACTTTTTCCGCAGCCGTTCTTTTGAGGTAAGGGGTTAGAGCATTCCTTTTTTGACGAACATTCCACGCGACTTTCATCCCCGCAGCGCACTTCATAACATTTCACAACCTGCCAGGAAGCCAGACTGCAAAACAGAAGCAAAAACGGTATTAAAACGGCTATAATGCGTAGCATATAGGTTAATTCAACAGGATTTCAAACGGGTCATTTTGCTATTCGCAAGGCTTCCGCATAGGCATTAGGCAAAGGACTATTTTCTACGGCAAAGGCTGCTTTCTCTACATCGTATTCAAACCGTACAAACTCGACGCGGATACTTTCGGCACGTTCCCGGCTGCTGTTTTCATCGAAGTGTAGCAGCGCATAACCTCCACGCGGATCTCCGTCTTTCGGTTTGCCGACGGAGCCAATATTGATAGCATGGCGGAAATGCGGCGCGTCCTGATTGCCGGTAGAAAGTACACGATGGTAGGGTTTGTGCGTGTGACCGAAACAAAGAATATCGGCGTTCGCACCTTCCAGAATACGCGACAGACTTTTTTCTTCCCGATCTTCAAACAGGTATTCGTTGATTTTACGCGGGCTGCCGTGTACGAACATTACCTGCAACCAGTCGCCGTCGTTCATTTCAAATTCAACGCGAATGTGCCGGGGCAATTCACGCAGATAGCGCCGTTCATCTGCCTGCATGATCTGGTTGGTAAAACTAATACTTACCGCGCCGTTCGCTTTTTCATCGTCGCTTTTATAGGCGCATCCGCAATCGTCGCTGCTTCTGCCGATCCCGTAGTCATAATTTCCGGCAATCGTCGGAATGCCGCGCCGCCGGATTTCCTGTACTACTTCGTTCGGCCAGATATTGTAACCAACCAGGTCGCCCAGGCAAAAAATGGCATCCGGTTTTCGTTGCTCTACATCTGCAAAAAAGGCTTCGAGCGCCGGTAGGTTTGCATGAATATCGGAGAAAAGGGCAATCGTCATTTTTGAAAAGGTTTGCGTTTTGAAAATTGAACGTTAGGTTAAGCAGGCTTTTGCAAAATGCGGTTACAGGGAACAGCCAGGAATGCACCCAAAACCGGAGCGGCCAAATAAATCCAAATATTTTCCAGGTGCCCGGAAACTACTGCCGGAGCCAGTGAGCGTGCCGGGTTCATACTCGCACCACAGATAGGCCCCGCAAACATTGCTTCCAGCAAGACCACACCACCAATGGCCAGACCTGCAAACCATCCGGTTTCTTTACTGCCTTGCGATACTTGCAGAATAACCAGCATTAGCAGAAAAGTCAACACAGTTTCCAAAATAAAGGACTGCATTGCTGCACCGGCTGGAAGGGTTGCGCCCAATGTTTCACTGGCAGGAAACAGAAACCGTAATAGCCCGCTGGCAATTAGCGCCCCGATAATCTGACCGATTAAAAAAGGGGCAATCTGTTGCATAGGGAATCTTCCCGCTATCCAAAAAGCCAGCGTAACCGCCGGATTAAGATGTGCACCCGATACTTCACCAAGTGCGTAAATCATCGCCATGACAATCAGACCGAACGTAATAGCAACTCCGACGTGCGTAATGACGCCGCCGCTTTCCTGATTGATTATGATAGCACCCGTGCCGCAAAAAACCAGCGCAAACGTGCCCAGGGCCTCCGAAAAATATTTCTGCATCATATGGCCGGGATTTATGCGGTTATTGCCTGATAAGCAGCAGCTGTGAGCAGGTTGTCGGCTTCATCGGGTTTACTCATTTTTATCTTCACGATCCATCCTTCACCGAAAGGATCAGTATTCACCAACGTAGGATCGTCTTTCAGTTTTCCATTAGTTTCGAGTATGTCACCCGATAGCGGCATGAATAAATCGCTGGTTGTTTTCAGTGCTTCAATAGAACCGAATACCCGATCCTGTCCGAAAAAAGCACCCACAGAAGGAAAATCGACAAAGACGATTTCGCCTAACTCACTTTGGGCAAATTCGGTTATTCCGACTGTTCCATTTTCACCCTCTATCAATAACCAGGTGTGTTCTTTGGAGTATTTCAAATGTTGTGGTGCTTCCATGATGTGCAAGTTTGTAAAGGTGTAGTGCAGGTTAATTCGGCTTTTCTTTCCTGTCCAGTTTAAAGTTACTGCCAATGTAAAATTCCCGACCCCGTGTCGGCCCCCACCCGAATGAAGGATCAAAACCGCGTCCGAAAGGGTTTTCCCATCCTAAAATCGGGCGCGATTGTCTGAACCCGAATATGTTCTCACAGCCGGCGAAAAACTCGATACGGGGTAAAGCGTGGCGTATTTGCACACTGGCAACTGCATAGGTTTTGGAGTAATCCGGACGGCGTAGGTTTTCGGGATTGTCACGGGTATCCGGCAACCTTTGTTTGCCGTACCAATGCAGATTGGCATCGAATTGCCAGCGTTCACCCGCAGTGCGATAGGTTGCAACGGAAAGTATCTTATGGCGTGGATTGAAAGGCAGCAGGACTTTCGAGCCGTTTTGATACCTGAAAACATCCAGGAAATTGTAGGCAGCCCGCAGTTCAATCCGACGGCTCCAGGCAGCGCTGACTTCCATTTGTACGCCGTTGCTCACTGATTTGCCGGTATAATTACCAATGATTGCCTTTGCAGGTTCGCTGTCGTAATCAGGGAAAACCTGATTCTGAAAACGGGTATGATAAAGGTCAGCCGTTGCAGTCAGCCGCATTTTACCAAATGTGAAACGGCGCGTGGCATTGATACCTGAATTCCAGGTTTGTTCAGGTTGCAATGTTTGGGCAAAAACAATTTCACGGCTTCCGGCAAGCAATGATATGTTTTCAGGAAACAGATTCACCGTTCGCCAACCTGATCCGATGCTCGCACGCAGATCCAGGTTATCGGAAGGATTAAAGCGCAGCATCGTGCGAGGCGTGACATACCAGCCGAAAGCATTGTGTCGGTCGGCCCGCAACCCTGCTACCCACACCCACTTGTCATTCCGAAAATGAAACGTGTTTTCAGCGAAAGAACCCGGAATATTTTCTTCCCGGCGATACCGTCCGGCAAAACCTCGTTGAAGGGTATCCAATTCCGAAAAACCGATCTGTTCATTCAAAATGAAGTGTCGAAAACTGAAACCAGTTTTTAATTCCTGCCCTTTGTTTTTGCCCCAAAACAGTTCATACTGCACGTTGGCATAAGCGTGCCGTTGCTTTGCATCGTATTTGGTAAGGCCAAACCAGGATTCCTGATCTTGTGCAACGAATGAGGCAAGCAGGGAAATTTTACGGTCAGGACTGAAACGGAAACCAGTTTTTGTAAATACTTCCGGCTGGTAAAAATGAACCGTTTGCCCGTAAGCATTCATCGTGCCTTTATCGGTTTTCGGATCAAAATTTTTCTGCCCACCGACCCGATCTTCATTCACATACCGCGCACCGATAAACGCGCTTAATCCGTTCTCATTTTCCTTGCGATACCGCCATTTGTTATAAGCCACATAACGTGTTATGCGTGGCAAATCCAGAAAAGTATCATTATCCCGATCCCACTTGCCACCCGGTTGCGAAGTATGCAAAGCGAGATAGTTTGTCCAGCGTTTTTTATTGGCTGCAAATGCGGCGTTGAGGTGTTTTTCGCCGAAACTGTTTACCAGCACATCCGCAGTGAAGGGTTCGGCAGTTCCGCCTTCACGGGGAAAAATAGTGATTTGCCCGACCATACCTTCATAACCTTGCAGCACACTGTTAGCGCCCTTCACGACCCAAATATTTTCCAGCATACTACCCGGAATTGTGCCGATGCCGTAGGTATAGGTCAGGCCCTGGATAGTGGGCAAACCATCCACCAGCACCTGATTGTAAACGCCGCTCAGACCTAATATCCGCAGTTCTTTGGCATTGGTCAGAATATTGGTCGTCGTCGGTTGTACGGTGCTTTGTGTTTCAAAACATCCGGCAAGATCACAGCAGGCCGCTTTGCGCAGTTCCGCCCGATTAATGATTTCCACCTTTACCGACTGCAATACGGAAATGTATGCACCGGTACTTTCATCCCTTACGGTTACTTCTTCCAGGGTAAGGGTAGCAGATGCCTGTAATGTCCAGTAACTTGTAAAATCATCAATGGAAAAAGTGTCGCGTAATTCCTGAAAAACAAGGGCAAGGCGTTTAGGCTTCATTGTCGTATCCATCGGCAAGGGAATAGCATACTCGCCATTTTCATCGGTACGCGCCCCGGTACTTGTTCCGGCCCACACAACGACCGCTCCGGGCACCGGTTGGTTTTTCATATCTACTACCTGCCCGTACAGCGTTTGTGCCAGTAGAGCCTGTTTAAAACAGAACAGCGGTAAAACTAAAAGAGTGATGTATAGTGCTTTCATTAAAACCGATTTGTACTTACAGTAACTTTCGCATTACGACCGCGCTGGAGGGGCACAGGCCCTTAAATTGTGAGGTGTCCGCAATTTCACCGGGCGCATTTTCACGCTCGACCCGCTCGAATCCGTGCCGCTCGAAATAGTTGTCTGCCGTATTGGTAATAAGCCAGATTTCGCTGATCCCCTTTGTCCGGGCATCTGCAATAGATGAATTGAACAACCGACCTGCCAGGCCCAAATTCCGATAGGATTCTGCTACTGCAACGGAGCGCAAAAGGCCCACGTTTCCGACAGGCTCGACCCCGGCAGAACCTACCAGTAAAGAGCCGTCAAAGGCCAGCGTGAAATGGGTCAGGTCGGCAGGTAAATCTGCCACAGGAAGCGACAACCCAAGCAAAAGGGATTCGAGCGCTGCCCGGTTTTCAGGAATTGCTTTATGAAATGTAATATCCATGACTATAAAAATGGAGGGCAGGTTGACCCGGTTGAATCCGCCTGCCCAGGTGCAACATTTAACAGCAGGTGCCGGGCGTACACCCGCAGGTTTCCGACAAAACGGCTTGCTTTACTTTGAGCCTGTTTTCAGTTTTGGCAGCGTTGTCGCCGCCCGCTTTTTCGGCGTAAACAGTTACGCTGAAAATACCGGTACCCGTTTCCACAAAAGCCCGTATTTCCGCTTCGGTGAGGTATTGCAGCAAGATTTCATCGGGCAACAGGATCGGCTTTTGTTTTTGCAGCGTCACATTCTGAAAGCCTGTTTCGTGAATAATTTGCAGGTATTCATCCAATTGGATCGCACCGGCAACACATCCGGCATACAGTTCGGCGCTTTCCACTACTTTTTCAGGTAGCGCACCAATCAGCACCACATCGGAAATACTGAAATGTCCACCAGGGCGCAACGTGCGCAGGATTTCAGCAAATACGCGGCGTTTGTCGGGTACCAAGTTAAGCACGCAGTTACT
>JAKQJD010000641.1 GCA_029561355.1 Bacteroidota bacterium | reverse complement strand
CCGCAAAGCTACCGAATGCAAAATTCACGTCAGCGGTGGTGAATATAATGTGGCGGCTAACCTGGCGGATTGCTTTCGGCTGAATACCGGCATTGCGACCGCTATGGCTGATTATCCGATCGGCGATTTGATTGCTGAGCGCGTGCGGGCGATGGGCGTCAAGCCCTTTTACAAACATTTTGCCCATAATGGGGTGAATGGTCCTAATATGGCAACCGTTTACAGTGATCGCGGCTACGGCGTACGCGCGCCGGTGGTTTTCTACAATCGCTCGAACGAAGCCGCCGCTTTGTTAAAACCCGGTGATTTTGACTGGAAGTCAATTTTCGCCGAAGGTGTTCGCTGGTTTCATAGCGGTGGTATTTTTGCGGCGCTCTCGGAAACTACCGGGCAGGTAATCATCGAGGCTATGAAAGCCGCTAAGGCGGCTGGTGCGGTCACTAGCTTCGACTTGAATTTTCGCGCCAAACTCTGGAATTTGTGGGGCGGTGAAAAGAAAGCGGCAGAAGTCATTAATGAAATTGTCAAGTATGTGGATGTACTGGTCGGCAACGAAGAGGATTTACAGAAAGGTCTGGGGATTCCCGGCCCGGAAATAACTGCCAAGTCAAAGCTCGATCCATCGGCTTTTATTGCTATGATTAGCGATGTGGTCAAAAAATATCCCCAGATTAAGGTTGTGGCAACTACCCTGCGGGAAGTTCATTCGACTAATCGCCACAGCTGGAGCGCGGTTGCCTGGATCAATGGCGCAACTTACCAGGCACCGACGGCTGAATTGGATGTTTATGATCGAGTCGGCGGCGGCGACGGCTTTGCGTCCGGTTTTTTCTATGGTTTGTTGAAGAATGTTCCGCCCGAAGAAGCCGTCAAACTCGGCTGGGCACACGGAGCTCTCGTAACGACTTATCCGGGCGATACGACGATGGCAACTTTAGCCGAAGTAGAAAATTTTATCAAAGGCGGCTCAGCCCGCATCCAGCGCTAAACTGTCTTAGGACAATCTATAATGTTGTATTTTGCAAAATGTTCAGCTGATTACGGACTGACGGAAGCCGAGATTCGGGACGGCTTTTTTTCAGCTCTGGCGAAATTGGGAGCGCGCCGTAAAGTGATAGCCGTTCCGCCGGATTTTACCCGTTTCCGTTCTCAAGCCGGCCAATTGACGCGTTTAGCATTTCAATATTATGGCAAGAATCTACAGGCGATTTTGCCGGCGCTCGGCACACATTTTCCGATGACCGAAGCGGAAATCGAGGCGATGTTCGGTGATTTGCCGCGCCACCTTTTCCGCATTCATCACT
>JAKQJD010000640.1 GCA_029561355.1 Bacteroidota bacterium | reverse complement strand
GGCTTGCACGAAAATATTGTTTTGGATGTGCACATTTTGGCTTCCCACGCGCGCCGAATTATTGTCGTCGATCCACACGTCGGTCGTGTTGAAGAAAAGTGCCGCATGTTCGGCTTGACCGCCGTTGATGACGGTATTATTATACACCTGCGCGTCTTTTGCGCCCCAGAGGCCGATGCCTGCATGTTGGGTGTTCACGATTAGATTGTTTAAGACAAGGCCGTTGACGTTTTCAAAATATTGAGGGTTGAAATCCGTGTCGAACCACTCCGCATCGGTATAAAAACCGAGATAAATGCCCCCTTCGCCGCAGTTTTCAATGCGATTTTGTTCGATGATGCAGTTGCGGCCGCCGCCCTTCACATACACGCCCGTAGTGGCGATATCATGAAAATAACAGCCGCGCACCGTCAAATCGGGTGCATTTACATTGTCAATACCTTCTGCATTGAAGTCGAGTTGCGCACCGGGACCGACGCCGGTGTGGTGGATTTCGCAGTTTAAAATCGAAATGTGGGCGCAGGCAGGCGTGAGTTTGATGGCATCGCGGCCACTGTGGTGGATGATGCAGTCTTTAACCGTGACGTGGCTCACGCCGCGCCGCTGACTGAAAGGTACGCTGTTGTCCCAGTCCCAATTGGTTTCGAATTTGATGGCGTAATAGTAGCCACCTACGATTTCGAGGCGTTCAAGAGAACCGCCCGTGGTTTCGGGCTCATTGTACCACAGGCACGCGCTCACGTCTTCGATGTTAGTAACGGCGGTGATAACGGCCCACTCGCCGGGATACGACTTGATGTGCAGGTCATTTTTGTTGATACGGATTTCCTGGCTGGTGTAATTGCCGCCACGCAGTACAATGTCGTCGCCGGGGTTGGCGGCTTCAATGGCTGCGGGGAGGGTTTTAAAAGGGCTTGCAAGGGCGCCGGGATTGTTGTCATTGCCGTTGGGGGCGACGTACCACGTGGCGGCCTGGCTTTGGGCCACGAGTATCTGTAGAAATGCGAAAAAAAGAATTTTTTTCATTGTAAGTGGTTATCCATTATTGGTTATTGCCCTTTGCGGCATATACGTTTGTACTACTTTGTCTTGCGGAGATATTCACTGATCGTATTTGAATTTGCCATCTGTAATAATTACCGAGCCCTGCGTTCCGCCTATCACAATATCCAAAGTGCCGCTGAATGTGCCTTCTGCGGAGGTTCTGTCGGCTCGCGTGATGTTGAGGGTGAATTTACCGTCCTGTTGACTTTGGTAGAGTTTAATGTCGGCGCCATCAGCATTTTGCCAGAATTGCGCTATACTGTACTCATCATCGGTGCGGTAGGTGCCGGGGCCGGTCACGTTTTCAAACACGATGGTCATGTCGTCGTTTTGTCCGATGAGTTCGCCGCCGATTACAAATTCGCCGTCCCGTAGCACGCCCAGGCTGCCCGCGATCTTGGCATCGGCTTTCCATTCCTGACCATTGACTTTCATGGTGAGGTAGTTCGTTTTATTGGTATTCGGGTTGGTATCCCCGTCTTTGCCACAACCGGCTCCGCAGAGGAGTAAAAGGCACAAAGTGAAAAAAGTGTATTTCATAAAATGTTGATTTTGAATGTTGAGACAGGTGTATCGGTGGTTATGTTTTTTGCGGATTTCTCTAATTTTTGTGATCCGGCGCGCTCATCAGATAGGCATAAATCGCCCGTAATTGCACATCGTCCATACGGCCGTGTTCGCGCCAGGGCATAAATTTGGGGTTGAGTGCTTTGCCTTGCGGGGTTACACCCATGCGTAGCGCCTGAATGAAACCTGCGTTACCCCAACGGCCTGCGGCACTGGTCGCGCTGATGTCGGGACAAGGTGGCGACTCGGCATCGGGCGAGGTTCCTCCCTTCAGGTTGCTGCCGTGGCACATACTGCAACCCGACAGGTCGGCGAGGTATCGGCCGTAATCGGGCGTTTCGGATTTGACTGGAGTAGGGTGCCGGGCCAGATGATCTATTTTATCGGTGGGCAATAAACCCATAGCGCCTGCCTGATACATAGCCATACTTAAAAAAGTGAAATGGCGGGCAGGCCAGGTCTGCTCTACGGGTGGCAGCAACTTCAGGTAGGCGATCAACTGACCGAGGTGCTCGTCGCTGAGGTGCTGGAAATTTTCGCTGGGCATAATGACAAAAGCCTTGCCTTCAGGATTCAGGCCGTGCCGGATCGAACGGACCCAGTCAGCATCGCGGTAGGATCGGCCTATGCCCGCCGGGGTGAGGTTGGGGGCACAGACCATGCCGAGTGCAGGTACATCCATAAACTTGGATCCGGCGTAATTCTCGCCGTGGCAACCCGTGCACAGTACGGAAGCCCACTGTTGGCCTGCGGCAATGGATGCCGAATCGGTCGGGACGGGTACTTCCCGGGGCTGTACCGTGCGGGTTTTGTTGAAATTGCTTCGCCCCATTAAGCCCATGATGAAACCTGCCAGGAGGGTCAAGGCTAACAAAGCCAGAATGCCTGATCCAACGCGTTTTACGATCTTTTTCATTTGGTTTATTGTTTTTTTATGGTTTCCATTTGTTTTTTCAAGTTTTCTATTTCCGCGCGAAGCGCCTCGATCTGCTTTTGCTGCTCCTGAATGGCGGCTACAGTGACGGGAATGATTTCGCTGTATGCGACACCCAATTTGGCAGCAGGCTGCCAGTGACCCGTAGAGCGGTCTTCTTTTTCATATACCCATTCCTTGTCGCGAACGACTTCGGGAATGACCTTCTGGAGGTCTTGCGCCAGGAAG
>JAKQJD010000606.1 GCA_029561355.1 Bacteroidota bacterium | reverse complement strand
GGCTGGGATTACTTTATTTCCGAAGAAGCCACCGACTACCTGACCACCGAAATGGTCGTTGTTCAGGAAAAGGAAAGAGACGTGTATTATGAAACCGGCAACCGTTTGTACGATTTGTTCGTACAGGCCGGTACTTATGTCGTCCAACACAACCTGCTCGATACGCTCGGTATTCCCCGTAATTTGCAGGAACTCGTGCGGATCAGTTGGGAAGACGATCGCCACCTGCACCTGTTCGGCCGCTTCGATTTTGCGGGCGGCATCGATGGGTTGCCCGTCAAATTGCTGGAATTCAACGCCGATACGCCGACATCCCTGCCCGAAACTGCCATTATCCAGTGGGCGCAACTGAAAGCCAACGGGCTGCCGGAAGAGGCACAGTTCAACCACGTGTACGACGCACTGATTGACAATTTCAAGCGGCTGAAAACGCTGAACCCGGACCGCGAGCCGGCCATTCTGTTCAGTACGCTTCGCGGCGCAAAGGAAGACGACGACAACGTGTCTTTGCTCGTGACCGCTGCGGGTGAAGCGGGTTTCGAAACAAGATTCTGTTATGTCGACGAAGTGAATTTTTCCGATACGGAAGGCATCTTCGCGCCCGACGGCTCGGGTAGTTTTACGCGTTTCGATTTCTGGTTCAAACTGGTACCCTGGGAATATATCGCGCAGGATGAACCGGAATTGTGCGGGATTCTTACCCAGATTGTCCGGCGCGACCTGGCCGTTATTTTGAATCCGGCGTATACGATGTTGTTTCAATCGAAAGCAATGTTGAAATACCTGTGGGATTTGTTTCCGGAAGATCCGGCATTGCTCGAAGCGAGCCTGGTAGAACCTGTCGGAAAAAGCAATTTTGCATTCGTGCAAAAGGTGTTTTTCGGCCGCGAAGGCGCCAATGTCAGCATCCACGACGAGATCGGTTTACCAGTGGAAGTGCGCGGTGGCGATTATGAAAAACAATCCAGCGTGTACCAGGCTCTGGCCCAACTGGCCCGCGACGAATCGGAGCAGTATTATCAGGCAGGTGTATTTTTTGCCTACGAATCCTGCGGATTGGGTTTTCGCCGCAGCCGGCAACGGATCATCGATAACGGCGCGCAATTCGTGGGGCATGTTATCCGGTAGCGCCAAATAAAATTATTAAGTACGCCAGGCAACCCGGTAAAGGTTTTATTCGTGTTGAGAGGGTTTGAAGGAATAAAATGTCGCCTAACAATTCATTTGGCAGAATACGGACGAAAAAAAGAAACGCGGAAGATTTTAAAGAATTTATATTTGCCGCTGCGAAAATTCTCTGTATCCCGAGAAAAGAAAATGAAAATTTGGCTCCATTTATGCCGCTCTACTAAGTAATATCAACACAAACTGTTCATTTTCAAACCTTTACTGTCTTAATCATGATCCGTAATTTACTTCTTGCCATAGGCGCGTTCCTGCTCCTGGCATTCAACGCCTCCGCCCAACGTGTGTGCGCTTCTCACGATGTACTGGAAGAACAACTTCTTAATAACCCGCTCCTCCGGGAAAAAATGGAAGAAATCGAACGCCAGACCGAAGATTTTATCGCCACTCCTGCGGGTGTACGTGAACGTGTTCAAGTGACCATTCCGGTTGTCGTGAACGTCGTTTGGAACACCGCTTCCGAAAATATCAGCGATGCGCAGATTCAGTCGCAGATCGATGTGCTGAACCAGGACTTCCGCGCGCTCAATGCGGACAGAACCAACACGCCTTCGATCTTTTCCGGCCTGATCGCCGACTTCGAAATCAACTTTTGCCTGGCTTCCCAGGACCCCAGCGGCCTCGCTACAACGGGTATCCGCCGCCAGCAAACTTCTACTACGGCATTCTCCAGCAATGACGCTGTGAAATATACCGCTCAGGGCGGTCTGAATGCCTGGGACCGCAACAAATACCTGAATCTGTGGGTATGCGACCTGAGTGGCGGCCTGTTGGGTTACGCTCAATTCCCCGGCGGTGCTGCTGCTACCGACGGTGTTGTATGCGACTACCTGTACTTCGGTACGGTGGGTGTTGCTACGGCTCCCTTCAACAAAGGACGTACCGCCACGCACGAAATCGGCCACTGGCTGAACCTGCGCCACATCTGGGGCGATGCCAACTGCGGCAGCGACCTGGTGAGCGATACGCCGACGCACAACACTTCCAATGGAGGTTGCCCGACTTACCCGCACCTGTCGACCTGCTCGGGTACGCCGGTTGAAATGACCATGAACTACATGGACTACACCGACGATGCTTGCATGTACATGTTTACGGCCGGTCAGAAAGCCCGTGCCCAGGCGCTGTTCGTTAGCGGCGGTAGCCGCGTATCGCTGTTGTCTTCTACCGGTTGCCAGCCTCCTACCGGCGGCGGTACCTGCGGTGTTGCTTCCGGCCTGAGCGCTACGAGCATCACACAAACAACCGCTACGCTGAGCTGGAGTGCCGTGAGCGGTGCTACTTCTTACAACCTGCAACGTAAACTTTCGACTTCCTCTACCTGGACGACTGTTACAGGTCTGACGACTACTTCCTACAGCCTGACCGGTCTGACGGCCAACAGCACTTACAACTATCAGGTGCAAACGGTTTGCGGCGCTACTTCGGCAGCGTACTCTGCAGCATCTTCCTTTACCACGCTGCCTACCGGCGGTGGCGGTTGCACGGATACGTACGAAGCCAACAACACCCGCGCAACGGCAAAAACGGTCCCTGTAAACACCACGTTCACAGCCCAGATCGCTTCTGCTTCCGACCTCGACTGGTATAAATTTGCCAATACTGCTGCTACCAGCCGCATCAAAATCGAACTGACGACGCTGCCTGCCGACTACGACGTACGTCTGTACCGCGGTAACAGCAATACGATCCTGGCAGTATCCGAAAATGCGGGTACCACCAACGAAACGCTGATTTACAATACCACAACGGTTAATTCCAGCTACTACGCTTATGTGTACGGCTACAACGGCGCTTTCAGCAATACCTCCTGCTACACCATTCGTGTTAGCCTGAGCAGCAGTAACTTCCGTACCGACGGCAGCACCGACGGTGAAGTACAGGAACTGGATGTACCGGTCGTATTTGAAAATGCCGCATTCGGTATGTTCCCGAATCCTGCCAACGAGCAGATCACGGTAGAAGTACCGATGGAAGCGGATGCCGACGTACAGGTTACTGTGCTTGATCCTTCCGGAAAAGCAGCCCTGCAGCAAAACCGCGTGATGGCTAAAGGTGACAATCAAATGAACCTCGATATCAGCCGCCTGTCAAATGGTATCTACTTCGTAGAAGTGCGCAACGGCAAATCGATGAGCACGCGGAAACTGGTGGTTCAACGCTAATCGTATTTGGTTTTTAGTGTTTGGTGTTTGGAGCGGCAACTCGGGTTCGGGTTGCCGCTCTGATCGTTTTTAGGGTTTCGTGTTTTGTGTTTGGGGGGGCAACTCATGCGCTGGTTATTGGTCCAAACACGAAACACGAAACCCCAAAAACTCATTTCCCTCTTTCCTGCATATCCGAGTAAAAGATCATGTTCCACTCGCCATCCGGCTGTTTGGCAAAACGCCTTTCAATGCCGTATCCTCCGGCCGTAATCGTAATGAATTCGATGACGATGCCATCGCCCAGCGCCTGCACCTGCCTTTTATAATCGCCCGAACTGTAATCTACCGTACGGTGCATGATCCAGGAGGCTTGTTCCCAATAGATATTTTTTTTCTGGTAATGGGTGCTGTCCACTTGTTCGGCAGTATCGCCCTGAAGCGGCCAGGAAATATGTGCCATCTGGTACACGCTATCTTTGTGGAATTTTTCGTAGAATGCATTAAAATCGGCCGGCAACTGCGTGTCGGAAGTTGTTACGGATTCAACCTGGGGAGCGGCGGGCGTGTTCTGCTTGCAGGAAAGAAATACAGCAAGAGCGGAAAAAAGGAGCGGGAAAAATTTCATTTGAAAACAATTTTGAAATGGAAAAATAAGAGGCAAAAATACTTCGTCCGGCAAACGAAATCCAGGTAAACTATATTTGCCCCCTGTACATTTTCATTTATCCCGACATTATATGAGAGGCGTTTATACCATTTTACTGCTGCTGCTTTCCAACGTATTCATGACGTTTGCCTGGTACGGGCACCTCAAATTCCAGCACCTCAAATTTTTCCAGAAAAGCGGTATGATCGGCCTGATCGTCGCCAGTTGGCTCATCGCGTTTCTCGAATACAGCCTCATGGTGCCGGCCAACCGGATCGGTTACAAAGAGAACGGCGGACCGTTTACTCTGATACAACTCAAAGTAATTCAGGAGGTTATCACGTTGCTGGTGTTTACCGGATTCACGCTGGTATTTTTTAAAAACGAATCCCTGAAATGGAACCACTTTGTCGGGTTCGGCCTGCTGGTGCTGGCGGTTTATTTTATTCGCAAGTGAATGAATGCTTATTTCCAGGTGAGTTCCCGCTTTTTAAACCACAGAAAATACGGCACAAAAATGCCGTAGTATATCGTAATTCCGATGTCGTACAAAGGAACCCATTTGAGCAGATCCCGGCACTGCAGATGCGAAAAAATACGGTTATAAATAAAAAGCAGCACCACCATCCGGACGGCATAAAGCAGCAGCGGTATGCCCGCCAGATGGCCGGATAACAGGAATAACAACAGGAAAAAGTAGTGGAACACCTGCGAAAGGCTGATGGAAGCAAGCAGCCACTGATGCACAGGGCGATACACGGAAGAGGCACTCAAATGCCGGTGTTTCTGCTGCAACCATGCTTGCCAGGTTGTTTTACCCTCCGAAAACACAAACGTTTCCGGATCGATACAAATAACCGTGTTGCGCCTGTCGGCTGTAGCATTTACCAACAGATCATCATCGCCCGAAGGAATATGCTGGTGCGACTCGAACCCGCCGACCCGTTCGAATATTTCTTTTTTGAAAGCGAGGTTGCGACCTACGCCCATGTAGGGAATGCCTGCCAGTGCAAAAGAAAAATAATGGATGGAAGTATACGTGGTTTCATACCGTATCCATCTGTTGAGCGCACCTTCCGTGCATTTCATGGGGCCGTAGCCGAGTACGATTTCCGTTTCCGGCCGACTGGTCAGTGCATCCGATATGCCGTGCAGCCAACCTGGGCCGGCGGGCGCACAATCGGCATCCGTAACGAGCAAATGGTCGTATTGGCTGGCAAAAATACCTTGTGCCAACGCTGTTTTTTTTCCCGATAAATGTTTGTTGTTCAGCCGGATCAGCCTCAGATGGGGAAAACGGAGCTGGAAATCCTGCACAATGGCAGAAGTATTATCCGAAGAGGCGTCATCCACCACTATGATTTCCCAATCACCCTCGTATCGTTGCTCCAGAACTACAGGTAGATAACGCTGCAAATTTTCCGCTTCATTCCGGGCACAAATAATCACGGAAAAAGGCGGCGGCAACTTGTTTTTTTGCCGTTCTTGCAGCCGGTTTTTTTCAGTTGAAAAAAAAGCAAAACGAGCGAAAATCCCGCAGCAAACCAACATTTGCCAAAGCGTGACGCCTGAATAACACCATAATAACGCTAATAAAAAGAAGTCGGTCTGCATCTGAAGTAGGCAAGGCGAGCCGGTAAAAGTATCCGAATTGTCTGACTTGCATGCAGTAAATTATGAAACGCATTATTGTTGCCATCGATGGCTACTCATCCTGCGGCAAGAGTACGCTTGCCAAAGCCATGGCGAAGTCACTCCATTACGCTTACCTCGATTCGGGGGCTATGTATCGCGCCGTCACGCTGTATTTCCTTGATAATCAACTGGATTACAACGACCCTGCTGTGGTGGAAACCGCCCTTCCAAATATCGAGATTCACTTCGAACGTATCGACGGCCAGAACCGGACTTTCCTGAACGGCATAGATATCGAACGGGATATTCGTGAAATGCGGGTCAGCGAGCACGTGAGCCCTGTTTCCACCATTTCTGCCGTGCGCAGGGCTATGGTGCATCAACAAAAATCGATGGGCAAACGCCGCGGCATCGTAGCCGACGGCCGCGATATCGGGACCGTGGTGTTTCCGGATGCCGAACTCAAGATCTTCCTCACCGCCGATCTGGACGTTCGTACCAGCCGCCGCCACCTCGAACTGGCGGCAAAAGGTATCGACGCCGACTGGCATGAGGTGCAGCGCAATCTGGAAAATCGTGACCGCATCGATTCGACACGTGCCGACAGCCCGCTTACCAAAGCCGACGACGCTATCGTGATCGACAACACCCTGCTTTCTGAAGAGCAGCAACTGGAACAATCTTTGAAACTGGCGCGGGAACGTATGCCTGCTATATAGCCGGCTCTAAACTGTAAGAATGAATTTTTGGCAAAAACCCGTCGAAACACTGCTCGAATTGCTGCAGCGGAAGGCCCCGCATTTGCGGCAGGTACGGCATTTCCCTTCGCAGCACCTGGGGCGCGAAGTGGATTTTGATGTTTATTTGCCCCCGGATTACCACCGTTCGCAAGGCCGGCAATATCCGCTGGTGGTATTCAATGACGGACAGGACCTGCCGGTGATGAATTTCTCCGGTATCCTGGAAAGGTTGTTTTTTACACATGAAATCCCCCATTTCATCGCTGTAGGCGTACATGCTTCCGGCGCCCGGATGCACGAATACGGCACGGCACGGCAGGCTGATTACAAACACCGGGGCGACAGGGCGCCGCAGTATACCAATTTCATTATCAGGGAGTTGTGGCCGAATCTGGAGCGTCGATTCCGGATTCTGGAAGACCCCGCACACCACGTTTTTGCAGGCTTTTCATTGGGCGGTTTGTCGGCAATGGACATCGCCTGGGCGTACCCCGACGTATTCGGAACGGCCGGTGTTTTTTCCGGCGCATTGTGGTGGCGCTGGTCGCCGGTACATCCTGAAAATCCGGATGCCGACCGGATCATGCACGATATTATCCGCCAGAGTACCCATTGGCACGAAGGGCAGCGATTCTGGTTTCAGTGTGGAACGCTCGACGAAGAGGATGACCGAAACGGGAACGGAATAATTGACTCCATCGATGACACGCTCGACCTTATCCGCGAACTTCGCTCGAAAGGTTGTCCAGAGCACGATGTCTGGTACCACGAAATGGAAGGCGGCCGCCACGAACCGCACACCTGGGGCGAAGCCATGCCGAATTTTCTGAAATGGGCGCTAAAGGTGTAATCTGCGCATCTCACTTCTCACTTCTGATTTTGATCACGACCATTTTGGAAGTGGGCGTATTGCTTTTTTCTGCGGTGCTTTTGATGGGCACCAGCACGTTGGTTTCCGGGAAATAAGTCGCCGTGCAACGCTCCGGAATATCGTACGCTACGACAATGAACTTGCGCGCCACGCGTTCCACCCCGTCCGAATAGTTGAAAAGATCCACTACGTCGCCGTCTTTAAGCCCCGCCTGTCCGATGTCGAACGGGTTCATCAGAATAACGCGGCGCTCGTGGAATATACCTCGATAACGGTCGTCGAGCCCGTAAATCGTTGTATTAAACTGGTCGTGGCTACGAATGGTCATCATGATAAACTCATCCGGCTCCAAATCGAGTCTGGGTACTTCCGCCAGATTAAAGTTGGCTTTTCCGCTTTCCGTATTAAACCGGCCGAGCCGGGCTGCATTCGGCAAATAAAAGCCGCCCGGCTCACGTACGCGTTCATTGTAGTTGTCAAATCCGGGAATAGCGCGCTCGATATCGGTTCGGATGTGGTCGTAATGATGCTGGTAAATATCCCATTCGATGCCGGAATCATTTCCCAAAACGGCTTTGGCCAGTTGGCAAACGATGGCAGGCTCGGATAAAAGATCATCCGAAACAGGCTGCAAGTTCCCCTTCGAACTGTGCACCACGCCCATCGAATTTTCCACCGAAACGAACTGCTGTGTTCCTCCGGTCATATCGCGATCTGTACGGCCCAGACAAGGCAAAATGATTGCTTCCTTGCCGTGAACGAGGTGGCTTCTGTTCAGTTTGGTCGATACCTGCACGGTCAGGTCGCATCGGCGCAGGGCTTCCGCCGTGTATTGTGTATCGGGGGTGGCGGACAGGAAATTGCCGCCCATGGCAAAAAACACTTTGCCTTTGCCTTCGTGCATGGCATGGATACATTCCACGACGTCATAACCCGGTTCTTGAGGCGGACGAAAGTTAAACGTCTTTTCGAGCCGGTCCAGAAATGCCTGTTGCGGGCGTTCGTAAATGCCCATCGTGCGGTCGCCCTGCACGTTGCTGTGGCCGCGTACCGGGCAGGTGCCTGCGCCGGGTTTGCCGATGCTGCCTTTCAGCAGGAGCAGGTTTACGATTTCTTTGATGGTGTCCACCGCGTTTTTATGCTGGGTGAGTCCCATGGCCCAGCAGGCGATGATCTTTTTGTGTCCGATGAGCAGGTCGGCCGCTGCCTTGATTTGCGGCAACGGTACGCCGCAGGCCAGGGACAGGTCTTCGAGGTCGTATTGCTTCAGGCTTTGCAGGTAATCCTTCGCGCCGGCAGTGTGTTCGCGTATAAAATCGGCATCGAATACCGTTCCGGGGTTTCGTTCTTCGGCTTCCAGCATCAGGATGGCCAACGCTTTCAGCAACGCCATGTCGCCATTGATTTTGACCTGCAAATACACGTCCGTCAGTTCCGTGGACATGCCCAGCAAGCCTTTTACCTGCTGCGGATGGCTAAAACCGAGCAGACCGGTTTCTTTTAACGGGTTTACGGAAATGATTTTTGCGCCGTGCTCTTTGGCTTTTTGCAGCGCGGTCAGCATGCGTGGGTGGTTGGTGCCCGGATTTTGACCTAAAATGACGATGACGTCGGTTTCATAAAAATCTTCGAGTGTCACCGAGCCCTTTCCGATGCCCAGGGATTCGCCGAGGGCAACGCCGCTGGATTCGTGGCACATGTTGCTGCAATCGGGCAGGTTGTTGGTGCCGAATTTGCGTACGAACAACTGATACAAGAACGCCGCTTCATTGCTGGTGCGGCCGGAAGTATAAAACACGGCCTCATCGGGAGAGGCAAGGATTTTCAGGTGCCGCGCAATTTTTTCAAAAGCCGCATCCCAGGAAATAGGCTGGTAATGTGTTGCGCCGGCGGGTAAGTACATGGGCTGGGCAATGCGGCCTTTTTTGCCGATCTCGAAATCCGATAATTCGGAGAGCGCCGACACGGAATTTTCTGCAAAAAAAGCGGCATCCAGTTTTTTTGTAGTCGCTTCCTCCGCAATGGCTTTGGCGCCGTTTTCACAATATTCGGCAATGCCGGAGCGCTCATCGTCGGGATCGGGCCAGGCGCAGCCGGGGCAGTCGTAGCCATCCATCTGATTGAGTTTGGATAAGGCTTTCAGACCGCGCGGCACGTCCATTGCGCCGAAAACGTGTTTCATACTGCTCAGAACAGCCGGCAAACCGCCCGCTGTTTTACCCGGGTGGCTCCGTTTGATTCCGGTAAACGTTTCCGGGTTTTCTGCCTGCGGGTCCGTCTGTTCAATCTCTTTTTTCATAACGCGGATTGGGATAGTTATCGGACTGGTCTTCGGCGACATCGTCCAGGCAAACAAAGTCTTTTTCCAGCAATAAAAACAGGGATGTTTCGGGCGTCACCTGCAAATGATGTTGAAAACCTACACGGTCTTCCCCAGGCCAATTTCGGGCAGCCTGTTCTGGAATGTACAAGGTGATCCGGTTGTTTTGAAATTCGGCTCCCAGTTGTTCCGAACCCTGTTTTGTTTCGATTGTATAAACAAGTTTTTGAGTCACATCGGGCCCGAAACAGGTTTCCTCCGTCAAAGTGCCCGTGTCTGCCAGCATTTGCACTTCGCTTTGGGTAAGCCGGTAGCGGATGGAATTTCCTTTAATGCGAATTTTCATCGTACATGATTTTAAACTCCGATTTCCATGTTTTCGGGTTTCGAATACAGGTTGAAACGCTTTCCCCGCAAAAAACCGATCAGTGTGATGCCGAAGGAACGCGCTGTTTCGACAGCAAGGCTGGACGGCGCGCCCACGGCACAAACGACCGGAATGCCGGCCACAGCAGATTTTTGAAGCAATTCAAAACTGGCGCGGCCGCTCAGCAGCAGGATCGTATCGCCGAAATCATGGCCGGAATGCGCATGTTGACCGATCAGTTTATCCAGCGCATTGTGGCGGCCCACGTCTTCCCGCAGGGCCATCAGGTCGCCGCTCCAACTGAACAGGGCAGCAGCATGGAGCCCTCCGGTCATTTCAAAAGTTTCCTGCGATTGCCGAAGCCTGTCGGGTAGAGCGCACAATATTTCACTGCTTAAAGTGCTGTTTTTCAGGAGAATGGGTTTGCCTGGACTGGCGGATTGCACCGCATCGATAGAAGTTTTTCCACACACCCCGCAACTGGAACTGGTGTAAAAATGCCGGTCCAGCCGCGCCATATCGAAGCGGGCTGTAGGCACAAGTTGTGCCAGCACCACGTTTTGTGAAACCGGCAAAACGGCCTGGATTTCGGAAGCGTTTTTTACAATACTTTCCGTCAGCAAAAAACCGCGTACCAGGTCTTCGTCGGCGCCGGGTGTGCGCATGGTAATGGAAAGCGGCTGGGTGATCCTGTTTGCCTCCGGCCCATATTCCACGCGGATTTCCAGCGGTTCTTCCACGGCGAGGAAGTCCTGTTTTTCCACAACCGTGTTTCCGTCAAAAACGGTGACTGTTGCGGAATCGATCGAAGGGTGTTTGGCTATTTCCATTCTCGATATAGCGGGTGTTCAGGCTTTTTTCAGTTGCACTTTGGCTTCATTCCAGAGCAGATCCATTTCGGCCAATGTCATGTCTTTCAGCGGTTTAGGCGCCTGATTTTCAATGTATTCAAAACGTGATTTGAATTTCCGGTTGACGCGTTCCAGGGCAGTTTCGGGGTCGACGCCGATGAAACGGGCGTAATTCACAAGGGAAAACAGCACGTCTCCGAACTCTTCCTCGATATCTTCCGGTGGCGCGTTGTTTTGCAAATTTTCCTGAAGTTCACCGATTTCTTCCTCCACTTTAGCCCATACCTGTTCGGTGTTTTCCCATTCGAAACCAACCTGCTTGGTTTTTTCCTGCATGCGGTAGGCTTTCACCATGGCTGGCAAGCCCGCCGGAACACCCTGCAACAGCGATTTTTTGCCTTCTTTCAGTTTTAGTTGCTCCCAGTTGCGCTTCACTTCTTCTTCATCCTTCACCTGAACGTCGCCGTAAATATGCGGATGGCGGGACACCAGTTTGTCGCAAATGCCATGCAGCACGTCCGCAATATCGAATGCGCCCCGTTCGGAAGCGATGCGCGCGTAAAAAACCATGTGCAGCATAATGTCGCCCACTTCTTCTTTCACGCCGGGCAGGTCGTCGCTCAAAATGGCATCCGCCAGTTCGTACGTTTCTTCGATGGTGAGGTTGCGCAGGGTTCCGATGGTTTGTTTGCGGTCCCAGGGGCACTGTTCGCGCAATTCGTCCATGATGGTAAGCAGGCGACCGAACGCCTCGAGTTTCTGTTGAAATGTATTCATCAAGATAAATAAAGTAAAGGTACGATGGGCATCCATTAACAGCGTATGCCGGACCAAAGTTGTGCCGCGAAACAGCCTTGCGGAATCAGGCTGCATTCTTTTAAAGGTTTTTCCCGACTTTTGCCCGAACAAATCGCAGCACCCATGAGCACTCTTATCCGAAATGCCCGAATCGTCAACAAAGGCAAAATCACAGAAGCCGATATCCTGATCCGCAACGGCCGCATCGAAAAAATAGCGCCGAGGATTACAGCGCCTGTAAATCAGGAAATTGACGTCAAAGGGAATTATGTCCTTCCCGGCATCATCGACGACCAGGTGCATTTCCGTGAACCCGGGCTCACCCATAAAGCGACCATCGCTTCCGAAAGCAGGGCGGCTGTAGCCGGCGGCGTGACATCGTTTATGGAAATGCCGAATGTGAATCCGCCTACCGTCACACAGGCGCTGCTGGAAGAAAAATATCAGATTGGGGCGCGTACCTCGCTGGCGAATTACTCCTTTTTTATGGGCGCCACGAATGACAATCTGGAAGAAGTGCTGCGCACAAACGGCGGAAATGTGTGCGGGATCAAGATTTTTATGGGCAGTAGCACCGGAAATATGCTGGTGGACAGCCCGAATACGCTGGAACGTATTTTTGCCGAATCGCCGCTGCTGATCGCAACCCATTGCGAAGACGAAGCGACTGTGCGGCATAACCTGGAAGAATATAAAGCGGAATTTGGCGACCGCCTCACCGCGGAATTTCACCCGAAAATCCGCAATGTGGAAGCATGCCTGCGCTCCTCGTCTATGGCTGTGGATCTGGCTAAACGACACGGCACACGCCTGCATATTCTGCATATCAGCACACGCGACGAACTGGATTTGTTCGACAATACCATCCCGCTCGAACAAAAGCGCATTACCGCCGAAGTGTGCGTACACCACCTGTATTTCAGCGCCGACGACTACGCGCGCCTCGGCAACGATATAAAATGTAATCCGGCTATTAAAAGCGCCGAACACAGGGATGCGTTGCTGCCGGCTTTGCTCGACAACCGGCTCGACGTCATCGCTACCGATCACGCGCCCCACACCCGCGCGGAAAAAGACCAGCCGTACCTGCTGGCGCCTTCCGGATTGCCGCTGGTGCAGCATTCGCTTCCTGTTATGCTTGGTTTTTACCATGCAGGCCGGATTTCCCTGGAGCGCATCGTGGAAAAAATGTGCCATGCTCCGGCTACCTTATTCCGGATACAGGATCGCGGTTTCCTGGAAGAAGGATACTGGGCCGACTTGTCCATTGTAGATGTCAACAAGGAATGGACCGTTCAAAAAGACAATATTTTATATCAATGCGGCTGGTCGCCCTTTGAAGGAAATGTATTCCGGGGGCAGGTACTCAGCACCATGGTGAGTGGGCACCTGGCCTGGCATGATGGAAAAATTGTAGAAGGGAAAATGGGTGAACGCCTGCTTTTTTCTCCGGGAAAATAGAGGCATGTTTGGCAAAGAAAGTATTTGATTGTCAATGGTTTACAAAATGATAAACCCGGAAGCCAAACACTCCTGAAACGGATTTACTTCTCTTCGATCCGGTAAACCTTGACGGCAAAATGCCCGTTTTCGATACTTCCCATAGGCCCTGCCCCACTGATCAGCAGGCCTGAAAACCGGCCGAAAATCGTGTCGTTCCGGTACGCTTCCAATTCGATTTGGAGGTCGTCGCTGACTTCATTGGAAAGTCCCGTGTAATTAAGGGTATCGCGGCGGCTGAATTCGACGCCGCCCCAGCCGAAATCCTTGATTTGAATCACTGCGCTGGCCGGCGTATAGGGAAATTCGCCGTTTTCCTCGTCGAATTCGAAACCCATGGCAATGCCGAGGGTGGGTCGGGTAGGGTGGTCCTGCCGCACGATTTCCATGTATTTTTTTGAAGGACTGTACCAGTTGCTCAAGGTGTCCATCTGTTCCACGGCCCGGCGGCCGCGCAAACGAAATGCTTCCTGCGTCGGCTGCATCGGGTAGGCAAAGAGGAGATCGCGATTTTTAAATGTGCAGGAAATGGCATTCTCCCATTCGTCGGGAGCGGGTGCGGCAAGGCAACAAAGGGCGGCGCAAAGGATTAGGGCAACGGAATCGGTAATCATAGCCCACAAAAGTAGGGACTGGAAAAGAATGAAAGCGGATTAAATCGATTTGTGAATCAGATTTAATCCGCTTTCGCAAGACCCGCTTTTTTGTATCAGGCCGACTGCTTTTTCACCGGAAAATATCTATCGCTGTCCCATCCGGGCCTTCATCAGTTCGGCATAGGTTCTGTAACCCGGCTGCTGAAGCGAAGAAATGATAAACACGGAAGCCCCTGTAAGTGATTGTATTTCAATAGATTGCTCGTCGGTCAGCATGGCGAAGTCATACGTTTTGGCAACTTCTCCATTCAACAAAACTTCTCCGTCGAGCACATACATGGAATATACTTTTCCGGCTTCTCCTGCGATCTTGTAAATGGAATTATCCAGATCAATTTTTTCAATATGAATACCGGGTGTTTCCATCCGAAACGGGCTGCTGTCACCCGCTAGTGTCGTTATTTTTACTTGCCCTGCATCGTGCACCGGGAAATCAGCGCTTCGATAATCATCATACGTTGCCGGCTGATCCAGGGTAACAGTGATGTTCGGGTCGAACCAGATCTGAAATATTTCCGCATCCTTGCTCATGAATTCCGAATGACTGATGCCGTTTCCTGCCCGGATGATCTGCACGTCGCCGGCCTGCAAGGGTCTCCATTCCTGCAATTTGGTGTCGTAATGGCGGATATTTCCTTTTAAAACGAACGAACAAATCTCGAACCCCTGGTGCGGATGCAGCCCGATCGTGCTGTCTTTCACCGCCCGTGCATGCGCCCAGTAAAACAGGTTGGAATAAGGCCGGACAGATGAGTGATCCTGCGGAAACCCGATCGGTTTGTTTTCCACAATTTCGCCGCCGTTAAAAGCGCCGTACCCTTGCTTTTCTTTTGGAATGATTGTGATTGCCATGAATTAAATGTTTCAACACTAAACGCTGGTGCGTTGAAAAGGTTATTGGTTATTGGTTATTAGTGTTGTTACCCTTGGTCAACTGTAAAAGCCAAGGATGGAAACACTAGTAACCAATAACCAATAACTACTTAAGTCGCGCCAGACTTTCCTCCAGAATACCGATCCTGGTTTGCGCGTCGGCCAGTTTTTTCCGCTCATTATCAATGACTTGTGCGGGGGCGCCATTGACGAAGCGTTCGTTGGAAAGTTTGTTTTGGACCGACTGCGCAAAGCCTTGCTGGTACGTGAGTTCTGTGGTGATTTTCTGGATTTCGGCGGCTACGTCGATTTCCTGATTCAGAACCACATAGTATTTGTCCGTTCCTGAAATGAAGGATTTTGCATTATCGGGTTCCGTTTCCGAAAGCGTCAGTTCGGCCAGGCTGCCGAGTTTGACGATCATTTCCAGCAAGCCGCTTGTATCAAAAAGGGTAGTGACGGCCGGACTGTTCTGCACCATCACGGTCAGCGGATCACGCGGTTTGATCTGGTTTTGGTTGCGGAGGTCGCGAATCTTTCCGATGACGTCTTTGGCCGTTTCCACCTGTGCGATGAGTGTCGCATCGGCTTCAGTCGCAACAGGGTAGGGTTGCAGGCAGCAGTCGTCGCCTTCCTGCCGTTCGCGAAGTTGGTGCCAGATTTCTTCCGTAATAAACGGCATGAAAGGATGTAGCGCCACCATCAGGTCGGAAAACAGGTCGAGTGTGGCTTCGTAGGTAGCCCGGTCGATGGGTTGTTCGTAGCCCGGCTTGATCATTTCGAGGTACCAGGAGCAGAAATCGTCCCAAATGAAACTATACAGACCCAGCAATGCTTCGCTCAGGCGGAACTGTTTGAAATCACTATCTCCCGCTTTCAGAACTTCCTGAAATTTCTCACGGAACCAGCGCAACGCCAGTTCGTTTTTACGCTTAATCTCTTCATTTTCAGGCAATTCCGTTACCTGCCAACCTTTCACTAAACGCAGTGCATTCCAGAGTTTATTGCAGAAATTGCGACCGTTTTCACAGAGTTTATCGTCGAAAAGAATGTCGCCGCCGGCTGCTGCGCTCGACATGAGTCCGTAGCGGACCCCGTCGGCGCCGAAATCGTCGATCAGTTTCAGTGCATCAGGTGAATTGCCCAGCGATTTGGACATTTTGCGCCGCTGTTTGTCGCGCACCATACCGGTGAAATACACCGATTCGAACGGCCGAGCGCCTTTGTATTCGTAGCCGGCCATGATCATCCGCGCCACCCAGAAAAAGATGATATCCCAGCCAGTGACGAGCACGCTGGTAGGGTAGTAGTAGTTGACCTCGCCTTCCGGGTCGCTGAATCCGTTGAAAACGCTGATCGGCCAGAGCCAGGAAGAGGCCCAGGTGTCGAGCACGTCTTCATCCTGCCGAAGGTCGTCGAGCGTAAGTTGTGCGTTTCCTGTTTTTTGCCGCGCTATTTCCAGCGCTTCCGCTGCGGATGGCGCCACAAAAACGTGCGTTTCCTGGCTCAAACCTTCCGATTTCAGGTACCAGGCGGGAATTTGTTGTCCCCACCACAATTGGCGCGAAATGCACCAGTCGCGCAGGTTTTCCATCCAGTTCCGGTACAGGTTCTGGAAATTGGGCGGGTAAAATTTGATTTCTTCTTCAATGACAGCCCTTAATGCAGGCGCACCGAGGTCTTCCATTTTTACGAACCATTGCAGCGAGAGTTTGGGCTCTACTACTGAATTGGTGCGTTCGGAACGGCCGATTTTGGTCTGGTAATCTTCAATTTTAACCAGATTATCTGACTCTTCCAGCAGCGCTTTCATACGTTTGCGCGCTTCGAAGCGATCCAGGCCAACTAGGGGAGCGAATGTACATTGCTCACTGATACGGCCATCGTCGGTAATAATATCGATGATTTCCAGGTGGTGCCGCTGGCCGATTTCGTAGTCATTCGGGTCGTGCGCGGGCGTAATTTTCAGCGCGCCGGTGCCCAGTTCGATGTCTACATAATCATCGGCAATAACCGGAATGGCGCGCCCGATGAGGGGAATGAGTACTTTTTGGCCCACCAAATGCTTGTAACGCTCATCTTTGGGGTGAACGGCTACCGCTACGTCGGCGAAAATCGTTTCCGGGCGTTGGGTGGCGATCACGATGCCGTCGGAGCCATCTTCCTTCTTATAATGTATATGGTAGAACTGCGATTGCTCTTCGAAGTACAGCACTTCTTCATTCGAGAGCACCGTTTTGGCTTCCGGGTCCCAGTTCACCATACGTTGTCCGCGGTACAATTTGCCTTTTTCAAACAAATCCACAAAAACCTGGACACAATCCGCATAATACTGCGGATCCATGGTGAAAGCCGTACGCTCCCAGTCGCAGGACGCGCCGAGTTTGCGCAACTGATTCAGGATAATGCCACCGTATTTATCTTTCCACTGGTAGGCATACTCCATAAACTGCTCGCGGGTGAGGTCCGCCTTGCGCAATTTTTTTTCTTCGCGCAGCCAGCGCACCACTTTGGCTTCCGTAGCGATGCTGGCGTGGTCGGTGCCGGGCACCCAGCAGGCGTTTTTGCCATCCATCCGGGCTTTTCGGATCAGGATATCCTGAATCGTATTGTTCAGCATATGCCCCATGTGGAGCACGCCGGTAACATTCGGAGGCGGAATTACAATAGTAAAGGGTTCGCGGTCATCTGGTACGGAGCGAAAATACCCACGGCGTTCCCAGTGGGAATACCAGCGGTCTTCAGTATCGGCGGGCGAATAACGGGTCGAAAGTTCCATGTGCGTCGGCAGCAGTCTGTGTGTGTAATTTGAATGAAAAACGGGTGCGGGCGGCAAAGGTAACACGGACAGGCCTGAAAAAGAAAAAACCGGAGCGCGGGGGTGCGCTCCGGTACACATAAATGGGATTAGCCCTGGGAATTTTCCCATAACAATGAGGCGTGTTCTGGGGCAAAAAAGGAAGATTGCTATATCTGTCAGGATTACAAAATAAGCCGTGTCTGATGCGATTAAAGTGTGGCCAACCTCCCTTCCTTACTCATAAAGAAGGAAGGTGGCCCAAGATTTGCTCGGCCTTCGCTATTCGAAGACCAGTAGGGAAGATAAACGAAGCAAAATATCTTATTACTCGAAAGAGATTATGTACGGGTAACGGGCGGGGGCCTGTTAAAAAGTTCTTTGTTTGGGGTATTATGGAATATTGTCAGTATATATAATGAATTCACGTCCATCTGTCGGCGTCTCCGTTGGTTTGGTGGTCTCTTTTACCGTAGAGCCATTTACACTTTTGGAAGAGAAAGAAACACTGGCTTGATTGGAGAGAAACAGGCTGATGACGAAGAATATGATAGGCATGACCGGGATGATTTTGTGTTAGAAGTAAATCTTGACACAAAAGTCCGGCGCCCCCACCCTTCAAAAAAGGACAAACCTCCCCATTTCAATCCGGCCAGATTGATCACAAACGCGACGTATTTTGATTTTTTTTGCGTTTAACTCCTTGATTACAGTTGTTTTACATTCTTCTAGTGCTCGTTTTTACTGTTCCATCGTCCAAAGTATTTTTTTGCTAACTTTGTGGTGACAAAACCGAAGGCGTGATGATTGTCGGTGAATTATTTTCTGTGCAAATATGGTAGCACCCCGGGGAGTCATACAAGGACATTTTACCATGTTTCAATCCGGGCAGATGTGCCATTTTTAAATCTAATCATTTGATTATCAGATAAATACAGTATGGATTTTGATGTACTGAAAGACCTCGTACAAACCATTACCCGCAATAAAATCAAGAATATCGAGGTGCTGGGTAACCCCGGAGAGGAAAAAAGCAGGGTAGAACTGATGTATGACGGCATCAGCTCCGGCAAGTTTAAGTCGGAAGACGATGTGGCGAGGCATTTTTTTAAAAGCGATGCCAAGGACGCTAACTACCGTAAACTGAAGAACAAGTTGATTCGGCAACTGGTGAACACTGCGTTTTTTGTAGATGTGAATCAGCCGGCATTCAATGAAAGGGCAAAGGCATATTTTACTGCGTACAGGGATTTTGCTGCTGGGGTAGTACTTATGACAAGAAATGCCGTAAAGTCTGGAATTTATATATTTCAATTGGTTCTTGAACAGGCAGTTAAATATGAATTTACAGACTTGGCTGCAGATGTCTCTAGGATTCTAAGGCGCGAATATGCCCGTGTTGGTGGGGATTATGAAAAGAATCAATATTATACAAATCTACACAGGAGATATGAAGAGAAAAAAAGATGCGAGATATTAGCTACCGATTATTATGAAACTTTAGTAAGCTATTATCTCACCAAGCGCTCCCCCAATGAAGATATTCATCAACTTGCTTCGACATATTTTAATGAATTGTTTCCGATGGCAGAAACAGTTGATACCTCTGCCTTTTACAGTACTATGTTTTCTGTTGGCATTATTAAATTCTCGTCTGTTAACGATATTGAAAACGCTATAAAAATTTGCGAAGACGCATTAGGAATACTAATGCCGAGGAAAAATACAAATAGAAGTACATTAGTTGGTATTACACTGCAAAAAATAGCATTTTATATTCAACTTAGATCTTCCAATAGTACTGAAATCAAAGACTTGTTTAGATATGCACTAAGTATTTTGGAAGAAGGAGATTTCAACTGGTTCCGTGCGCATGAAATATATTTTTATTCTTGTATATACTCTCGTAATTATAATGAAGCACTAGATATTTTTGAAAAAATAGTCCAATCCTCTAGCTTCCAATTGTTAGAAGGTAGCCATCATGATAACTGGCTACTTTTAGGTGGTTACCTCCATTTGCTTGCAAAACTTGGGGTACTCAATGCTGCCAAAGTGGAATCCATCGTCGGTACTTTTAAGTTCGGCAAATTCTTCAACGAGATAGAGGTGCTCGATAAAGACAAGGAAGGCATGAACATTCCTTTGGTTCTTCTTCCAGTGTTATTCCACCTCGCCCAAAAAACCTTTGACGATCAAAATGACATCTCCGTTGACGCCCTGGAAAAATACCGGCAGCGCTGGCTCGCCAACGACATGAACCGCCGCAGCGACAGTTTCCTGAAAATGCTGATTGCCTTTGCAAAAAAGGATTATGCCTCCGCTGCTGCCGAAAAGAAAATCAGCAAGGAACTGGAGATTTTGAAAAGTGAGACGCCTCAGGTGGCAGGGCAGAATTTTGCAGTGGAGGTAGTGCCTTATGAAACGCTTTGGGAACTGTTGAATTCCAGGGGTTAGAAGTGTGGCGTAAAAAAAATCCACTTGCGTTTGCTTGTGTTTATATTGTTATTTAACTTGGCCTCTGAATCACTTATTTTACTAGTTTATGTAGTAAATATGTAGGTTTATGCAGTAATTAACCTTAATAAACTACACGCGATGGACTTTTATGTACTCAAGGACCTGGCCAGGTCTGTTTCCCGCAATAAGGCAAAACAAATCGAAGTTTTGGGCAATCCTGGTGCCAGGAAAAGCCGTTCACTGAAGTTGTATGAAGCAATATTATCAGACAAATTTAATTCTGAAAAAGAATTAGTCCGACATGTGTTTAATACCCATGACCCCAAACATCCTAGTTATGTGAAACTGAAAAAAAAGTTAATTACCCAGTTATTTAATACTTCCTTATTTCTAGATTATAATCAACCCCACTACAATGAAAGGGCAAAAGCATACTTTACTGCCTACAAAGATTATGCTTCCGCATTTGTAGTTCTTTGTAGAATTTCCACTAAGGCAGCCATTTATATTTTTCAAAACATTTTGGAACAAGCTATAAAGTATGAATTTATAGATCTTGCCGCTGATGTATCGAAAATACTTAGACGAGAATATATACGCTCTGAATACGATGAGGGAAAAAATAAATATTATACCTCTTTGCATAGGATGTATGAAAAGAAGCGCCATTTTGAAAACATTGCATTAGATTATTATGAAGAGGTGGCGTCGCATTATGCGAAAAGTCGCTCAGTAAATATTAAATTGAGCGAAGAAGCAGATCAATATTACAGTGAATTATATCCCTTTCTTAAAGAAGTAGATACTTCATCTTTCTATTATTATACATTTAATATTTGTATAATTAAACACTTTTCAAAAAATGATATTTCCAATGCGCTAAAAACTGCTAATCAGTCTTTCTATATATTAAGAGAACGGCAAAATACTAACAGGTCAATGCTTACTCATGTTTGTTTGCAACAACTTGCTTGCTATATACATTTAAGAGCAGAGGAAAGCACCTTCCATTTTACTTTTAATTATTTTCTAGATCATTCACATGATAAAGATATTAGCTGGTTTCGAGGGTATGAGTCTTATTTTTACTATTCTATATATCGCAAAAAATATATTGATGCTATTGATATTTATAGAACGGTTCTTGATAACGGAGTCCTATTAAAATTAAATGGATACTATCTTGAAAACTGGCTACTTATGGCTGGTTATCTACATTTGCTAGCGCAATTAGACATACTGGATTCACAAAAAGTTTTAGATGTAGTTGGCCTATTTCGTTACAGTAAATTGATTAATG
The DNA here is from genome assembly GCA_029561355.1 of Bacteroidota bacterium. Classification (GTDB taxonomy): domain Bacteria; phylum Bacteroidota; class Bacteroidia; order Chitinophagales; family Saprospiraceae; genus M3007. The sequence continues at coordinate 26,524 of JAKQJD010000606.1, read as the reverse complement.
AAGTTGAAGTCATTAACAAAGACAAAGAGGGCATGAACATCCCCCTACTTCTCCTCCCCATCCTCTACGAACTTGCCCAAGCCCCCCAAAGACCGCACCAAAGAAATTCCCATCGAAGCGCTCGACAAATACCGCCAGCGCTGGCTCGCCAATGACATGAACCGTCGGAGCAATAGTTTTTTAAAAATACTATTGACCCTCGCGCAAAGTGCCGGAACCACTACAGTCAACGAAAAGAAAATCAGAAAAGAATGGGAAATCCTGAAAAACGAAACACCGGAAGTCGCCGGCCAGAGTTTTGCCATCGAGATTGTGCCTTATGAAGACTTGGTGGAATTGTTGCTCGCAAAGATGGGGTTGACTTCCTTGATGCAGGAGATTTTTCGGGGCAGCAGACAGTAGAATAACCTTCATAAAACCCATTTTGTATTTTTAATACCGGCTATTAAACGCACTCATTTTTTATCACCCATAAACCCACACACATGTTATGGAGTTCGAAGCATTAAAAGATCTGGCCAAAACTGTATTTCAAAGCAAGGTGAAAAATATTGAAATATTAGGAAACCCGAATAAGAAAAAAAATAAAACCGATTTGTTTTTTGAATTTTTGATCAATGGAGATGCAAAATCGGAATCAGAGACAGTTAGATATCTATTCAAAAGCCATGATATTAAATACCCAAGTTATGTAAAACTGAAAAAAAAATTAACCAAACAATTAATCGACACTTCATTTTTTGTCGATGTTGATAACCCTATTTATAATGATCGTGCCAAGTCATACTTCACTTGTTACAAAGATTTTGCTGCTTCCATTATACTTTTATCCAGAGGCTCAGATTTGTCATCTATTTTTTTATTAGAAAAAATATTTGAGCAGTCGGTTAAATATGAGTTTATTGACCTGGCCGCAGAAACCTCAAAATGGCTGAGATACCAATATGCTCGGTCAAATAGCGACTATGAAAAAAACAACCATTATACTAAATTGCAACGCTATTACGAGGATAAGCGACGTTGGGAGGCAATCGCATTTGATTATCAGGAGGATCTTATGAGCTATTATATAATTAAAAGGTCGCCAAATGAATTGTTATACAAAAAAGCATGTGCTTATTTGGACGAGTTAATGAAAGTTGCAAGTGAAGTAGACACTTCATCATTTTACAAATGTTTTTATAATATTGCTGTAGTTAAGTATATGTCAATTAAAGATTATGAGGCTGCAATACTTATTTGTGATGAGGCATTACATGTGTTAGAATCTAAAAAAACTGCTAATCGTAGTACTATTGCATCTTTTAATTTGCAAAAAATTGCCCTTTTTACTCAGATTAGATTTTTGGATAAAGGTTGTGTGGAAAAATTATTTAATAAGTGTACTGAATTCTATTCTAAAGGGGAATATTCTTGGTTTAGAGTATGTGAAACATTCATATATTATCTTTTTTCTGTTAGTGACTTTGAAAAAGCCCTTCTTGAGTATAAAAATTCTTATACTTCAGTTAAAACGAGCAATTTAAAGGGAAGTTACATGGAAAACTGGCTTCTCATAGGCGGCTATATCCACTTAATCTCAAATTTTGGCCTGCTAGATGCCTCAGAAGTCGAACAAGTCGTAGGAAAATTTAAATACAGCAAGATTTACAACGACATCGAAATCCTAAAAAAAGACAAAGAAGGCATGAACATCCCCTTACTCCTGCTTCCTGTCCTCTACGAACTGGCCCAAGCCCCCAAAGACCGCACCAAAGAAATCCCCATCGAAGCGCTCGACAAATACCGCCAGCGCTGGCTCGCCAATGACATGAATCGCCGGAGCAATAGTTTTTTAAAAATACTTTTGACCCTCGCGCAAAGTGCCGGAACCTCTATAGTCAATGAAAAGAAAATCAAAAAGGAATGGGAAATCCTGAAAAACGAAACCCCCGACGTCGCCGGCCAGAGTTATGCCATCGAAATCATCCCTTATGAAACGCTGATCGAACTGCTCTTTGCCAAATGGGGCCTCTCCGGTATCTTACAGCCTGAAGCCACGCCGTAAAACGCTGGGACGCAAAACCGAACTTTATCAAGCCTTTTCACACCCATGCCAGCCGGAAACTCCGACAATTTTGAAAATTTTCTGTTCACCCACGAGTACCTGTTCCGGCAGCAGACGGCCCGGTTTTACCCGCTGTCGTTTGCGCTGATCGAACAATACCCCGACATGTGGGATTTCAGCCTGTTGTCCCGGAATCCGAACATGCCCTGGGATCTGCAAACGCTGGGCCGCTACGAGCAACAAATAGACTGGCAGGCATTGTCGGCCAACACGGGCATGCGCTGGACGACGGACGTGCTGGATCATTACCGGGATAAAATACGCTGGCCGGAATTGTGCAAAAATCCGGCCCTTCCTTTTACCGATGCCCTGCTGGAACGATATGCGCACGACCTCAACTGGGTTTACCTGTCTACCAATCCGGCTATTCCGCTGACGGATGTTTTCCTGGAAAAATACCAGGACCGGATACACTGGCAAATGCTGAAAAACTACAACCGGGATCTGGACAAGGTCGGTACGCCGTTCCGGGAAAAACTGGCTGCATTGCCCGACACACCGGTCCGGTCCTACATGTTGTCCGATCATACGAAGCGGTATATCCGTTGGAGGATACAAGCCGAAAGCCTTCCCGAACCCTTGCGGCAGGCGCTGGAATCGCCCGTTTCACAAATCCCCGAAGATTTTTTCGCGCAGTATTGGGATTGCTGGGATTGGCAGAATATCGGTTTATGTATACACCTGCGCTGGAGCGTATCGTTTTTCGAACGTTTTTACCAGTACCTGGATCGGTGTGTTACCCTGAATTCCGCTTTTTACACGCAGGTATTGGAGCCGGTGTTGAATGATAGCCTGATCGAACAAGTTTGTGCGCGCCTGAACCCGGAACATGTCGTTCAATTCTATTACCTGGAAGATAAGGGGGATGAATACGGTGTGCTTCCAAATGTCCGGTACAAACTTCCGGGTAATCCGCCTTATGAAGCATACCGCCCCGTCCATGAACAATGGAGGGCGTTTTTTTCCAACGGCGACCTCGATGCAGCGCTCCCGGAAGTGCAGTACGAACTTTCCTGGTTTCTCCGGCATCCGATCCGGTTTGCCGATTACCACGAGTGGCCGTTTGGATCACAATATCCCGCTATGGTCGTATCCGGAAAACTGAAGGAGATGCTGGAAAAATTTGAGTTGCCGCCGCACCGGTTTTATCCAATCGATCTGGCTATTCAGAATGATTTGTTTGGGGTAGAGGTGCGCCGGTATTACATCTTTTTTGTGCCGGAACAGGAATACCTGTACTTCGATTATGCCCGCATAAAACTCGTGGAGGATCGGGACAGGCCGCAGATCCCGGACGAAGGGCCGCAGCACCACCGTTCCTATTACGACAGTTCGTATTTCACACGCCAAACGGCGCAGGCATATGCAGGGCCGGTGGATACGCCGGAATCATTTTTGGCCGCCCAGGCGGAACTCTCCGTGCGCGCTCCTGAAAAATCGCTCCGACCGCAGGAATACGTCTGGGACGCCGCATTCGACCTGATCAGTTGCGGCGCCGAAAACCCGCGAAACCGTATCTGGGTTTCGGAAGACATTAAAAAGGCGATGGAGGAAAGCGGCGCTACGGGTATTCGTTTCGAGCGGGTATTTGAAACCCGGCCACGGATGCGGGGTTTGGAAACACCGGAACACCGTTTGAAAAATGCGCAAATTCTGGAATCCCTGCGCGCCGAATTTAAAAACAGAGCGCCGGAGCCGGAGCAGATCACCATCCGAAATTTCCGTGCCGCCGAAGCCTGGGCGGAAGAGGTGCGCCGGAACAAGGGTATTGTACGGAAATTATATTCCGATCACCCGGCAACGTATGCAACCGACGATGCATTTCTGCAAAAAATCAGGGAAAAGGAAATCGAGTTCGACGTGGTTTTCCCCGGCTGGTTTATTGAAATATTGAAATCCGGAAAGTTGCCGGAGGCGTTTTCGGATTTCACGCTCATGCCTTTGGAGCATATTTACTGTCAGCAATTGGAGAGGGATTTACCACTTACCGTAAAATCGGTCGTCTTTGCCGAGTATAGTTCATCGAGCTTGTTCCTTGCGTTAAAAGGAGACAGCCTGTACGAACTGGACGATGCGATCTGGCAGCATGAAATCGACCAGGGGCCGCCGCCGTGGGTGGTGATGCGTATGGACAAAAACGGCAATCCGATAAAAAACATGGGGCATCCCTAATTTGTGAGTGACCCTAAAACTATGAAAATTGACCGTATTCGCATGGTTTAATAACGAATGCCGGTTTGTCTTCCTGTCGGGACCCGTCCACTCTACGACGTGTTTTTGACCATTTTCCCCTCGTAGAGTGGACTGGTCCCGACAGGAAGACAAACCGGCATTCGTTATTATTCAAAACGAAAAAATTCGGGATGATTCTGTTGGTGTTGTTATTTACACCTCTTTTTCCACAGCCGGGTGCATCACCGCCTGCTGGTGCGTAATACTTTCATTGTGCACGGCCGCGAGGAACTTCTCGATAAACTCGTCGTTGAGTCCGCGCTGACGACCCTGCACAAAACCTTTTTCCAGGATTTCATTCCAGCGCACCGCCTGCAAAATGGCGATGTTGTTGCGGAGTTTGTAGCGGCCGATGTCTTCTGCCACGCGCATGCGGCGGGAGAGCAAGTTGAGCAGTTCCAGGTCGATCTCGTCGATCTTGTGGCGCAGGTTTTCGATGTTTTCGAGGAATTCGGCGTTGTCGGTGGTTTCGCGGCGTACGATCAGGCTGGCCACCAGTTCGGCGTATACGAATGGCGTAATCTGCTGTTTGGCATCGCTCCAGGCCGCATCGGGTGTAGGGTGTACCTCCGTCATCAGGCCGTCGTAGTTGAGGTCGAGTGCCTGCTGGGCTACTTCGAGCAGGTCTTCGCGGTTGCCGCAGATGTGCGAGTTGTCGCAGATAAGCGGCAGTTCCGGCATGCGGCGGCGCAGTTCGATCGGAATTTCCCAGTACGGCGCGTTGCGGAATTTTGATTTAGCGTAGGAGGAAAAGCCGCGGTGGATGGCGCCGATGTTGGTGACGCCGGCGTTGCGGATGCGCTCGATAGCGCCGATCCAAAGGTCGAGGTCGGGATTAACGGGGTTTTTGACCAGCACCGGTATGTCGACACCTTTCAGGGCATCGGCGATTTCCTGCACGGAAAACGGGTTGACGGTGCTGCGGGCGCCTACCCATAGTACGTCGACGCCGTGTTTCAGCGCTTCGTACACCTGGTTGCCGTTGGCCACTTCGATGGTGGTTTTCAGGCCGGTTTCCTGTTTCACGAGGCGCAGCCAGGGCAAAGCCATGGTACCGTTGCCTTCAAAAGCGCCGGGGCGCGTGCGGGGTTTCCATACGCCGGAGCGAAATAGGTCGATGCCGAGGTCTTTCAGGCCACGCGCCGTGGCAAGTACTTGTTCTTCCGATTCAGCCGAGCAGGGGCCGGCAATCAGGAAGGGGCGATTTTCTTTTTTCTGAAACATGAGATATGATAGAAGTGAGAAGTGAGATGTGAGAATTAAACAGGTTGATCGATGATGCGGCGAATGTCGTTGGCTTGCTCGATGAGTTGGCCAAATTGTTCGAAGTCCTTCTTAATCAATAAAGTACGAAAGCGACTGATGGTATTGATAAACTCGTCGAGTACGTCGAGCACGTTATCGCGGTTTTGCCGGAAAATAGGCACCCAGGTATCGGGACTACTTTTTGCAAGACGCACCGTACTATTGAAACCACCGCTGGCGAGTTCGAAAATCCGGTCTTCGTTTTTTTCCTTTTCCAGTACCGTTAATGCAAGGGCGAAGGAAGCGATGTGCGAAATATGGCTCACGTAAGCCACGTGCAGGTCGTGCGCGGCGCCTTCCAGAAAATTCAGGTGCATGCCCAGCGATTCGTACAGCGTGCGGCAGAGGTAAACGGCATCTGCATCGCTTTTTTCCACGTCGCTAAAAACGCAGCATTTTCCGGCAAAAAGGCCGGGCACCGCCGCTTCGGGGCCCGAATACTCCGTACCTGCCATCGGGTGGGTAGCCACGTAACGGAGGCGATTCGGGTGGTGTTCAACGGCCTGCAAGACAGGCAGTTTTGTGGAGCCTACGTCCAGCACAACTTTTTGATGATCAATCAGATCCAGCACCTGTGGTATCAATCTGGTCAGGCTATCCACCGGCGTGGCCACAATGATCATCCGGCTTTGCGCGACGGCTTCCGGCAAAGGCATTATTTCGTCGACAATACCCAAATCGAGCGCTTTTTGCGCATGTGCCGGTTTGTTGTCCACCCCGATGATGCGGGTTGCAAAACCGTTTTCGCGCAAGCCCACTGCGAGTGAGCCGCCGATCAAACCCGGGCCAATTACTGTGATCGTCATATCGTGATGGCGCTTTGAATTTTTTGAAGGGCGGTTTGCAGCGTTGGCACGTCGCTGCACAGGGAAATTCGGACGAAGCGGTCGCCATTGGAACCGAAAATGCCGCCGGGCGTGAGGAATACATGCCGTTCGTACAGCAATTCGTCGCTCAGGGCATAACAATCGGCATAGTGATCGGGAATTTTGGCCCACACGAACATGCCCTGCTGCTGCCGGTCGAACACACAGTCAATACTTTCCAGGATTTGAAACGCCACTTGTTGCCGTTCGCGGTACATGGCATTGAGTTCCGAATACCATGTTGCGGGCAATTGCAAGGCCTTTACCGCAGCCAGTTGCACCGGCTGGAATTGTCCCGAATCCATATTACTTTTAAAACGCAGCACCGATTTCAGGTATTCCGGGTGTCCGGCCACCATCCCGACGCGCCAGCCCGCCATGTTGTGCGATTTTGACAAGGAATTCAGTTCCAGCGCTACTTCTTCAGCGCCCGAAGCCGCCAGGATGCTGCGCGGGTGTTCATTCAGGATAAAACTGTATGGATTATCATTGATAATGAGGATGTTGTGCTTTTTGCCAAAATCCACCAGTGCCTGAAAAACTGCTGCCGAGCCGGGTGCGCCGGTGGGCATGTGCGGGTAATTGGCCCATAGCACCTTCACTTTTGTCAGATCCGACTTTTCCAGTTCTTCAAAATCGGGCAACCAGTCGTTGGCTTCCTTCAATTCATACAATTGCACGGTGGCCCCGGCCAGTTGGGTGGCTGCCGAATAAGCCGGGTAGCCTGGATTGGGCACCAGGGCCACGTCACCGGGTTCGAGAAACGCCATGGCTACGTGTACGATACCTTCCTTGGAGCCGATCAGCGGAAGTATCTGATTCTCAGGATTTAAGGAAACGTGGTAGTATTCCTTATACCAGGCGGCCCATGCTTCCCGCAAAGCAGGGATGCCGGTGTAGGATTGATAACCGTGCGCTTTCGGATTGGCTGCACCTTGCTGCAACGCTTCGAGCACGGCAGGGTGGGGCGGCTGGTCGGGACTGCCGATGCCGAGGTTGAGCACAGGTTTTCCTTCGCGCTGCATCTGGGCAATCTCGCGGAGTTTTCCGGCGAAGTAGTATTCGTTGACGGAATCGAGCCGTTTAGCGGGTGCGATCATTTGTTGTTAGTTATCAGTTATCTGTTATTAGTTATCAGGGTTGTAGGGGGCAATCCGTTCATTATCAAACTCTTAAAAAGAGTGATAAATTCATCATTCATCATTCATCATTCATCATTCATCACTCATCATTCATCATTCATCATTCATCACTCCTTCCCTGTACACGCCCAATACTTGAAGATCCGTCGTTTTTTGGTCGAGCAGACGAAGTACTTCGGCAATCCGGTCAGGAAATGCGGTGAAATCTGCAAAAAAGCGATACTCCCAGGGGCGGCCGAGCAGCGGCGCCGACTGTATCTTGGTCAGGTTGGCGCCTTCGGTAGCCAGCAAGGTGAGGATTTGCGCCAGACTGCCGGGCTGGTGGCCCGCACTGAAACAGACGGAAGCCTTGTCGGCATGAGGAATAGGCGTGGCATCGGACCTGCGGCGAACGGCCAGGAAACGGGTAAAATTTTCGGGAACGGTTTCGATGGCCGGAGCCAGCACGTTCAGGCCGTATATGTCGGCGGCCAGGGTGCTGGCAATAGCGCCGATATGAATAGCGCGATGGCGAACGATATGTGCAGCGCTCTCGGCCGTATCTTCCGACTCTACCAGCCGGATGCGCGGGTATTTTTTAAAAAACTCACTGCACTGAGCCAGCGCCATCGGGTGCGAATGCACTTCTCGCAACTGGTCGATGGGAACGCCCGGCAAAGCCAGCAGGTTCTGTTGAATCCGCAAATACACTTCTCCGACTACTGCTAAATCGCTGTTTTCCAGCAATTTGTAGTTGCCCAGAATACTGCCGGCGATACTGTTTTCGATAGCCAGCACGGCTGCATCCGTTTGACCGGCGTCGGCTGTTTTTTCAAATAGAATGGGAAACGACAAGGCGGGAACCAACTCTATGCTTTCGCCGAAAAAACGGCGGGCGGCAATTTCATGAAAAGCGCCGCGAACGCCCTGTATGGCGATGCGTTGGCCCGCAACTTCGGGTGCGGCGGGTAGTTTTTGTGTTGAAGCCGTCGAAGACGGCATGGCTGAATCGGACATTGCAGTAGTTTATGACAATGAAAAAGGGAGTTCCTGATGCTCAGGAACTCCCTTGACTGTTGATTTCAGTTTTCTTATTTATACTGAAGCGCACAGGCAGTTCCTTTTCCTTTTTCCAAAAAAGAAATAGTAAAAAAAGAAACCAAAATAAAATGCGCTGCGGTTATTCATGCTTGTACTGTTGTACTGTTACGGTGCAAACGTACTGGCTAGATTTGAATGCTGCAAGTTTCTGCCGGAAAAATTTTAAAAAAACTGCTTATCAGGCTCCTGGAATCCTGTAAGTGATCCGATGACTCGAAGTCATCGGATCACTTACAGGATTCCAGGAGCCTGATAAGCAATAAAAAATTGATGGATCAGACCAAACCTCGGCCCTGCATCTGGGCGATCTGTGTCTCGATTTGAGCCAGGTGGCGGCGGATGTGCATCACCTGCCATTCGAGGGTATTGCCGAGGTTGAGGGTAAAAAAACCGGATTTGCCACGGCCTACTTTTGCCTTGTTCAGGTTGACTTCTCGTGCTGCCTGAATGACACGTAAAAGTCGTTCGGAATTGATGATAAAACCTTTCAACGCGGCTTTTCCTGTCGTTTTTTGCCAGAAATTATAGTGTTTCGGCGTTTTATAGGTTTTAATATTTTCGGGATTTGCCCGGCGAATATACCTTTTGGCGACCCCTGTATACTTTACCACCTCTACCGGTTTCCATTCCCGCGCTTTGGCCTTGTGAACGGCCAGTTCCATACGCGGGATGTACCGCTCCAGGTAGGCGTTCAGGTGGGCAAAACATTCCAGCGCGTTCCAGCGTTCGGGTGAGGTACGGAATTGCAATGCGGAAAGGTCGTAGGAAGCGATCTGGCTTCGAACCATTTCCAAAGATTGCCGGAGTTCCGATTCCAGGCTGTCGAGCAAGGCGGTTTGTGTCATAGGGGCGCAAAGGTACTTGCGTTATTCAGGGTACCAAAGCAGGCGTCGAAAAATTTCCCAAAATGAGCGACCTTTGCGGTTTCTAAATGACAATTACGGTTTTTTGCCGGTTTTACCATAAATATGAAGACGAAATCCATTCGAAAGGATAAAGTAAATGTGATTACCCTCGGCTGTTCCAAAAATCTGGTCGACAGTGAGAACCTGATCACGCAGTTGCGCGGCAACGACTACGACGTGGCGCACGACAGCGACCGCGAAGATGCCAATGTCGTGGTGATCAATACCTGCGGTTTTATCGACCTGGCCAAGCAGGAAAGTATCGATACGATTGTGCAATATGCCAATATAAAACAGGCGGGCGGTATCGACAAACTCTATGTAACGGGTTGTTTGTCACAGCGTTATAAAGACAGTCTGGAAGCGGAAATCCCGGAAGTGGACGCTTTTTTCGGCACGCTCGAAATGCCTGCCCTGCTGGCTAAAATGGACGCCGACTACAAATACGAACTGCTCGGCGAACGACAGATCACGACGCTGCCGCACTATGCCTACCTGAAAATTTCGGAAGGCTGTAACCGTACCTGCTCTTTTTGCGCGATTCCGTTGATGCGTGGCAAACACGTCAGTCGCCCGGTTGAGGAACTGGTAATGGAGGCCAAAAACCTGGCGCGGCGCGGCGTAAAGGAATTGCTGCTCATCGCCCAGGAACTTACCTATTACGGTCTCGATATTTATAAAACCCGCGAATTGCCCCGGCTGCTGAACGCGCTGGCCGAAGTAGAAGGTATTGAATGGATCCGCCTGCACTATGCGTATCCGAGCAAATTCCCGCTGGAAATTCTGGACGTGATGGCCGCGCAAAAAAAGGTTTGCAACTACCTCGATATGCCGCTGCAACACGCCAGTGACCGCGTACTGGATCTGATGCGCCGCCAGATTACCCGGGCGGAAACAGAAGAACTGATCGCCAAAATCCGTGAAAAAGTACCGGGAATCGCCATTCGCACCACATTTCTTGTAGGCCACCCCGGCGAAACGGAGGAAGATTTTGAAGAACTACTCGACTTTGTGCAGCAGCAGCAATTCGAGCGCGTAGGCGTGTTCCAGTACTCGCACGAAGAAAGCACGCGCGCCTATGATTTTGAGGATGAAATTCCGGCAGAAGTAAAAGCCGAACGCGCACAGCGCCTGATGGACCTGCAACAGGACATTTCCTACCAGAAAAATGAAGCCAAGATCGGGCAGGTGTTCCGCACGTTGTTCGACCGGAAGGAAGGCAAATATTTTATCGGCCGCACGGAAGCCGACTCGCCGGACGTGGACAACGAGGTGCTGGTGCCTGCCAAGGGCAACTATATTCGGCTGGGTGACTTTGCAAATATTAAAATTACAGGCGCCGAAGAGTTTGACTTGTACGGGGAAGTGGTGAAGGAGTGATGAATGATGAACGATGAATGATGAATGATGATGGGGCAGTAGTAGGCTGGGTTTGAGACTCTTCATTTCATATTAATGATCAAGCATTACCAGCCTGATAACTAATAACGGATAACTGATAACAAAAATGCGCATTGCTCTTGCCCAACTAGACTACCACATCGGTAATTTTGAAGGAAACCTCGCCAAAATGCTGGCGGCCGTGGAGACGGCGAAAAGCCAGGGCGCCGACCTGATCTGCTTCGGCGAACTGGCCGTATGCGGCTACCCGCCACGTGATTTCCTGGAATTCGACGACTTTATCCTGCAATCGCAGGCATCAGTAGACGCGCTGAAAGCCGTGAGCCATGGCATTGCGATTGTGGTGGGCGCGCCGACGCGCAACCCCGTGGTGGCCGGCAAAGACCTTTTCAACTCGGCGTACTTCCTTTCAGAAGGCGAGGTCTTGGGAGTTCAGCACAAAGCCCTGCTGCCGACCTACGATATTTTTGACGAATACCGGTATTTCGAGCCTGCCACGGAGTTCAAACCGATTCTATTCAAAGGCAAAAAAATCGCACTTTCGGTCTGTGAAGACATCTGGAATGTAGGCAATGAAAATCCGCTGTATGTGATATCGCCGCTGGATGAAATGATGCCGCACAAACCCGATTTTATCCTGAACCTGAGCGCGTCTCCGTTCGATTATGCACATGCCGCACTGCGGATACAGATCGTGCGGGCCAATGTGGAGCGCTATGGTATCCCGATGTTTTACACCAACCACACCGGCGCACAAACGGATATTATTTTCGACGGTGGCAGCATCATTATGTCGCCCGATGGGCAGGTGTTTGATGAAATGCCCTATTTTGAAGAAAGTGTAAAAGTATACGATCTGGACGAGGTGCTGCGCGGCGGCCGCTCTGCCGAACAGCCCAAAAACAAGGTTCAACTTATTCATGATGCCCTGGTTATCGGCATCGGGGATTATTTCCGTAAACTCGGTTTCAAAAAAGCGATTCTGGGCCTTTCCGGTGGTATCGACTCTGCGGTCACGGTCGTGCTGGCTGCCAAAGCCCTCGGCCCGGAAAATGTTCGCGTGTTACTTATGCCAAGTCAGTTCAGCAGCGGCCACTCAGTGGATGATGCACGGCAACTTGCTGAAAATCTGGGCATTACCTACGATATTGTTGCCATCAAACCCATGTACGAGGCTTTCGAAGCGGCACTTAAAACACAATTTGAAGGCCAGCCTTTTAACGTCACAGAGGAAAATATTCAGGCCAGGGTGCGGGGGACCCTTCTGATGGCGATGAGCAATAAATTCGGCAACATCCTGCTGAATACGACCAACAAAAGCGAAATGTCGGTCGGGTACGGCACGCTCTACGGCGATATGTGCGGCGGCATTTCCGTTTTGGGCGACGTGTACAAAACGGAAGTGTACGAACTGGCAAACTACCTGAACAAGGATGGCGAGGTCATTCCGCAAAACAGCATCGTAAAACCGCCGAGTGCAGAACTGCACCCCGGCCAAAAAGATACCGACAGCCTGCCGCCCTACGAGGTGCTTGATCCGTTGCTGTTCCAATACATCGAATGCCGCCAGGGACCGCGCGAACTGATCGCCATGGGTTTCGACGAAGCGCTGGTAAAGCGCGTACTCCGCATGGTCAACATCAACGAATTCAAGCGCGAACAGGCTGCCCCTGTGCTCCGAGTCAGCAGCAAGGGCTTTGGTATGGGCCGCCGGATGCCGATTGTGGGGAAATATCTGTCATGAATTTAGTTATTAGTTATTGGTTATTAGTTATCAGGGTGTTTCAGGCTTGGGATATGGGACTAATAACTAATAACTAATAACCAATAACCAATAACCAAAATGCACCTCTCCCAACTCAAACTCAGCAATTTCAAGAACTACGAACAACTTCACCTGACGTTGTCGCAGCGCCTGAATTGTCTGACGGGTTTGAATGGCATGGGGAAAACCAACGTGCTCGATGCGATCCATTTTCTTTGTTTGTGCAAAAACCACACGGGGCTGAACGACCGGCAACTGGTGCGTCACAACGAAACGTTTTTTCGAATCGAAGGCCACTTCAGCACGGACGATCAGGTGCAAAAAATCGCCGCCAAATTCCAGGCCGGGCAGCGAAAGGAAATCGAGCGCAACGGCACGCCTTACGACCGGCTCACGGACTATATCGGGCAGTTTCCGGTGGTCATGATCGCACCCGACGATGTGTCGCTGGTGCAGGAGGGCAGCGAGGACCGCCGCCGTTTTCTGGATGCGACGCTCTCGCAGATTTCACCAAATTACTTGCAAAACCTCCTCATTTACAATGCGTTACTCAAGCAGCGCAATGCCCTGTTAAAAAACTTTGCCGAACAAAGGCATTTCGATGCGGTGCTGCTCGAAAGTATAGACCGGCAAATGCCGGAGCCGGCACAGGAGTTGTTCGAACAACGCCGGGCATTCGTGGAAGCATTCCGGCCTTTATTTCGGGAAATCTATGCGGCCATTTCCAATAGCCGGGAAGAAGTGGATGTCGAATACGATTCCGACCTGTCGGACGGGTCGCTCGAAGTTTTGTTGCCGGCCGTTCTGGAAAAAGACCGCATTTTGCAGCGTTCCACGATCGGACCGCACCGCGACGACCTGGCGTTGTACATGGATGGCAAACTGGTGAAAAAATTTGCGTCGCAGGGGCAGTTGAAATCCTTCCTGCTGGCCCTCCGGCTGGCACAATATGAAGTGCTTCGGCAGGCAAAGGGTGTGGCGCCTATCCTGCTGCTCGACGATATTTTTGACAAACTCGACACCCAACGCGTACACCACCTGGTCGGATTACTCATCAGTCGCGATTTCGGCCAGATCTTCATTACCGACACGCAACGCGGCAGAATAGAAGAGATAATCGCTTCTTTTTCAGGCGATTACAAATTGTTTGAAGTGGAAGGCGGACGGGTAGAGGAAGGTTAACTTATTGACGCACGGTTCCCATGATCCGCAAAATCTCCGGTTTGCGCTGCTGATCAAAAAATACCCGGATCTTCTTGTCGAAATCTCCCCCCTGATACGCATCATATTCAATTCTGACCTGGCCTTCCTGTCCCGGCGCAATGGGCGTTTCCGTCCAGTTGGCAGCCGTGCAGCCGCAACTGGTGCGCACCGTTTGCAGCAAGATGGTATCTGCGTGTACGTTGGTGAACCTGAAAACAAAAGTTTCCGGCCAGCCTTGTTTCAAGCTGCCAAAGTCGTGCTCTTTTTCCGTGATCCAGTTGACGACAGGTTTGGCTTCCGGTTCGGCAGGACGGACAGGTGTAGCAAATAAAAAACACAATTGTAGCAGCGACCAGAGCATCTCGGATTTAATTTTGGGTAAAAATGTAACCTGTTTACCAGGCCTTGTGTCGAATCCCTATATTTTGTGCGAAGTTGCGCGCAAAAATCCGGAAAATCATTCAATTTTTTTCAAAACAAAACAACCCATCCAGATGCGTTATTTGATAGTATTCATGTTGCTGGTAGCCATTTTTATGTTTGGCAAGCGCAGTTTTCATTGCTCGTTATTGGGAGTACAGGGAAGCGGACCTGTCAAAACGGAGGTCCGCGATGTCCGTGATTTCCATGGAGTAGACCTTGATATCTCCGGCGACGTCGAGGTTCGTATAGCGGATAATTATTCGGTGGAAGTGCAGGCGCAGGAAAGCTTGCTGCCCATCCTGAAAACGGAAGTGGAAAACGGCCGGCTGAAAATCTACTTCAGCGAAAACGTGTCTTCTTCCGGCAATATTAAAGTGCTGGTCAGTGCGCCGGCCTTCGACGCTCTTAACGTGGGCGGAAGTGGAAACCTGGTGGTTACTACCCCCATCCAATCCGATAAAATGGATGTATCCATAGCGGGTTCCGGGGATCTGGAAATGAAACAGGCATCCCTCGGTTCGCTGGAATGCAATATTTCCGGTAGCGGCGGTATGGAAATCGGCGGAACCGCCAACGCTACCCATGCTGGAATAAGTGGCAGCGGCGAAATAGATGCCAAAAAACTGACTACCAATGAATTGCGCGCCGAAATTGCAGGCTCGGGCTCCATCTCCGCGCATGTCGTTCAGGTGCTGAAAGCCGATATTGCAGGCTCCGGCGACATTTATTATTCCGGCGAACCTTCGGTGCAATCGAACGTCAGCGGCTCGGGAAGTGTGCAGAAATTGTAGGTTTTATACCTGCCCGGATATACCGGTGAATATACGAATGCGGTCGGACCCTAACTGAAACTGCTCTTTCAAAACCAGCCCTGTCGGCAATGCAGGCGCCGGCACGCCTCCGCCGAGTGTATGGGCACTTTCAATTTGACGGATCTCATTCCACAGCCCACTTTCAATAAATTGCTTCAATATATACGCGCCGCCTTCCACCAGGAGGGTGGCGCGGTTTGTTAGGTACAACCGCTGTAATACATCAGTCAACTGTAGCGGACCAACCGATGGGAAAAATTCAGTGCGCTCAAAAATGCCGTCCCGCTGCGGGCCGAAAACCCATGTAGGAATCGAGTCGTCTAAAATATTATACTCAGCCGAAATTTTCTTTTCAAGATCAAATACAATGCGAAGCGGATTATTCCCTCCATGAAGCCTTGCGTCGAGTTTGGGGTTGTCCGTAACCGCCGTTTTGGTTCCCACCAGAATGGCATCTGATTCATGACGCCAGCGATGCACCAGCCTTTGAACGGCAGGACCGGAAATGGCTGTGCGGACACCCAAATGCCCCAAAAAACCGTCGGCACTCTGCGCCCATTTCAGGATGACGTACGGGCGCTTTTGATTTATCCAATGGAAAAAACTCCTGTTGAGCCAGGCGCCTTCAGCAGCCATGACGCCCGTTTCCACCTGTACACCGGCAGCGCGCAATTTCTCTACGCTCTGACCGGCCACTCGCGGGTTGGGATCAACGTTGGCAATCACCACGTGCGGAATCTTTTTTTCCAGAATCAAATCGACACAAGGCGGGGTTTTGCCAAAATGAAAACAGGGCTCCAGCGAACAATAAAGGGTAGAGTAGGGGATAAGATGCTGATTTTCAGGCAATACGGAACGTACACAATTCACCTCGGCATGCGCCTCACCCCAGCGCTCGTGCCAGCCTTCGCCGATCATTTTGCCTTCATGCACCAGCACGGCGCCCACCATCGGATTGGGCGCTACATACCCTGCACCCAGCCGGGCCAGATCGAGGCAACGATGCATGAAGGGGGAGGACATGGTGGCGGTTGATGAGTGGATGGGTTGATGGTTTATAGGTTTATGAGTTTATAGGTTTATGGGTTTAACCCTTGGCTTGGAGTTTAAACCATAAACCTATAAACTCATAAACCCATAAACTTTCCATCATATTCCCAGCAAAATACAACCCAAAGAACGGCCATTTAATTTGACTGCATGCAGACCGGGGGTAATATTTTCCAGGTTTACGTGAAGCCGGTTTTGCCCTTTAATAATAAATGCAGGTTGTTCCAAAACGACATTTCCCTGAATATCAATAACTTGCAAGCGAGCATTCAAGTCTTCCGGGCTGTTGAAATTTACAGAAAATGCATTTCGGGCGGGGTTTGGATACAGCAGGGCGGCATTTGTTTCCCGGGTTTCCGGTGCCTGCCATTGAAGATTGATTTGAACGGGCCGTGCGTTTTCATCAAACAATTCAGATGGAAGCCCGCCGGCATGCAAACGCAGCATATCGGACAATTTGCCGTCCTGCAATGCCGTCATTTCAAGCGACAAAACAGCCTGGTCCGGGTGCACCTCTGCCTTGTTTCCGTCGATCCACAGGATGGGCAGGTGACCATTTTGGAGTACCGAAGGATTATAGCAGGTGCCATCGAAACCCGCCAACTGCGACGAACTTACCCGATTGATTTTCAAGGTATTGGGCTCGATTTCGAGATCCATTTGAAGGCTCTGCAAGGAAATGGCTTCTGCGGTTTCCAGTTGCAGTGTAAATGTTTCTCCGGCTTTCAGGTTCCGATCAGCAGCATGCAACACAAAGGCAGCCCTTTCGCTGGGTGGCGGCGCAAAATAAGGTCCGGTGATATCGCCCAGTTTGACGCCCATGAACTCAACGCAGCTTCCGTTGGATGCATCCGGCGAACCTTGCGGAACAAATTTCCAGGAGCCGCAAGCCAGTTCGTTGTCGATACCGAGTATCAGTTTTCTACCTAGTACAATGTCGAAGGTGGTGACCATGCCATTACAGTTCAAATCAGCCGCCACCGTTTGCCAGGTTTCGGTGAAAGGTTGCAGGCCGATGATATGTTTGCTGATCAGAACCAGGTCGAAAGTAGTCACACCGTTCAACGGATTTTCGTCGTTTTTGGTAGCGGCTATAGTGTAACTCGTATTTTGCAGTTGGGGCAGATTCGAAAGCGTGTAAGTACCTGACGATGTGATATTTGCAGTCATATTCGCCGTGGTGGCGCTGATTTGTACATTCGAAACAGGCGTGCCCGAAGGCGACTGAAGCGCGCAGGTTTCCGTTAGTGCGATGCTGATTTGCTGGGCGATCAGGTTCATGGTACTTTGCGGAGTTGTTGCGTGAATGTCGAATGTAACCTGACCATCCAGCCCGATCAGGATAAAAGTGGGTGTGCCGAGAAAATCGCCGAACTGCCCCGACATATAGGGCTGCAACGCAGCAAGCCCGCCGCCGTCGTTGCCCACGCCGGGCATGGTCAGGCCTTTATTGTTTTTATAGGTGGCCACCTTGCTGTTGTTGTCGGACTGTAAAGTGCTGAGCATCAAAAATTCCACCTTGTCGGGGTGTGCTGCCAACTGACTTTGGTACAATGCTTGCCAGAAAGGGGCATGGGTGTTGCAGGGTGGGCAGGTGGTGAAAAAAGCCTCGATCACGACTACTTTCCCCTGGTTCAGGTAATCGTTGTACAGATTTTTTGTAACGCCGTCGGAATTGGTTACCGTAAAATTGGGAGCGGTTTGTGTAAAAGCGGCGGTAACTAAAAGCAGCAGGAACAGTGTAGATAAATATTTCATGTGATTCGGATTTGGATAAAAATAAGGAAGTTGGTAACCGTATAATTCCGAAAATTACCTTTTCCTACGTTAACAATGCGTTTATGCTCTTGTTTTTGAATTGTTAGATTCAAAATTGTCAGGTATCTTACTTTTGCGTCATGAAGCCTCGTGTCTATATATTTTTGATTTTCCTGTCGCTGGCGGCCTTGTGCTCCTTCGAAAACACCGCGTTTCAGACACCGGAGGAATTGGGCGAGCGCCTGTTCTTCGACCCCGTTCTTTCGCTCGACAGCACGGTCAGTTGCAGCAATTGCCACATTCCCCAATTCGGGTTTTCCGATACGGCGCTGGTGAGCCGGGGTGTAGGCGGGCGGCTGGGCAAGCGCAATTCGCCCGGCATCACCAACATGTCTGCCCGCGAACACTTTTTTTACGACGGCCGCGCCGCAACACTGGAACAACAGGTACTGATGCCGATTCAGGATACCCTCGAAATGCGCTCCAGTGCCGAACTTGTTGTTCAGCGCCTGCGCCGGAGCGCCACCTATGGTCCGGCATTTATACAACTCTTTCAGAAAGAGGCAGATATGGATGTGCTCGCGCAGGCATTGGCTGCATATGTAAGAACCCTGGAAACTTCCGATACGCCTTTCGACCGCTGGATGCAGCGCAAGCCGGGAGGTATGGGTGAAGCGGCAGTGCGCGGCAGGAAGATATTTCTGAATAAAGGAAAGTGCTTCGATTGCCATTTTACCCCCGATTTCACCGGCGATGAATTCAGGAACGTCGGCTTGTATACCGGCCTCCGCAACCTGAACGATCGCGGTCGTTACGATATCACGAAGGACAGTGCCGACCTGGGCAAATTCAAAGTGCCGGGTTTGCGCAACGTTGCCGTCACCGCGCCATATATGCACAACGGAATGTTCAAAACACTGGAAGAGGTGATCGATTTTTATGACACTCCCAACCAGGTGATTCCCGGCGCCTTCAACCGCGACACCTTGCTCAAAGAGCCCCTGCGGCTGACCCAGGAGGAAAAAGCCGATCTGAAATCTTTCCTCGAAGCACTGACGGATGACCGTTTTGTCAAACGCTGATAACTTTTTCCCGGCCCGTTTGTTGGTAGGGCATAAAAACCTATTGCATGGAAAATAAGGATCAAAACTGGAACGCACTCACACCCGAAGAAGAACAGGTTATCGTGCATAAAGGCACGGAAAGAGCCTTTACCGGCGAATATAATACCCATAAGGCGACGGGTATGTTCGTTTGTCGCCGGTGCAATGCACCGTTGTACCGCTCTACGGACAAGTTTGAAAGCGGCTGCGGCTGGCCATCTTTCGACGATGAAGTTCCGGGCGCCGTTATTCGCCATACCGACACTTCCTTTGGTATGAAAAGGACGGAGATTGTGTGTGCCAATTGCGGCGGCCATCTCGGTCACGTATTTGAAGGGGAAAGAATGACTGCCAAAAACACCCGGCATTGTGTGAATTCTCTTTCTATCCGGTTTGTGCCGGCTGAAAAATCCGAATGACCGGACGTGAATCGAATCATACGTAAATGAGGTTCCCAAAATAGTTTGAGCCCTTGCAAATGACCAGCGTCATTCGCAAGGGCTTTAATTATTTTATCCGGTGGTCTGTTTTTCCTTCTACATTAGCCGCGCCTTATCCAATTTACGGATCACTTCGGTTCGAGAAAGCATTCAAGTCATCCGATGACTCAAAGTCATCGGATGACTTGAATGCTTTCTCGAACCGAAGTGATCCGTCCAATCTTTCTAAAACCACCCTTATGTCGGTAAAAAATTACGCAGACGCGTCGCTGGAACTCCACAAAAAATACAAAGGTAAAATCGGGATACGCTTGAAAATGCCGGTCAAAACCAAAGACGACCTGGCAACTGTATACTCACCCGGCGTTGCAGCACCCTGCGAAGCCATCCGCGACAACCCGCAAGACGTTTATAAATACACGATCAAATCAAATACGGTTGCTGTGGTCACCGACGGTTCGGCAGTGCTTGGTATTGGTAATATCGGCGCGGCAGCCTCTATTCCGGTAATGGAAGGCAAGGCCATGCTGTTCAAAAAATTTGCCGACATCGATGCATTTCCCATATGCCTGGATACGCAGAATGCAGACGAGATCATCCGGACGGTTCGGTTGATCTCGCCCGTTTTCGGTGGTATTAATCTGGAGGATATTTCGGCTCCCCGGTGTTTTGAAATAGAGGAAGCACTGCAAGACCTGGGCATACCGGTTTTTCACGACGACCAGCACGGTACGGCGGTAGTCGTGTTCGCAGCCTTGATCAATGCATCGAAAGTGCTCAAAAAAGACCTCAATTCATTGAAAATCGTGATCAACGGCGCCGGTTCTGCCGGTATCGCCATTGCAAAATTGCTGGCCGGCTTCGGAGGCAAACGCCCGAAAGTGAAAGTGCGCGACATCATACTCTGCGACCGGAAAGGCGCGATCCATAAAGGCCGTAAAGACCTCACGAAACAAAAGGAAGAGGCTTTGAAATATACGAATCGAAAACACCTGAGCGGTTCCGTACACGAAATGTTGAAAGGCGCCGATATATTTATAGGCGTCAGTCAGGCCGGTTTGCTAACGGCCGACGACATTCGAACGATGGCCAAGGATCCGATCGTGCTGGCTATGGCCAATCCTGTCCCTGAAATTATGCCGGAAGAAGCCTACAAAGGCGGTGCAGCCATCGTGGGAACCGGCCGAAGCGACCTGCCCAACCAGGTGAACAACGTACTCGGTTTCCCGGGTATCTTTCGCGGCGCGCTCGATGCCCGCGCTCCGCGCATCAGCATGGACATGAAACTGGCTGCGGCATTTGCCATTGCCAAATTTCTCAAAAATCCCGACCGCGAACACATCATCGCTTCTTCCCTGGATAAAAAAGTGACCAAAGCGGTTGCGAAAGCGGTGTACCGCCAGGCAAAGAAGGAGTTTGGGGTTTAGTGTTTAGTGTTTGGTGTTTGGGGCGCGTTGACCTTGGCTATATTTACAAACTCTGGCCAAGGGCAACGCACCCCAAACACGAAACACCACACCCCAAACACTAATTCCCGGGTGGTGGTGGAATCAGTGGCTGCGGAAACCTGATCTCTATGATCCTCAAACGGTGTTTTTCACCCAGTTTCAATTTCCTTTTCGATAGCATGAACAAGCCTGCTCCGATCGAAACGGCGGATGTGCCGTAGAGTTTGGGTAAGTCCAGTTCTTTATCTTTGTAGAGAATCCTCCCGGTCGTCGTTGCCAGGGCCAGCGTGCCGCCAAGGCTCAACATCGAAGCGCCGATAATGCGCCAGATGGGCCGGCGATACACCTTGATCTGGGCAATGCTGTCGAGTTTGACGGGGAAGTTGTCGAGCAACAGGATATTGGATTCCGGCAGAATATCCGTGATAGTACGCTCGTACCAGTAGTTTTCCGGGCCGTTCAGGCGAAACCGGAGTGTTTCACCCATGTACATTTTGGTGGTTTTGGCCTGGTTGGCCCTTTCCAGCAGCAACATTTTCTGGCCGGAAGCGGGGAGCGTGAGTAAAAGAAAGAAAAAATGAAAAATTCGCATGTGTCAAATGTAAGGGAAATAATATTCCCTGAACGTTTGAGACTGTTCAAGTGCGGCGGTGTTGGTTTATGGTTTTTAGTGTTTGGTGTTTGGGGCGCATTGCCCTTGGCGTTATTACAATTTGAAACCGAGGGCAATGCGCCCCAAACACCAAACACCACAAACTAAACACCCTTCAGATTTCCATGAGCCGCCGCACCTGTTCTCCGTACGAACTGCCCGTTTTTATGCGGGAGCGTTTCAGGTCTTTCATTAAAACAACAAATTTTCCATTGAATTCGCGTTGCAACTCCTTGATGGCCATTGAATTAACAATAGAGGATCGGCTTACCCGAACGAAAAAATCCGGAAGTTTTTCTTCCAGCGCGGAAATCGTATAATTCGTCAGATGCGACTTTCCATCCAGCGTATGCAGAAATACGTATTTGTCTTCCGCTTCGAAGTGACTGATATCGGTAAGTGCGATAAAAATAAACCGCTCGCCGACCTTTACCGAAATCGAGTGGATTTCCTTTTTAGGCTTCAGGCGTTCCAGTACCTGTAGCAGGTTGGCATTGAATGGGCTTTCCGATGGCTTTACCTTGAATTTGCGTATTTTCTCTACCGTTTTTTCCAGCCGCTCGGCCTCGACGGGTTTTAAAAGATAGTCGATCGAATTTTCCTCGAAGGCACGAATGGCATACTGATCGAACGCGGTTACGAACACCACCAGCGGCACTTCTTCCAGTTGGGACAGCATTTCGAACCCGGAGAGCACCGGCATTTCTATGTCGAGGAAAATCAGGTCCGGCCGCAGGTTTTCAATCAGCGCCAGACCGTCCTGGCCATTGTTCGCATCTGCTACGATTTCGAAATCTTCCCTGTAGGGTTGCAAAAGCCTTTTGAGCCTGCTGACAGCGAGCGGCTCGTCATCGATCAGTACTGTTTTCAGCATGGCAATTGTATGATAACTTGTTTATAATCATTGTTTTGGATATCGAACGTTGCCTGTTCGCCGTAGAGGAGTTTTATCTTGTCCTGAATACTTTGTAATCCGTAGCCCGTAAAAAAATTCTCCTGAAATGCAGGCCCGTTGTCGTGAATGCTCAACACGATGCGGTTGTTGCTGCGGGTAATTTTTACCTCGATTCTTCCGTCGCCGGAAATTTTGGAGATCCCGTGTTTGATCGCATTTTCAACGATGGGTTGCAACAAAAAAACCGGAATCTTCACCTGCGAAAGACCTTCTTCCACCTCCAGGTTGTAGGTGAGCCGGTTGCCGAAACGCACCTGTTCGATATCCAGGTAGGTGCGCACAATGTCCAGTTCGTGCTCGACAGTGTTGAAATGCTGGTCTTTGGTGCCGATCGTAAAGCGGAATAAACGGGACAACAGCAGGGTCATTCGTTCGGCTTTGTCGGCGTCTTCATGCACGAGCCCGGCAATGCTGTTGAGGGAATTGTACAGGAAGTGCGGATTGATGCGCGCCTGCAGGGCGTCGAGTTCTGCGCGTGTTTTCAATTTTTCCAGACTGACCAGTTGAAATTCCTGTTCGGATATTTTCCGGGTGATTTGCTGTGAGCGTTGCCAGAAAAAGAAATAGATGGACGTCACGAAGCAGGGAATGAACATATACAGGAAGGAAAGGCTCAAAGTGTTTTCATTGGAATCGCCGATTTCTATGTATTGCCAATAAACCAGTATCAGTAGCAATTGCCCCAGAATAGAAAAAACAAATGCCAAAACGTTGAGAACCAGGTACTTCACCCAGTTATGCCGGATGTGATGTGCCAGGTACTTCGTGAAGGCAAAAACCAGCGCCAACGCTGTCACGGCATTGATCACATTCCCAATGACAACCCCCAGGTAGATATCGGACAATGCGTTGTTGTGCGTCAGTTCTATGGAAAAATACATGATCGAACTGACGCCATAAGTCAGCATCAGGCAAATGCCGAATGCGAGCAGGACCCCTTTCAGGTCGAGATGGAAGAAACCGGGCGGCAGCGTGAAAGTATGGTCCTTCAGCGTTTTATTGATAGACCGGAAGGTGCCGGACCTGCTGGAACCGATTCTGACATTACCGGCATTGGCCCGGATATGTACCGCAATGCCACCTTCCTTCACCTTGCCTTCTATGCGGTTTCGTTCGAAAATCCCTTCGAAATGTTCGAACCGGGGCGCGCGCACCACCGTGCCCGAAATATGGAGGTCCATGCCTTTGCTGACCGGCATTTGCACATCGATATTGCCTGCCTGCGATTCCAGGTGAAGAAATTCTCCGGGCGCCACGATTTCGGCTTCGATGGTGCCCAGATTCGTCGAGGCGCCCAGGCTGCCTTTCATATCCCTTACTTCTATGGTGCCCGCGGAGGTGCTGACTTTTAATATGCCGTCGATGTCGCGGGCTTCAATGGTGCCTGCCGACGAGGTCGCGTAAATATTGCCCACGAGGCTGTACATTTCGATGGTACCGGCAGAAGTGGTCAGTGTTATGGTTCCTTCACTGTCGCGGGCCTCGATGGTTCCGGCAGACGTTTGAGCCGTAATGTTGGCCTTGCAATGCCTGATATCGATGCTTCCCGCCGAAGTACGCCCGTCCACTTCGCCTTTCAGGCGCTCCAGTCGAAGCATCCCTGCACCCGTACTGACCTGGTGTTTGCCCAGGCAGTCTTCCAGGCGGATATTGCCGGCTTCCAGCCGGATGGTGGTTTCCAGTGCCCGGTTTTGTGGCACTAGGATACGGAAATGAACGCTTATGAAGCGAAGCCAGTTGATCATACCATTTTTAGGAAATGCTTTGATCAGCAGTACTTCGCCTTGTTGTTCCAGATGTATGTTGAAATTATCAAGTACGGTCTGGGAGTTATGGCTGGCAATCCAGAACTGCCAGCCAGAACGTCGCACAGATACTTCGACCCTGATTTTGTTGCTTTCATGGCCCCTGAGGTGCACATTCCCGAAAAGCGATTCCGTTTCGATGCGACGAATACCTTCGGAAGGCCACGACTTTACGATTTCAGGTCCCGACATGGCGTTACTTTTGCGCTTCCACGAGCATGAACTCGGCAGCATCGGCTCCCCAATTGGGCATCATGGGCGAAGCAGGTTTGAATAGTTTGAATTGCTCGATAGCCGTTTTGATCATCGGCAGGGCCTTGGCTTTTCCACCACCATAGGCTTCCGGTGTGTAAAAAACACCCTGTGCTTCGTGCAGCGTAATACGCGGATTGAGCGGATTGATGGTTTTAGCCTTCGCAATAGCCGCCATGGAGATGGGGACGTACTTTTGCCAGCGGTTCTGCGGGTCGACGGCCATACGCGCCGAAGCGATATTGGCTTTCAATACTTCCACTTCGTCATCGTTGGGATGGAGGGCATCTGCGGTGGCTACCAGTGCTTCGGCTCTTTCCAGCAGCTGGTCTTTTTTCTCCGCTACCGGCTCCGAAAAGGATTTCAACATATAACAGAAGGCTCCCCAGTAAGGCGGCAACCATTCTTTAGGCTCTGCGGCTGCAATGCGCTCCAGGGTATTGGCAAAAGGTACCAGGTCCTGCCCGAACGGCGCGCTTTGTATGTCGGCTACCACGTCGGTCATAGCCTGTACATATTCAGGATTTTGGGTGGGTGCGACGGCCTGCATCGTGGCTTCCTGCGAAAATGCGATACCGTAATTCAATCCTCCGAAGAGTACGTACATGAGAATGCGTTTCATAGTTGTGAGTTGTGAATGGTGAGTTGTGAGTTGTGAGTTGTGAGTTGTGAACGGTGAGTTGTCAGTTAGGAGTGTACGAAGGATTTAGTTCGGCTACGCCTCTCGTAGAGGGATGGGGACGCGGATTTTGCGGATTATGCGGATTAAAACGGATTTTTAGTGGCCTGACGGCCACTTTTTTTTGATTTTCTACAGATTATCCGCCTTCGGCGGGCGTAGATCAAATCGAAAAATCATATTTGTACGAAGCAGAAATTTAAAAATAATGATTTTCATTCTTCACCCAATGCCTAGTAAATCCACCCGCCGAAGGCGGTTTTAATCCGTTGACTATCAGAAAAAGTGGCCGTCAGGCCACTAAAAATCCGTTTTAATCCGCATAATCCGCACAATCCGCGTCCTCATCCCTCTACGAGAGGCGTAGCCGAACCCAATCCTTCTTACAAGCCTGGTTGTCAGTTGTAAATGGTAACGGCCACTGTGAGTGCTTTAATACTCACAACTCACCATTCACAACTCACCATTCACAACTCACAAATCCAGTTTTCCTTCTTTCGGCACCTCCGCGTGGCGTGAAATATTCATGCTGACGCCGAAGAAAAATGTTCTGTATGCGACGGGAATGACCGGAAATCGCGTCAGCCCGTCGGACGAATAGCGGAAACCGAATTCGTTGTGCCGGCCCAGTACGTTATCGAGTGACATAAAGAAAACCAGCCAGTTGCCTTTAATATTTCTAATGTGGCTTGCTGCGATACTGATGTTCTGGAAAGATTTTGTGCGATCGCCCAGAAATTCCGGACTGGCAGCATCGTAATAAGGCCTCCCCGAAGTGTAGGTGTAGGTGACGCCCACGTTGGAGGAAATTTTGGGAATAAACTGTTTGTACACCACACTGAAATTATGCGTGGTAGAAAACGTAGGCATAGCCTCCACCGGGTAGTTTTGAAAAAGTCTTTTGGTATTCAGGTAGGAATACGTCACCCAGAAATCGCCGAGCCGCACGGTTTTTTTATCCCGGAAAAACAGGTCGAATCCGTAAGCGTTTCCGTGGCCCGCGTTGTCGGTTTGTCCGGTCGGGAAACGATACGGGTTGGGATCGAACGCCGCCTGGTATTCCCGCACCAGGTTTTTGTACTCCTTGTCAAAGGCCTCTACCCGGAAAGTACGGTCGTTTTTGGAGAGTTGGTAGTTCAGA
>JAKQJD010000367.1 GCA_029561355.1 Bacteroidota bacterium | reverse complement strand
ATTAGTTATTAGTTATTAGTTATTAGTTATTAGTTATTAGTTATTAGTTATTAGTTATTAGTTATTAGTTATTAGTTATTAGTTATTAGTTATTAGGGGTGGTAAGGGCCCATCTGTACAAATGCCTGGCCGCACAATCGTGTAGCCAGGCATTTTAAGTTATCGGTTATCAGTTATCAGGGGTGGTAAGGGACCATCTGTACAAATGCCTGGCCGCACAATCGTATAGCCAGGCATTTGTACAGATGGTCCCTTACCACCCCTAATAACTAATAACTGATAACTAATAATCAATAACTACTTCCATTCCTCCCGTTTCCGGTACGCTACGCCCCGGAAAAATGCAACGCGCGTACCGTCCTGTTTTTCTACGGTAATGGCATAATTGGAGATCTGGTTACCCAAGTTTTCTTCTGTGGCCGTCGCTGTCAGTTCATCGTTCTCAAATACGGGTGCTACGTGTTCGACGGTACAATGGATCGACACCGTGTGCCGGCCCCTCGAATTGCAGGCAAATGCGAACGCGCTGTCGGCCAGGGAAAACGTGATGCCGCCGTGCGCTACGCCGAAACCGTTGAGCATTTCGGCGCGCACCCGCATTTTCAGGGTGCAGGTACCTTCGCCGACGGATACGAGTTCCATGCCCATCCAGCGGCTGAACGGGTCGTTGTCGTACATGCGGTGAAAGATGGCAGCGGGATCTAGCGGAGAAGTGTTTTCCATGTGACGTCGGATTTTTGCGAATTTGGAACGGGTTTTGGATAGCCTGCCAGCCATTTTTTTTAACCACAAGGGACACGAAGGATTTTCACAAAGATCACAAAAGCCTGAGAAGCAATTCTTTGTGATCCTTGTGAAAACCCTTCGTGTCCCTTGTGGTTAAAAAAACAACTCAAGCGTCGAAACTGATCACCAGCCGCTGGCTGGTCGGGTGCGACTGGCAGGTGAGCACATACCCGGCCGCCACTTCGTCGGGTTCGAGGCCGTAATTTACTTCCATTTCCACATTGCCTTCGAGGATACGCGCCTTGCAGGTGCTGCAAACGCCGCCTTTACAGGAAAATGGCAGGTCGGCGCCGGCCCGCATGGCGGCGTCCAGCAAAGTAGAGCCGTCGGAAGGAAGGGTAAAATCGAATTGCATACCGTCCTGGATGACAGTGACGGAGGCGTCGAAACTGTTTCTCGGTCCGGCGGAGGGCTTGAACGGTCCTTTTTTTGGTGTGCCGGGCGTTGTAAACAATTCAAAATGAATTTTTTCAGCAGGCACCCCCAGTTCCGTCAGCGTATCCTTTACCTCGAAGATCATTTCTTCCGGGCCGCAGAGGAAAAAGTGGTCGACGGCTTCCGGCGTGAAGAAGTATTTGGCGTAGCCCCGGCATTTTTCACCGTTCAGGCGGCCGTAGAGGAGCGGACTTCCCAGCGATTCGCGGCTCAGTACGTGGTGGACGGCCAGTTGGCCCGGGTAGCGGTTTTTCAGTTCGTCCAGTTGCTCGCGGAACACGATGTGGTCGAATCCGCGGTTGCCGAAGAACAGGATGAACCTGCTGTTCGGCTCCTGCACCAGCGTACTTTTCAGAATGGAAATAACGGGTGTGATGCCGCTGCCGGCTGCGAAAGCTACGTAGGTTTTGGCATGGTCGGTCCGGAGTTCTGCGTAAAAACGGCCTTGCGGAGGCATTACCAGCAGTTCGTCGCCTACCTGGAGGCGCTCGTTGGCATAGGTGCCGAAAATGCCGCCCTCGATTTTTTTGACGGCCACCCGCAATTCGTTTTCATGCGGCGCCGAACAAATGGAATAAGAGCGCCGGATGTCCTCGCCGTCGATGGTAGTGCGCAGGGTCAGGTACTGACCTGGAATGAAACGGAAGGTTTCGCGCAGCGACTCTGGTAAGTCGAACGCGATGGAAATCGTGTCTGCGGTTTCACGGCGCAGTTGGTGGACACGAAGTGGGTAGAATTTGGTGGACATGAGAGAAAGTGCGAAGTACGAAGTGCGAAGTCGTCAGTCTGAAGACCCTGGGCCAGGGAAAGAAAAAAGTGCCGCATTTTCACAAATGCTGCACGACTTCGCACTGACGACTTCGTACTTCGCACTGATTTTAACAACACAAAAAGTGTATCTCGTTGTCACGGGATACACTTTTCGGAGCGTTGCGAACAACGCGCAAATTTTTAAGGCGATTAAGCCAGTGCGTTCACGTGACGCATCAGACCGCTTTTCAGGTTGGAAGCCTTATTACGGTGGATGTTGCCGCGTTTCGCCAATCTATCGATCATGCTGACGACCTTCGGCAGGAAGGACAACGCGTCGGCTTTCTCTTTCAGATCGCGCAGGTTTTTGATCGCCGTACGCGCGGTTTTTTTGTAGTAACGATTTTGCAGACGACGCTTCTCGTTCTGACGGATGCGTTTGAGTGCGGATTTGTGATGTGCCATATAATTACTTCAGCTCGAATTGCAGAAAAATAGTAGAAATTGGAGGTGTCTCCGTTTGGGCGGGCAAAGGTAGAATTTAGTTCCGATAAAAGAAAAGGTATCGTAAAATTTTCTTGAAGGTTTTCCTGGAGCGGGTTTTCAGGGCCTATTTGAGGCCCCCTTCTTTTAAAAAACGCAGTATGCTGAAAATACCCTACGCGAAAATGACAAAAACCTGAAATTAACAAAACACATTCACCCCAAAACACGTTAGGTGTTGCTATTTTTGCGCGCTTTTTGCCTTCCTTATTTGACTTTTGAACAATGAAAGATATTTCTGCCATTTCCAACGCCCATCCGCAATACATCGACTCGTTGTACCGCGCCTGGCAAAACAACCCCGAATCGGTAGAATCCGACTGGCAGGCCTTTTTCCGGGGTTTCGACTTTGCACTTACGTCCGCCAATGGCAACGGATCTGCTTCTCACACCATTGAAGCCAGTCCGGCGCAGATTCAAAAAGAATTCGGCGTCATCGGGCTCATTCACGGCTACCGCGACCGTGGGCACACGTTGTCGACAACCAATCCCATCAAACCGCGTAAAAACCGTAAACCGCGCCTCGAACTGTCCGACTACGGCCTGTCCGACGCCGACCTCGACGAAAAATTCAACGCCGGTTTCGAAATCGGCCTGCCGGGCGCTACCCTGCGCCAGATCGTCGACCGCCTGCACCATCTCTACTGCGGCAACATCGGTTTCGAAAGCACGCACGTATTCGATAAGGAACGCCGCCAATGGCTGCGCGAAAAAATCGAAAACCGCAGCATGCAGCCCGATTTCGGGTTTTCCGTGGAAAAGAAAAAACGTATCCTCGAAAAATTGAACGGCGCCGTGGGCTTCGAGCAGTTCCTGGCTACCAAATTCGTGGGACAGAAACGTTTCGGCCTCGAAGGCGGCGAAGCGGCTATTCCGGCCCTCGACGCCATGATCAATAAATCGGCAGAAAGCGAAACGCCGGTGGAAGAAGTCGTGATCGGTATGGCCCACCGCGGCCGCCTGAATGTGTTGTGCAACATTGTGGGCAAAACCTACGACCAGATTTTCAATGCATTCGAAGACAAATCCATTCCGGACCAGAGTTTCGGTTCCGGCGACGTGAAATACCACCAGGGTTATTCGTCGCAGGTGAACGCCCTGAACGGTAAGTCCCTGTACGTCAAACTGTTGCCCAACCCCAGCCACCTCGAAGCCGTCAATCCCGTCGTCGAAGGGTTCAGCCGCGCCAAACTCGACATCATGTACGGCGGCATTTACGACCGCGTGTTGCCCATCCTCATCCATGGCGACGCGGCCCTGGCTGGACAAGGCATTGTATACGAAGTGACGCAAATGATGAGCCTCGCCGGCTACAACACCGGCGGCACGGTACACCTGGTGATCAACAACCAGATCGGGTTCACCACCAGCTGGGAAGACGCGCGCTCGTCTACTTATTGCACCTCGGTAGCCGAAGTGGTGCAGGCGCCCGTTTTTCACGTCAACGGCGACGACCCGGAAGCCGTGGTATTCGCCACCGAACTGGCCACGGAATACCGCCAGCGCTTCAACTCCGACGTGTTTATCGACATGGTTTGCTACCGCAAAAACGGCCACAACGAAAGCGACGAACCGCGTTTCACCTCGCCGGGCCTGTGGAAAATTATCGAAAAACACGACGATCCACGCAAAATTTACAATGAAATCCTGATCAAACGCGGCGACGTCGACGAACAACTCGCGCTCACCATGGAGGCCACGTTCAAAGCCGACCTCCAGGCCCGCCTCGATAACGTGCGCCAGAACCCGCTGCCGTACAATTACCAGGAGCCGGAACTGATCTGGAAGGCGCTGAAAAAAACCTTCGACGATGCCGATTTTCAGGAAAGCCCCGACACGGGTGTACCGCGCGCCGTGATCGACAAGGTGCTGAACCACCTGCTGTCGTTCCCCGAAGGTTTTACGGCGTTGCCCCAGGTAGCGAAGATCAACGATGCCAAAAAACAACTCGTGGCCAGCGGTAAAATCGACTGGGCGCTGGGCGAACTGCTTGCCTACGGCACCATCCTGCTCGAAGGCCGCGACGTGCGTATGAGCGGTCAGGATGTGAAACGCGGTACCTTCAGCCACCGCCACGCCTGCATCTACGACGCCACCAACGACCACGAGGTGAACCGCCTCGAAGGCCTGAGCGACAAACAGGGCAAAATGCGCATTTACAATTCCCTGCTGTCCGAATACGCGGTGCTGGGTTTCGAATACGGCTACTCTTTGGCCACGCCCGAAGCGCTGGTAGTCTGGGAAGCGCAGTTCGGCGACTTCGCCAACGGTGCGGGCACCATCATCGACCAGTTCATTTTCGCCGGTGAAAGCAAATGGAGCCGCATGAGCGGCCTCGTGATGCTGCTGCCGCACGGCTACGAAGGCCAGGGCCCCGAGCACTCCTCGGCGCGTATGGAACGTTTCCTGCAAGGCTGCGCCGAAAACAACGTCACCGTTGCCAACGTCACTTCCGCCAGCAACTTTTTCCACCTGCTGCGCCGGCAGTTGACGCGGCCGTTCCGCAAACCGCTAATCGTCATGACGCCCAAATCGGGCCTGCGTGCGCCGTTCAACCTCGGCGACATCAGCGAACTGGAAACGGGTAATCGCTTCCGCGAAGTGATCGACGACGCCTCGGTAAAAGCCAAAGACGTGAAACGCGTCCTGGTGTGCTCCGGTAAAATATACTACGACCTGCTCAAACGCCAGCAGGACGATAAACGCACGGACGTAGCCATCGTCCGCCTCGAACAGGTCTATCCGTTCCCGAAAACGCAATTCGACGCCCTGCGCAAGAAATACGCGAAAGCCGACTTTTTCTATGTGCAGGAAGAACCGCGCAACATGGGCGCCTGGAGCTACCTCGCGACACACCACGCCGAATACGGCTGGCGCTGCGTGAGCCGCCGGGCTGCCGCTTCACCCGCTACGGGCTTCCCGAAAGCGCACGAGAAGGAGCAGGGGGAGATTGTGAGCGAGTCGTTTAGTGAGTAGTGAGTTGTCAGTTGTGAGTGGGTGGATACGAGCATCCCGGTTTTCCTGTGTGGAGGGCCGGGATGTTTTTGTACCACCGAACCCCCGTTCGGTGCGCAGTGGCGGGGCCGGGCGTTGGTACCGACCCACCCGGTCGCTTAAAGCGACCGGGTGGGTCAGCTTGGGCGGGTGGCAATGCCGTTGGCTTAAAGCCGTCGGGATGGTACTTTCATGGCGACGCAATATCCGGGCAGTTACAAATATTGCATTTTCGATTGCCTGAAGGCCAATGTTATTGGATCAAGGATTGGCATTTCCTTAAAAGCGGGCGACCACATGTGGGGCGACCACAAGGGTCGCCCCTACGACACACATCCAGGCCTCCAATTCAACCAATGCCAAAGGGGAATTGGTAGGGGCGACCCTTGTGGTCGCCCCGAACGTGCATTACCCAAAACCTTATCTCAACGGCATTGCGGGTTAGAGAGCTATTTCCGGGCCTTCAGATTCAGTACGGGGCAATTTTTTCATTCCCAATGAAACGCCCTATCTTCATCCCCGTAAACCACCTGCCGAAACAATGCGAAAATTCTTTGAAAGCAGTATTTCGCTGCTGTTCTCCATAGTCAAGAGCCGCTAATCGGCATTATCGCTTCGGCGGGTGCGCTGCTGACGGACGGCAAATAAATCCCCGAAGCCTGCCTTTCCTTCCTGAATTTATCAAAAATTATGACTGGGCCAAACAAGCCCTCGAAGAAACATAACAAAAACAATCCACTCGCTATGAAAACAACCCACCTCCTCCTATTCCTCCTCCTCGCCGCCACCGTCCGCGCCCAAACCCCCATCTCCATCGGCTTCACCGATACCGTCTATTCCCGCATCCTCAAAGAACCGCGCAGCATCTGGGTGCACGTGCCCGACAGCGACGGGCGGGGTGTTTTCGCGCCGCAGCGCTACCCGGTGTTGTACCTGCTCGACGGCGACGCGCATTTCGCATCCGTGGTCGGCATCATCCAGCAGATGAGCAGCGTCAACGGCAATTCGGTTTTTCCGAAAATGATCGTGGTAGGCATTCCGAATACCGACCGCACGCGCGACCTCACGCCCACGCATATCGTCAATGATCCGCCGATGATGGGAACGGCGTTTTCGCGTACCACCGGCGGCGGTGAAAATTTCCTGTCGTTCATCGAAAAGGAACTGATGCCGCACATCGACTCTTTGTATCCGACGGAGCCGTACCGCGTGCTGGTGGGGCATTCGTTCGGCGGCCTGCTCGTGATGCAGTGCCTCACGCAGCACACCAAGCTCTTCAATGCCTACGTGGCCATCGACCCAAGCATGTGGTACGACCGGGAGCGTTTTCTGGAAAGCACGAAAAAGGCCCTGACAGAAAAGCGCTACGACGGCGTTTCGCTGTACCTCGGCTATGCCAACACCATGGAGCCGGGTATGGGGCTGCGGCAGGCGCAGGACGATACCACGGCCGAAACCCGGCATATCCGCAGCATCATAAACCTGGAGAAATTCCTGAAACGCACCAAAGGCAGCGGCCTGCGCTACGAAAGCAGGTACTACGCGTATGACGACCATGGTTCGGTGCCACTCATTACGGAATATGACGGACTGCGTTTCATTTTCGATTATTACCAGTTGAAATTGTCGCGCAAGGAAATGCAGGACAGCACCATGGCGCTCATCGACAAAATGGAAAAGCATTACCGGCTGGTATCGAAACGGTTCGGGTATACCGTAAAACCGCCGGAAAACACCGTCAACACCCTGGGTTACCAGGCACTTGGCGCCGGGCAGATTGAAAAAGCCGAACGTTTTTTCAAATGGAATGTGGAGAGTTATCCGCAAAGCGCCAACGTGTACGATTCGTACGGCGATTATTTCGTGGCGAAAGGAGACACGGCGAACGCGATCGTGCAATTTAAAAAGGCGCTGGCGGTGCGGGAAACGCCGGAAACGCGGCAGAAATTGGAGGCATTGCTGGGGAAGAAGTAGGTAGTCAAGTTTTCAACCTCAAAGATTTAATTTAACCACTAAGTCACTAAGTCACAACGCGTGGCGTACTCTTAACTTTGTGTTTTTGTGCCTTTGTGGTTAAATTAAATCCTGTTCGGGGGAATTCTACCCACAAATCCCCTCAAACCACCCATGGCAAGCATTTTTCATATCAACGGAAACAACCCATTACCAACCAAACCGTTCGCACCATGAAAAACGCACTTGTTCTTACCGCACTCCTGACCCTGACTTCCCTTTCCCTGCAAGCCCAAAAGATCGCTACCTGGAAAGGCGGCGCCCCAGGCCATGCCACCGAGTGGAACTATCCGGCCAACTGGAAAGAAAACCGTGTGCCCAATGAATTCAGTCAGGTCATTATTCCCGACGTTTCGGCTAGCACGTTCAGCAATCCGGTGCTCGATGGCGAGGTTGTGGAAATATGGAGCCTGCAAATGTTTTCCGGCGCATCGCTGCGTATCGGAAAATCGGCGCGGCTGATCGTCACCGGGCAGGACAGCCGGGCATTTATGGCCTTGCAAGAAGGAGAGGTGCGGCCGGGAAACACCGCAAACAGCTTGGTTTTTGCCAGCCGATAATAGGCATTGCCTGACTGTTAGTTGGGACCCGCTAGCGAGTCTTTTTTGATCGCTAAAGCCTTACAATTTGCCTTCAGCGATACTTTGGGACCCGCTAGCGGCTCTTCGAGACCCGCTAGAGATACTTTTAGTATCTAAATGATAGCGTATATCGGATCACTTCAAGGTTTTGCTACCCACAAGTAAAAGGCGATTTGCTTATTTATTCAGCCGCTGCCACAAATCATTGGCTTGTTTCCGGTACGGATGTGTGCTATCGTTGCGGATAGCGTCCAGATCTTTCGTCCATTCGTTCCGCTTTGCAGATGGTGTTGCCACACGGGCCAGCAAGCCGTACCACTGCGCTTCCCGGCGGTAAACGCCACCTTTTTCGAGTTCGGAAAAATCGCGGGCAGCGTCGGCGAAACGTTGCAAACCAAACCGTGCATGTGCGCGGAGGTTCAGCGCTTCCTGGCGTTCGTCGGGCGGCAAAACGGTGAGCAGCGATACCACTTTCCGGTAGTTTTTTTCAGCAAATGCGGTTTGTGCCAGTCCAAGCGTGTCTTCCGTATTTGCGCCGCGCATCCCGGAAAGGCTTTCGGGCATTTCGTAGGCAGCCATGGCGTAGATGCGCGGGTCGGGTGTGTTTTTGTCGCGGTCTTCGGGTTGCTGGGGCGGCGGTGCGGACGGTGGTACTTGTGGTGTGGAAACCGTATCGGCGGGCACAGCCGAAGGCGGAACCGCCGGCGGCAGGGTTCCAGCGGGCGCGGGCGTATTCCGGTAAAATAAAAAACCGGCCGCTCCCAGGCACAAAAGCACCGGCAGCAGCCATTTCCAGTTTCTTGTTATCCAGAGCGATGGCGGTTGTTCCGCAAAACCTTGCCGGATTTGTGCACGCAACGCATTTTCTGCCAGCAGTTCGCGCATTTCCCATTCGGCACGTTGCGTAGCGACGGCCGCGGCCAGGGCCGGGTCAGTTGCCACAGCGGCTTCGAACTGTTCCAGTTGCGGCGGTTTCAAACGGCCCAGATTATAATCTTCGATGAGTTCGTACAACTTTTCATTCATGATTCAGCGCGATTCTTGCGAGCATGTTGAGTTTTTCATGCTGGGGCGAAAACAGAAAAATTTTATTTCAGGCAAGGCAAATTTTGCAGTCGTATGCGGGCAATCCGGCGAAAAATTTAACGAAGACCTGGAATAAAATTTTTCGTTTGCAGCCCGGCAATGAAAATCTCAATATGCTCTAAGCGCCTCGAGACTTTCGGGGTGCTGGTGGATAACTTTTTTCAGTTTTTCCCGGCACGAATGCACTTCATTGGCCGCTACCTGATCGCTGGAATAGCCCAGCAACTCGCGGATTTCGCGCATGGAGTGGTTTAACTGAAACAAACCGAGCAATTTCTGGCATCGCTCTCCTACTTGTGCGAGCAGTCGCTGAAGTATAACCCGCCTTTCCTCGGAAATTAATATTTTTTCCGGAGTTTGTTCCACGGAGGGCAAAACGGCCTGTTCCACATCGACGGTCGTGCGCTGTTTGCGGCGAAAAGCCAGCCACTGCCAGCGGGCGATACCGTGAAACCAGGTTTCCAAAGAACTGTCGCCCCGGAAATGCCCGGTGCGTACCTGCCGCTCGAACACGATAAACGCTTCTTCGAACACGTCTTTACCGTCCTGCTCACTACCACCCTGCATACGCACCTGCCGCACGACCCATTGCAGGAGCCGCGGGTTTTCGAAAAAATGCTGCAAGGCCCGTCGCCGCTCCAACTCGCTGCCGGTGAGGGCAGCCAGCAGCTCGGCGTCGTTCTGAAAAAAAACTTTTTTCATAAAAAACTGGAGAAGCGGGGTTATGGATTGCAAGGGATCTGTACAAGGGACAAAAGAACTGATTTTCCACTCAATAACCATTTATCACATCAAAAATACGATGCTCTATGTCGCTGCCGCGTTCGCCTTTGTACTGGTATGGGCACAGATTTCAGTAAACGGATAAATAATCAGTCGCATCTTTACTGTTATCAACCGCTTCGCAGGATTTTCAAAGTAAGCCGAACCAGCCCATATGAAACAGATTTTTTTCCTGCTGCTATTTGCCGTTTCCCTACATGCCCAAACGCCTGCCGAAATGCAGGTAGACAGCCTCATTCGTATTTCCCGCACCCATACCGACAACCAGGATTTTACGCAAGCCCTGCAAGCCGCGCTGGCTGCCGACCGCCTCGCTCTGGAACAATTCGGCCGCGAATCCCGGGCTTACGGGAACGCCTCTTTCAACCACGGCCGCGTGCTGTATTTTCAGGGTGTATACGATGAAGCGGAACCCTGGTACCTCGAATCGAAAGAAATCCGCGCGAAAGTATTGGGCACGGATGACCAGGATTACGGAAAAAGTGTGAACAACCTGGCCATCCTGTACGACGGAATGGGACAGTATGAAAAAGCGGAGCAGTTGTACCTCGAAGTGCTTTCCATCCGGGAAAAAACGCCCGGAAAGGAAAGCGCCACCTACGCCGACGCTTTGAGCAACCTTGCAAGTCTGTATATGCAAATGGGCGATTATGAAAAATCGGAGCGGCTCAACCAGGAGGTTATGCAGATTCGGGAAAAGGTACTGGGCAAGGACGATCCCGCTTACGCTTCCAGCCTGAACAACCTCGCCAACCTGTACTACGTTCTGCACAACTACGATAAAGCCGAGCCATTGTACCTGGAATCCATCGCTATCCGGGAAAAAGCGGGCGACCGGGAAAGTGTGGATTACATCCTGGGGCATAATAATCTCGGAGTGATGTATCAGGAAGTGGGCCGATATGATGAAGCGGAATCGCTCCTGCTTCAATCGAAAAACCTTTGGGAAAAAACACTGGGGACGGAGCATCCGGGTTTTGTGCTCACCCTGAATCACCTGGCGAACCTGTACCTGAAATCGCACGATTATGTAAAAGCGGAAGCGTTTTTTCTGCAAGCCCAGTCTGTTGGCGAAAAAGTGCTGGGCAGCGAACATCCTGAAATGGTGCTCGCCAAGGAAAGCCTGGCCGTGCTGTATTATGAAACCGGCCGCTACGAAAAAGCGGAAACCCTGTTGCTCGAAAGCAACGCCTCGTTTGCGAAATTGCTGGGGAAAGAACATCCCTATTATTCTTCGGATCTCGATTTCCTGGCATCCGTGTACTGGGCTTCCGGCAACCGGCAGGCTGCACAATCCTGGTTGAAGGCGGCGGCTCAAACCAAAAAGCAACTGCTGCTCAAGGCTTCGCGGCATCTGTCGGAACGCGAACTGGAAGCCTATATCCGTGATTTTGCGGGCGGATTGAGCAGGAATTGTTCTTTTGCTGCCCGGGAGCCGGGTTTTGCAGCCACCTGCTACGACGACCTGCTTTTCTACAAGGGTTTTTTGCTGAATGCCGTTTCGCAGATCCGAAAACTGGCTGCTACCGACCCGGCCGCTACTGAAAAGTACAACCTGTTCAAATCCTACCACCGCCGACTCGCCTCGGAATACGCCAAACCGCTTGCCGAACGAAAAGGTGTGGAAGCGCTGGAAGCGCAGGCCGACCGGCTCGAAAAAGAACTGACCCGCACCGTAGCCGGGTATGGCGAAGCCATGCGCCAGTTCAACTGGAAAGACGTGCAATCCGCGCTGCCGCCCGGCGCAGTCGCCATCGAATTTGTACATTATCAATACCAGGCGCCTCACCCCACCGACTTGACGCTGTATGCGGCTTTGCTGCTTCGGCCCGGCGCTGCCGAACCCTTGTTCATTTCTCTTTTTGAAGAAAAACAACTGGCTACCCTGGTTCAAACCTCCGGCGTCCGGCAATCGGACTACGTCGACCGGCTTTATGTTTCGGTTGACAGGGGCGCGGCTCCGGAAGAAACTTTGTATAAATTGCTCTGGCAGCCGATAGAAAAGGTATTACAGGCCACTACGGCCGACGGTAAAACCGTGAAGACGATTTATTTTTCTCCATCCGGTCTGCTGCATTGTGTCAACCTCGCCGCAGTAGTGCTCCCCGACGGGCAGGTGCTGGCCGATCATTATAACCTCATACAACAGGGCAGTACGCGGCAGTTGGCCATACGCAGTGCAGATATCGACGGGGTAACTCAAAGTCGCTCCGTCGATACGGCGGCATCCGTTTCAATACTTTTTGGCGGCATTCTGTACGACCTCGATTCGACGCGCCTCGCCGAAATACCTGAAAAGGTGGTTCCGGCCGACGCAGGCGCCGAACTACGCGGCAATTCCTGGAACTACCTGAAAGGCACGGAAAAAGAAGTGGATCAGATCGGCGGAATAATGACGGCTTCTGCGCTGAAACCGGTTGTTTTGAAAGGAAGCGCAGCCACGGAAGAGGCATTCAAAAGCAACGGGCAGGTTGAGGAAGGCACTGGATCGCCACGTATACTGCACTTTGCCACCCACGGATTTTTTTATCCCAGCCCGGGAACCAATGACCAAAAGCCCAAAAACAGGGAAGACGCATCTGTTTTCAAATTTTCCGACCTTCCCATGATGCGTTCCGGATTGCTGATGGCCGGCGGTAATTATGCCTGGAAATCGGGCAAACCCTATCGGCCCGGCATGGAAGACGGCATTCTGACGGCCTACGAAATTGCTCAAACGGACCTTTCGAATACGGAACTTGTGGTATTGTCAGCCTGCGAAACCGGCCTCGGCGATATCCGGGGCGACGAAGGCGTGTACGGCCTGCAACGTGCTTTTAAAATCGCCGGCGCCCGATACCTTGTTATGTCGCTCTGGCGCGTACCCGATGCCGCCACACAGGAACTGATGACGGCTTTTTATCAAAAATGGCTCGTTCAAAAAATGACCATTCCCGAAGCATTCCGTGCAGCACAAAAAGAAATGCGCGATAAATACCAGCATCCGTTTTTCTGGGCGGGATTCGTGCTCGTGGAATAAAGTGCGAAGTCTGAAAGTAGTGCGAAGTCGGCAGTACGAAGTGCGAAGTCTGAAAGTAGTGCGAAGTCGACAGTACGAAGTGCGAAGTCGCCCGGCGTATGCACGTGATCCCTCCTTTTCAGGGTAGTTGAATATCAACCCTCATCAACCCTCATCAACCTTTATCAACCCTCAACCTCTCAACAATCTCAACAATCTCAACAATCTCAACAATCTCAACAATCTCAACAATCTCAACAATACAACACCATGCCAGTATCCGTTATCAACGTCAAAGCCGCCGATCCGGGCGTAGCATTCACCCTTGAAATTCCAGCCGACGAGCCATCACTCGGAACCTCACTGCGTGCGGTCGTCACCATTACCTACTTCGATCCCCAGCATGCCCGGGAGCGCATATTTGTCAGCGAAGTGTGGGCACGGGACCCGATCAACAACCGGACAATGAAATGTATGGCGCCGTTTGGCGACGACGCTTACGCACCCGGCCAAATCCTCCATTTCATCATAGACTTGTATTACCCCTGC
>JAKQJD010000601.1 GCA_029561355.1 Bacteroidota bacterium | reverse complement strand
TCCCGTTTATTTGTTCCTGGGCGTCGGAGACGTCTGGCTGTGGGTTGCCGTTACCTTCTTCACCGGTATGATGCCGGTCGTTGGCGTAGCGCTGGCATATATTCCGCTTTCCCTGATCCTGTTGGCCAACGGTCAGGAAGGAAATGCGGCGTTCATTTTTCTGTATGGCGTGATCGTACTGGGCTCCGTCGACAACATCGCCCGAATGTGGGTCTTAAAAAAGATCGGGCGAACACACCCGCTCATTACCCTGTTCGGCGTGATTGCCGGGTTGAAACTATTTGGCTTCATCGGGTTCATTTTCGGGCCGATTCTGATTTCTATGGCGATTCTGCTCTTTCGGATTTACCAGAAAGAATTTGGCAGCACGCCGGCAAAGAAGGAAACGGAGTAAACGAAAAACGTTGCAATTCAATCAATCAGTTATACCAACTCATTCATGCTGGAAAATGTAACCGCCTACGAGGTCCTGTTCTGTGTTTGTGCCCTCATTATTGTGTCTTATCTGTTTTCACTGCTGCACCGGGCCACGCGTATTCCGTCGGTACTGATGCTGCTGGGACTAGGCATTGCCCTGAAACAATTGTCGCTTTGGAGCGGATTCAGCCTGCCCATCCCGGCGAGACTGGTGGAGTTTCTGGGCACCATCGGCCTGATCATGATTGTGCTGGAAGCGGGACTGGACCTCACCCTGAGCCGGGACCGGTTGCCGCTCATCCGCAATTCGTTTTTTTCCGCACTGGTGATTTTTGTCCTGTCGGCACTGTGCATTGCAGGTATCCTGCAGTACGCATATCCGGGGCAGCCTTTTGTCAATTGCCTGGTGTATTCCATTCCGCTCAGCATCATCAGCAGTTCCATTGTGCTTCCCAGCGTGCACCACCTGACGGAAGATAAAAAGGAGTTTCTGATTTACGAGGCGTCCATTTCCGACATTCTCGGCATTATGGTCTTCAATTTTTTCACTACAGACGAGGTGATCACCGGGCAGTCGGTCGGCTGGTTTTTCAGCAGCCTGGTACTGGCCTTAATCATCTCGGCGGCTGTGTGCTTCGGGCTCATGCTGTTGCTGGTAAGGAGCAGGATCAACGAGCGTTTTTTCCTGATGTTCTCGGTGCTGGTGGTGATTTATGTGGGCGGGAAAATGCTGCACCTGCCCTCGCTGATTACGATCCTGATGTTCGGATTGGTGGTCAACAACTGGGAATTGATTTCCGGAAAATTCACCCGCCAGTATTTCGTCGTGGAAAAAGTGCAGGACACCGGGCGGTTCCTGAAAAGTATTACCGCTGAATCTTCCTTCCTGATCCGCACGTTTTTCTTCGTGATTTTCGGCTACAACATCAACCTGGCTTTTTTCCAGAACCAGACGGTGCTTTTGATCGGTGGAGCCATTGTTGCAACCTTGCTGGGCATGCGGTTTATTTACCTGCGCATTTTGCACAAATACCATTTGTTCCCGGAACTCTTTTACATCCCGCGCGGATTGATCACCATCCTGCTGTTTTATAAAATACCGGAGTTCCGAAAACTGCAGGGTTTCGACGAAGGCATCCTGTTTTTTGTCATTCTCGCTACGGCGCTGATTTTGATGCTGGGATCGCTCTTGTACAAAGACAAGCCGACAGAATATGAATCGGGATCGGATATAGAAGTGTGAGAGTCCGTAGATTACACCGCTTCGCTCCGAAAACCTGAATAGATGGAGCGGAGCGGCACACTCTATGCATCTCACTTCTCACTTCTCACTTCTATAAAGTACACCGTGAACCCCTTATCCGGATCCGATGTCACGGCCTCTTCATACATCAACTGCACCTTGTTAGGGCCGGGTCGCAGCCATTGTTTTTGCAGGGTAACTTTCTGATTTTCAATACCTTTCCCCTGATTAGGCGGCAGGTACACAGCATTATCGTCGTTGAAGATCACCAGCGCTTCCCGGTTGCTGTTGACGCCCTGATAGCGGATATCCATTTGAATAGTGGGCGCATCATACACGTTTTGCGGAATATCGATGGCAAACGGCGTGGACACGATTTTGTCGGCCGCTTTGCCGAGTTGAATCACCAGGTTCTGGTTTTGCGGGCGCGGTTTGTTGCGGTCCCAGCCAAACACTTTTACACTGCCGTCGGGCGAGGCCTCAGGGTAATATTGCAGGTTCTGGTACACGAACATGCGCGACTGCTCATCTACAAAAACATTGTCGAGGTAATAATCCGCCAGCAGCCAGCCGCGGGGCGAAGAGGCGACCGTTCGTTGCAGATCCCCGAAGGTAGCGGCGCTG
>JAKQJD010000590.1 GCA_029561355.1 Bacteroidota bacterium | reverse complement strand
CCAAGGGCAATGCGCCCCAAACACTAAACACCACACACCAAAAACCATCACATGCTCCAATTCCCCAAATACTTCAAAAACAGTTTCACCAGGTTTTCCGCATCGGAAATGCCGCGGTGGTGCTGTCCGGTGAATTCGATGCCTTCACCTTCTATCGCTTTGCGCAGGCCGATGCCGTTGCGCATACGTTTCATGATGCGGTATTGTTCTTTCAGGTTGACGTGCGGCTCGGCCCATTCGAAATCGAGCCGGTGGAGTTTACAGTCGTTGATGAACATTTTTTTATCGAAACTACCCCAGGAGCACAGCGTGTAATCCTCTTCGTCGATACGGGCCCAGTTTTGAAATTCTTCGATCACCGGTATAAAAGTCAAAGCACGGTTTACGTGTTCCTGCGTAATGCCTGTGAGGTCGCGGCAAAAAGGCGACAAGGTCGGATGCACCACAGGTTTCACAAAACGGTTAAATTTTCCACGTATTTCTCCGAAATGATTGATCCGGAAAGCACCGATCTCGATCGTTTCCTGCACGTAATCCGGCGGTGTGTTTTCCCAGCAAGTGGCTTCCAGGTCGTATATTATGTAATTCATCGGAGCCCGATTTTTTTCAACGCCCACCAGATCAGCAAACGAGGGCGTTTTTTTTGAGAGGTATAAAAAAAATGTATTTCCAAACCGGGTTCAGGCGACCGCTCCGAGGGATGGACCAAAGGCCATTCCAGTACGCCTGCCCGCAATCTGGCCGCTTGGTTGGAGGAGGTCGTATTCGTTGCCGACTGCTCCCCTACCCCCACGTTCTGTACCAGATTTTTTTTTGGAACTATGCACAAACCATTGTTTTTCAAGATACTATAAAACCAGGCATACGCCCAGGAGTTATTTTTTCGTTGTTGGGTGTCGCGAAATTTATCCAGCATGTACACCCTTGCCATGGATTTCGGTACAAATTTTTTAAAATGCTCGCTTGCTGCAAATTTCTCCAGTCCATCCAGCGAAACCGACATTTTATTCCAGGCGCGCCGCCACGTAGCCCAGCCCCATACGAATGAAAACTTCGAAAAAACATAACTCTCCGGAAGCCCTGCTGTGAATTCCTGCGCCAGATTGGAACCCCCGATATGCATGATCTGCTCGTCGTCCCGGTAAGTTTCAAGCATTTCCTGACAAAACCGAAAGAAAGACGGATCGGGAATACAATCATCCTCCAGAATAATCCCTTCCGTTTCCTGTCTGAAAAACCAGTTGATTGCATCGAAAACACCGGCACGCAGCCCAAGGTTCACGTCGCGGAAAAGAGTTGTGACCTGACAAGGCCAGTCGACCTGCGTTTCGAGGATATTTCGAACGGCAGAAACGTTGTCCGCATCTTCGGGCCGGTGCGGCCGCGGGCCATCACAGTGCACGTAGAGCCGTTCTGGTTGAAGCAGGCGCAGGCGCTCCAGCACCGCTTGCGTATGTTGCGGCCGGTTGAAGGTCAAAAAAAGTACCGGAACGGAATAAGCCATATTTATGCTGAAAAGAACGACTTTTGGGCCACAATAACGACAATTTACTGCGCCTGCGTACAGGCCGACAACAAAATATGAAAGTTTTATTGCTCAATACCTATACGCACGGTGGTGCTGCTGTGGCCTGCCGCCGATTGGAAAATGCATTACAGGAAGATGGCGTTTCCGTCAAACTGCTGCATGCCGGAGAAACGGGTAACCGCTGGCCTTTTTATGCGGAACGCTTGTCTTTTTTGCCTTATGAACGCGACAAATCAGTACGATTCTCTTTTTCACCGGCCAATTTCGGAAAAAACCTTTCCAGGCATCCCTGGGTGCAGGAGGCGGATGTACTCCATTTGCACTGGATCAACCAGGGTTTTTTGTCGGTAGAAGGTATACGGGAGTTGATTGATCTGGGCAAACCGATCGTCTGGACGTTGCACGATATGTGGGCGTTTACCGGCGGCTGCCATTACAGTGGCGATTGTACCCATTTTCAACAATCCTGCGGCAATTGTCCGTATTTGGGAAAACCCTCGCCAACGGATTTATCGCATCGGGTATGGGTCCGGAAACAAAAGGCTTACTCTCCTACCCTTCGGATCGTTACCTGTAGCGAATGGCTGGCCAATGTAGCGCGGAGCAGCAGTTTGTTAAAAGATATGCAGATTTCGAGTATTCCA
Source organism: Bacteroidota bacterium (assembly GCA_029561355.1). Classification (GTDB taxonomy): domain Bacteria; phylum Bacteroidota; class Bacteroidia; order Chitinophagales; family Saprospiraceae; genus M3007. The sequence goes on along the minus strand of JAKQJD010000590.1, from coordinate 20,279 downwards.
AATCCCATCGATACGACTGTTTTTCAGCCGGTTACAAATGAAGAAAAAAGGAATTTCTGGCTGAGTAAAAACCTGAATCCGGACATACCCAAGTTGCTTTTTGTGGCCATGAACGTGGGCGAGGAACGAAAAGGTTTTCGTTTTTTACAGGAGGCTTTACAAAAACTGCGTGCACAACACGCTGATTTACAACTGGATATCGTTGTCATGGGCAAGGTGCAGGAAGAAGCCCTGGCCACACTACCCTATCCTGTTCATGCGCTCGGTATGATTCGCGACCAGCAGGAACTGGCGCGGATCTATGGCGCGTCGGATCTATTTGTTATTCCTTCTCTGGAAGACAACCTGCCGAATACGGTGATGGAATCGCTGGCTTGCGGAACGCCGGTCGCCGGATTTGCAACGGGTGGAATCCCGGAAATGGTGGGCCATCGGCAACAGGGCTTTATTGCGCCGCAAGCCGATAGCAAGACCCTGGCAGAAGGCATTTACTGGATACTCCGGCAGGCTGATCTGCCCCTGCTACGCCGGCAATCCAGGGAAAAAGTGGAGGTTCAGTATGCGAATACAATTGTTGCGAAGCGTTATCTCCAGGTTTATGAAGATATGCTTGTCATGAATGCTAACGCGTCCGGTAAGGCCGCAAAAAAGTAGAAGGCATTCTGGAAAAATATTCCATCCAGAAACGTACGGTGGGCAGTACGGCCATTCCGGTAGCGGTGCCCACGGGTGATCGGCTGATCATGCTCGCCGGCATTTTACTTTCCGTCGGCAAATACCCCAGCCTTTGATCGGTAGGCAGGGTAAATACATACAAACGGGTAGTTTTACCGGTGCCGACCAGATTTCCGTCGTTTTTAGGTGCGTCGATCCCGAAATCATTGTCGTTGATGACTGCAAAAGTGGAGTCGTTCATCACCGTAAGGCCTTCCGGCTTGTCGTGGTCGCGCTCCCAGCCGATTTTGGTGAGGTCGGCCACAAGGTGCTTTTCTACGGGAATAATACCTTTCGATACCAGCGTAGCGCCATCTAAATACAATTCAACCGGTTGCAGGTTGGAAGAACCACTCAGGGCAGTAGCAGTCCGGATACTTATTTTGTATACGTTTTTAGCGGATTCTTTTTTCCGTTCGGCATGTTCGAGCACCAGAAATTCCTGGTTGTTGATAGCGGCAATATCGCCGATTTTCCAGTCTTGGTTTCGGATATTGCCTTGAGAAACAGCGTGTTCGTAAACGAAGGTTCGTGTTTTACCCGTAGCCGGATCGATTTCCAGCAACCGGTGGAGGCGCGACTGCTGACCGGTTTTGTCGTCCGGAATGGCCGCAGGGCTTTGCAGTAAAGCATAAATTTTACCGTTCGGCGTGCAGGTAATACCTTCAAAACCCCGGTTGGGGCGGCGTTTACCCCAAACCTGATCGAGCGGTACGTCCTGTGGCTGGGTAGGAAATGGCGTGTAACGTTTTTTTACGCGGAAATGCGCGTCCAGTTGCCAGATGCTGGTGCCGTATTCCTCACATATCCACCAGTCGCCTTTCGGGTCGCGTGTGAGGCCTTCCGCATCGAGCCCCCAGGCATCGTAGGGAATTTGCGTTCCCAGGGTATCCGACCAGGCCATTTCACCGGAATTTCCCTGGTTCAATCCGAGGGGCAATCCGGTAGCGGCGGTATTGTCCGGACGTTTAATTGTATTTTTGTGCATCACCTGCAGTTTATCGCCTTCCAGCGATGCCTGCCAAACCTTCGGCGCATATTTAGGGAACGGAAAAAGCAGCGGAGATTTACCTTTGGCGGCTATACTGGCAGTAACGTCCGCATTGGGGCCGCGGTCGCTGAGAAGGAAGAAGGTGCCGTTCTGGTAAATAATACCGGAAACGCCACCTTCCCTGACCACCAGCCCGTTGTAAGTGCCCAGTACAGGCATTTCGTCAAATTTGTATTTTTTCAGCCGGAACCCCTGTTTGACAGGAGTCGCGTTTTGCTGGGCAAAAAGAGAACAGGCAAAAAGCAGCAGGGTGAAAAATGAAATCGGACGTATAAAAAGTTTCATGCTTCAGAGGATAAGAAAGTAGATTAACCGAAAACGAAGGCCAACACTGCGTTTACAAGCATCGGGCCAAAACATCCGGTTTATCAAACGAATCAGGAAATTGTCACAGAGCTTACTTTCAAGGTGAATGGATACGCAACAATTTGACTTCGTAGTGATCGGCGGCGGTATTTTCGGCTGTTATGCCGCATTGTACCTGGCGAAGAAGGGTGCAAAAATAGCGCTTTTAGAGAAAGAAAGCAGGTTGTTTCGCAAAGCGTCTCTGGTCAACCAGGCCCGGCTGCACAGCGGGTACCATTATCCGCGCAGTTTGGCCACTGCCGCACTGAGTGATGAGCACAAGGAACGTTTCACTGCCGAGCACCGCCGTTTCGTCCATTTTTCCTTTGAAAAGTACTATGCCATCGACCGGTTCGGGTCGTTTACCGATCCATTGCAGTTCGAGCGTTTCTGCACCCGGCTGAATATTCCATTTGAACGCGTTTCCGAACATAAGTTATTCAATTTCAATCGTTTGGAGGCTTTGTACCTCACGGAGGAATATTCTTTTGATCCTGTTTTACTGAGCAATTACTACCGGGAAAAGGTAGAAAACGAACCTGGCATCCAGGTGATTAAAGACGTGCGTTTACAATCAGCCACGGCAGATGGCGACCGCTGGTTTATTGAATTTGACCGGACCTCCACCCCACTCCAGGGAATACAACAGATTTCCACGCCTACGGTTATCAATGCCACTTATGCGGCTTCCAATGCCATCAATCAGTTGTTTGAGGCCGGCAACCTGGCCCTTACCCACGAACTTTCCGAAATTGCCTTTGTTACGTCGCGGGAGTTTGGAGATCGCGGACTGACGGTGATGGACGGTCCATTCGGATCCATAATGCCTTACGGATGCAGCGGCTTGTTGTCATTGTCTTCGGTGGCTTATACCCACCACAAAATTTCCTATGAAGATATGCCTCAGTTCGATTGCCAGATACCGGAAGATCCTTCGTGCAGACCGCAGGCGCCGGGCATTTGCACCGATTGTCCGCGGCGGCCCGAAAGCAACGCAGCCAAAATGTTGGCCCAAATGCGGCAGTATTTTTCAGACTCCGTAAACTTTGAGCACCTTTTTTCGTATTACACCATCAAATCGAAACTAAAATCCAGTTACATCGATGATGGCCGGCCCACAGAAATTTCCCTGCTGCGCGAATCACCCCGTTTTTACTGCCTGTTTTCGGGGAAAATTAACTCTATATATGAAGTGGAAAAGATTGTGTAGTTATTTGTTATTCGTTATTGGTTATTCGGGTGAAACCGCCCGGTCTTATAGCCAACACATGCCAAGAGTATTCGCCCTAATAACCAATAACGAATAACAAATAACCAACATGGAAACCTTACTCATCGGCAGCGCTCTGCTCAGCCTGTTTCACGCCCTGATACCCAGCCACTGGCTGCCGGTACTGGCTATTGGCAGGCAATACGAATGGGATCGTCGTAAAGTGTTGTGGGTCACGTTTTTAGCAGGTTCTATGCACGTGCTGAGCACTGTTCTGGCAGGCGCTATTTTTGCGGCGCTGGGAACGGTACTGGCCAGTGAGGCGGAGCATTTCAGTGCCTGGATTGCGCCGGTATCGCTGATTGGCCTGGGTGGATACTATATCTGGGCGCACTACTACCACCATCATTTTCATTTACATAAGCAATCCACGCAATGGGGCGTGATCGGTTCGCTGGCGGTGGCGATGTTTTTTTCTCCTTGTCTGGAAATTGAAGGCTATTTTCTGGCTGCCGGGCAGTACGGCTGGTGGTTTGTCGCCCTGCTGGCACTCACGTACGGTGTGACGACCGTAAGCGGTATGCTGGTATGGGTGTGGCTGGCACTACATGGCTTGCACCGGCTCAACTGGCATGCCTGGGAGCACAATGCGGGCATTATTACCGGAGCGACCCTGGTGATATCGGGTCTGCTGACACTCTTCTTCCATTAGATGAGTATTCGAGTATTTGATTTCGAATACTCGAATACTCAAATACTCATATCCAGCGCCGCCCGTTCCGCTTTTTTCAGCGACTTCACCACCTGATCATAACTGTGATCTACGAGTTGCCGGAGCATGCGCTCTTCGAGTCCGCCTTCGAAATCGACGGTATTCCAGTGCTTTTTATTCATATGAAAACCGGGCTGCACTTCCGGGTATTGTTCCCGCAGTTCCAGCGCATAATCCGGATCACATTTCAGGTTGGCGGTAAATTGTTCTGCGTCCAGTCCTGTGATGGCGAATATCTTGCCTGCAACTTTCAAGCACAGCGTCATTTCGCCGAATGGAAAATCCTCGGTGGCGCCTTTTTTTGCCAGGCAGTATTCGCGGAACTGTTCGATATCCATAGGGCAAAAGATTTAGAACAGGCCGTGTAATTCGGCCTGCACCATTTCAAGCACCTTGCCGGAATGCGATTTGTTGCTTAAAAAATCAATCTGATCGACATTGATCACCAGCAATTTACCTTCCGTGTAATTGTTGATCCAGTTATCGTACCGTTCATTGAGCCTTTTCAGGTAGTCGATGCTGATGCTTCCTTCGTAGTCGCGACCGCGCATCTGGATGTGTTCGACCAGTGTCGGGATGCTCGCTTTCAGATAAATCAGCAGGTCGGGCGCCTTGACCTGAGAAACGATTGACTGAAACAACGTCAGGTAGTTTTCAAAATCGCGGCGTTCCATCAGCCCCATATCGGCCAGGTTGGGCGCAAAAATGAACGCGTCTTCGTAGATGGTCCGGTCCTGAATCACCGTCCGGTTGCCGTTCAGAATGCGTAAAACCTGCTGATAACGGCTGGAGAGGAAGAAAACCTGGAGGTTGAACGACCAGCGTTTCATGTCCAGGTAAAAGTCGGACAGGTACGGATTGCTGTCAGAATCTTCATAGTGTACGTCCCAACCGAAGTGGCGTGCCAGGATTTCGCAGAGGGTCGTTTTGCCCGCCCCGATATTCCCGGCGATGGCAACATGTTTGATAATTGATTTATCGGATGGTAAGCCTTGGTTCATTGCTGTACTTTTGTGCGCAGCGAAGGTAAATTGTTGGTGGTTGCGTATGTGCCATTCCCCCATAAATTTTATCCACATCGTTGAAATTAAATACCGTTCAGCGAGTGAGAGCCCCCGTTGAACGGACAATCGGTCACAAACTTCTATCCTTTTTTTATGCAAATCGATACAGCCCTTATTTCACGCCTTGAAAAACTGTCGCGGCTCCAACTGGGAGAAGCCGAACGCGAAAAACTGGCAGGCGACCTCCAGCGCATCCTCGATATGGTGGATACGCTGAAATCGCTGGACACTTCCCATGTGGAGCCGCTGGTTTACCTGAGTGAAACGGAAAATGTACTGCGCGAAGACCAGGTCGGCAAACAACTGACTACCGCCGAAGCGCTACAGAATGCGCCGGAACAGAACGGACAGTTTTTTATGACGCCTAAGGTGATCGAGGGATGATTGGAGTATTTGAATCAAATACTCAAAAAAAATAAAAACATGCGAAAACCCATCTACTGGTTCCTTATCCTGGCGGCTGTCGCCTTACTGCTGTATTATATTGCAGCCCAATTTTTTCCGTACCTGATTGGGAAATTCACTGCCTTTCTGGTCGGATTGTTTGTCGCGATCACAGGGCTTGTTTTCAGAAAGAAACGAGCCTGAAGCCTTGGCATAAGCGTCCAATCATTATCAGTTTAGGTTATTTTATCTGCTTATCCATGCATATCAACGCAAATAACTGATAACTGATAACCGATCACTACTTACTTGTTCATGCACCCATTTCTTGAAAAATGCTGATTTCCATCAAAGACCTCAATAAGACGTATATCATGGGCACCGAAAAAGTGGAGGCCCTCAAAACGGTATCGCTCGACATCGCCAAAAACGAATACGTGGCGCTCATGGGCCCTTCGGGTAGCGGCAAGTCCACCCTGATGAACCTGCTGGGCTGCCTGGACTCCCCTACCCGCGGCGAATACTGGCTGAACGGTACGGAAGTAAGCACCATGGACGACAGCGAACTGGCCGAAGTGCGCAACAAGGAAATCGGTTTCGTTTTCCAGACATTCAACCTTATGCCGCGTTTGTCGGCCCTGGAAAACGTAGCGCTTCCGCTTGTTTATGCCGGTATCGGAAAAGAAGAGCGCCTCGAAAAAGCCCGCAAGGTGCTGGAATCGGTGGGCCTTGGCGACCGGGTGATGCACAAACCCAACGAACTTTCCGGTGGTCAGCGGCAGCGTGTAGCCGTCGCACGTGCCCTGGTAAACGACCCGGCCATCATTCTCGCCGACGAACCCACGGGTAACCTCGACAGTAAAACTTCCTACGAGATCATGGGACTGTTTGAACTGATCCACAAAGCGGGCAACACGGTGATTCTGGTGACGCACGAGCAGGACATTGCCATGCATGCCCACCGCATCGTTCGTTTGCGCGACGGCCTCATCGAAAGCGACCAGCCCAACGACAATATTGTAAGTGTGGCCACCGTGCCCGCACCGGTAGAGGAATAAAGCAGGTTTTTTTATATACACATAAGCCGGACAGGCACATGAGAAGTATAACACGATTCTTCTCATGTGCCTGTCTGGCTTATGTGTTTTTGTGACGTATCGGTAGCACGGCCTTCAGGCCGTCGGGAGAAGGGCCATTCATGGCCCTTCAATTTTTTTATGCCGGACGGCCATGAATGGCCTCTTCCCGACGGCCTGAAGGCCGTGCTACCGATACGTCACAAATATAACCGGCAAAAGCGCTAATTTTGCGCGCTCATTGAACCGATGAGGCACATATTACATTTTTGTCCTAAGCAAAAAATAAAGTCGAAGAATGAATTACAAGAAAAATATCCTGGAAACCATTGGAAATACGCCCCTTGTAAAACTCAACAACGTGGCTGCCGATATCCCTTCCCTGGTATTGGCCAAAGTGGAAACCTTCAATCCGGGTCATAGTATCAAGGACCGTATGGCCGTTAAAATGATCGATGACGCCGAGGCACGTGGCGACCTGAAACCCGGCGGCACCATCATCGAATGCACCTCCGGCAACACGGGTATGGGCCTGGCACTGGTGGGCTGCGTACGCGGCTACCGCTGTATTTTTACCACCACAGATAAACAAAGTAAGGAAAAAGTGGACCTGCTGAGGGCCGTCGGCGCCGAGGTCATCGTATGTCCCACGAATGTGGAACCGGAAGATCCAAGATCTTACTACTCCATCGCGCGCAGGTTGAGCACAGAAATCCCGAATTCTTTCTGGTGCAATCAATACGACAACCTCTCCAACCGTCAGGCGCACTATGAAAGCACGGGCCCGGAAATTTGGGAGCAAACCGACGGGAAAATCACCCACCTCGTTGTTGGTGTAGGCACCGGCGGTACGGTGAGTGGGACCGCTAAATTTTTAAAAGAAAAGAACCCGAACATACAGGTCTGGGGCGCGGATACATACGGTTCCGTCTTTAAAAAATACCACGAAACGGGCGTTTTTGATCCGAAAGAAATCTATCCATACATTACGGAGGGCATTGGCGAAGACATTTTGCCTAAAAATGTCGATTTTAGTTTGATCGATTTTTTTGAAAAAGTGAGTGATAAAGACGCTGCGCTCTGGACGCGCCGCCTGGCCCGCGAAGAAGGTATCCTGCTCGGCTACTCCGCCGGCAGCGCTATGGGCGCCCTCTGGCAATTGCGCGGCAAATTGAAAAAGAACGACGTGGTGGTGCTCATTTTCCATGACCACGGCAGCCGCTACGTGGGCAAAATTTACAACGACGACTGGATGCGCGAACGCGGTTTCCTGGAAGAAGAAATGAAAGTGAGCGATCTCATCGCCCGCAAAAAAGACCGCCGTTTCCTCGCAGCACAGGTGACGGACACGGTGCGCAGCGCTTTCAACCTGATGAAATCGCACGATATCAGCCAGTTACCGGTGCAGGACGGCGACCAGGTGGTAGGCTCTATCACCGAAACGCAGGTACTTCATATCCTGCTGGAAAACCCGTTGCACAATGCGGAAAAACCGCTGCGTGAGGTGATGGGCGAATCCTTCCCGGTGGTGAAAGACACCATGCCGATCAGCCAACTCAACCGTTTTATCAGCAAGGATATTCCGGCGGTGATTGCGACGGACCGCTCGGGCGGGCTGCATATTGTGACGCAGTACGATTTGATTCAAGCGATTTAGAGATTGGAAATATTTATTAGAGTGATAACAGAGCGGCCGTGATTCAACCAGATTCACGGCCGCTCTGTTATAGTATTTGATATTATTTCTTCTTATTTTTGCAAACAAAATAAAAAAATGACCGCAGTAGCAACGGCTCAATCGGATAGTAAAAAAAATATCACCTCGGAACTTGTTCTGAGGATGCCGCAGGTATTATCGGGGGATGATGTGTTTTTTGAATTTTGCAAGTTGAACCCGGAGATGCGGATAGAGCGGAATGAACTCAATGAAATAATTATTATGGCCCCGATTTCTACCGATACAGGAAATCGAAACTTTGAAATAGCAGGAGAATTAGCCATCTGGAACCGTAAAACTCAATTGGGAAAAGGTTTTGATTCGTCAACGGGTTTCAAACTACCGAATGGCGCTGAACGTTCCCCAGACCTGGCTTGGATAAGAAATGATCGTTGGGAAGCATTAAGCGAGGAACAACGCAGAAAGTTCGCGCCTATAGCTCCTGATTTTGTACTGGAATTACGCTCGGCAGATCAAAGCCTGATTACCCTCAAAGAGAAAATGGAGGAATACATCGCATGCGGCTGCCGTCTTGGCTGGCTGATAGATCCGCAAGCACGCAAAACGTTTACCTATTCAGAAAACGGTGATATTCAGACCATTCCATTCGAGGACACTCTCTCCGGCGGAGAAGTGTTGCCGGGATTCGAAATGGTACTGGGTGATCTGTTTAAATAGCGCCCACGAACTCCACGAGGAACTTGTTCTTCTTCCCGTTTTCCACCATCAAAAAGCGACCGTGCAGCAAATCTTCTTTGCTCACTGTCGTATTCACTTCGCTGATTTTCAGTTTATTAACTGAAATCGCATTGTTCTGAATCGCTTTTTTGGCTTCGCCGCGACTGCTTAAAATTTCAGACTGGTCGCTCAGGAATTCTACCAGGCCCTGCGGCTCGTCCAGTTTCGACAGGGCGATTTTGGGTGAAGGAATTTCTTCCGATACCTGTTCCAGCATGGCTGCCGAGAGGCTGCGCAGGGTATCCGCATCTGCTTTGGGATCGAAGAGCAGTTTAGAAACCGTCACGACGGCTTCGTACGTTTCGTCGCCATGCACCCTACGCGTCATTTCTTCCGCAAAAATACGTTTGGCATTTTGAGGCGTTTCGTTAGCCTCCAGTGCCTCAATCTCTTCCTGGTTGTTCAGGGAGAAGTAACGCAGGTATTTACCCAAATCCCGGTCGTCGGCGTTGAGCCAGAACTGGTAAAACTTGTACGGGCTCGTCATGGCCGGATCCAGCCAGATATTGCCGCCTTCACTTTTTCCGAACTTGGTGCCATCCGCTTTCGTGAGCAACGGCGTTGTTACGGCGTATACTTTCGATTCGTCGATCTTGCGCGCCAGTTCCACCCCGGCGGTGATATTGCCGTATTGATCGGAGCCGCCCATCTGGATCGTGATGCCGTGTTCGCGGTGCAGCAGCACAAAATCGTAGCCTTGCAGCAACTGGTAACTGAACTCCGTGAAGGAAATACCCGTTTCACCTTCGATGCGGCGTTTCACACTTTCCTTCGACATCATGTAATTGACAGTCAGGTACTTACCGACGTCCCGCAGGAAATCGAGCACATTCATGTCTTTGTAAAAATCGTAGTTGTTGAGCAACAGGGCGCGGTTCGGAAGTTCCGGGTCGAAGTTGAGGAATTGCTTCATCTGCACCACTTGCCGGGCAATGTTGGCGTCCAGTTCGTCGTAGGTTTTCAGTTCGCGTTCCTTGTCCTTGCCGCTCGGGTCGCCGATACGCCCGGTGGCGCCACCCATAAGCACGACCGGCTGGTGCCCGGCGCGTTGCAGAAAGGTGAGCAGCATGATCTGGACGTAATTTCCGATCGTGAGCGAAGGCGCCGTCGGGTCGAAACCGATGTAAGCGCGTATCCGGCGGCTTTGAAGGTGTTCATCAATACCCGGAGTTACGTCGTGAATGAGGCCGCGCCAGCGAAGTTCGGAAAGGAAATCCATGTCAGTTGTTTTAGTGCGAAGTGCGAAGCCTTCAGTGCGAAGTCGTGCAACGGAAGTTTCGGGGCGCAAAATTAGACCAACATTCGGATTTGTCAAATTGTTCCTTGCCTACTGTGAGCCCGATTTTGGATTTCTTCTGTATTATTGCCTTCCATACAAAACGAATAAATTGTCATGCCGGTCAAACAGGAATATCTCGATTGCATTTTAAAGCAAATGTCGGAAGTGTCGGCCGTTGCCTATGAAAATCTGCCATAACTCATTGATAATGAACAACTCTCTCGCACACAGAATCACCTCACCCGACGTCTTACGGGGTTTTGTCATTGTAGTAATGGCGCTCGATCATATCCGCGATTTTTTCGGACCTACGGCTTTCCGCCCGGAAGATTTGTCGCAGACCTCCCCTGCCCTCTTTTTCACCCGGTGGATTACGCATATCTGTGCGCCGGTTTTTATGTTTCTGGCAGGCACCAGCGCCTGGTTATACGGCGAAAAAGTGCAGGACAAGAAAGTGCTCAGCCGGTACTTGCTGACCCGGGGACTCTGGTTTGTCGTACTCGAATTTCTCGTCGTCAACCTGAGTCTGATGCTCGATTGGCCCTGGAACAAAGGCTTTGTAATCGCAACGGTGCTTTGGGCCATAGGGCTTTCCATGATCGTGCTGGCGGGGCTCGCACGCTTGCCGTTGCGCTGGATACTGGGCATTGGAGCGGTCATGATCGCCGGACACAATCTGCTGGATGGTATCGGGCCGGAAGCCTGGGGAAGTTTCGGCTGGCTCTGGCAAGTGCTGCACGTGGGTGGATCCTTTATTCCGCTTTCCACTAACCCGCCTTTCGCTTTGATCAGCACTTATCCATTGATTCCCTGGATCGGCGTGATGGCTGTCGGATATGCTTTCGGGCCGGTGTTGCGGTGGCAAACCACTAAAAGGCAGCGTTTTCTGGCACAATGGGGCATCGGCTTGCTGTTGTTCTTTATTGCTTTGCGTGCCACGAACTGGTATGGCGACCTCAGCGACTGGGCGCCGCAGCCCAGGGGTGATTTTTATTCGGTTCTGTCTTTTTTAAATGTAAGCAAATACCCGCCCTCGCTTCTCTTTTTATGTGTTACGCTGGGTATCGGCGCCTTGCTACTGCTGGTGTTCGAGCGATGGAAAAGTCCTGTTACCTCGTTTTTTCAGGTATTCGGGCGGGTTCCTTTCTTCTTTTTTCTGATCCATTTTTCCCTGGTTCATTTGTTGTCCAGGTTGTATTACGGCTGGGATGCCGATTTTTTCGCGACGGCGCCCGACACCTGGCCCAGCGATTACGTGCCGAATCTTGGGGTGGTTTACACCGTATGGGTACTTTTTATTGGCGCGATGTATTTTGTTTGCCGCTGGTATGGTCAATACAAGTTCTCCCACAACTACCGCTGGTTGAAATACCTGTAATGAAATGACCAAAGTCAGTGCCGTTTAAAACAATGCCTCATTCCGATTGGGCGTTGGAATTGAGATTTTTGCCAATTATGAAAAATTCACTGGCTCCATTGCGTGCATCTGTTCTGGACATTTACCGGAGCATGAAAGATGCGGAACGGAAAGCGGAAAAGATCGCTGCCGAAGTTCATCCGGATCAAAAAAGGAGTGTCCTGAATCTGGTCCATTACCTTGCCTTGCGTCGGGAAAATCTCCGGCCTCTACAGGATTATTTGCATGATGCAGGACTCTCATCACTGGCGAGTTCTGAAAGCCACATGCTCCGGCAGGTTCAGGTCGTCCTACAACGTTTGGGAGCAAACATTGCGGAGAAAGAATTGTCGCACGACACTGCTTTGTCGGGAGGCCTGCTGCTTAAAAAACGGGCTTCTACCCTCTTCGGCCTCAAAGACAACCCCGATTTGCCGCACCTGATGGTGACGTTTGAATCAGCATTGGCCGAAAATTACAACGGAGTAAAAGCCCTCATCAAAGCAGGAATGAACATTGCCCGTATCAATTGCGCGCATGATAACCCGGCAGCCTGGAAAAGTATGATTGCCAACGTACGCAAGGCGGAGAAAGCCACCGGCAAATCCTGCAAGATTTACCTGGATCTGCCGGGACCGAAAATCCGCACCGTAATAATGGGAAAAGGCCGCCAAAAAGGGCGTATGAAAATCGAAGAACAAGAACAGATTTTCCTGGCGGAGGCCGATGCGCAATACAGCAAAAAAGACAAAGTGGTGGGTTGCACCCTGGCAGGTGTGGTAAAAGGTTTGCAGGTTGGCAATCGGGTGCTTTTCGATGACGGCCTGTTCGAAGCAATTGTGGAAATTCCGGGCGAGCACATCGCTGTTCTGCGTGTTTCGCGTATTTCCGCGCAAAAAAACCGCCTGAAACCTGAAAAAGGTATCAACTTTCCCGACTCCGAACTGACGGTTCACAGCCTCACGGATTTTGATAAATCCGTCGTTCCATTTGCGCAAAAACATGCCGATATACTCGGCTTTTCCTTTATCCGGACCGCTGCGGACGTAGCAGAATTACAACAACTGCTTCAGGCAGGTGGCAAAAATCTGCCGCTGGTGCTCAAGATAGAAACCCTGGAAGCAGTCCAAAACCTGCCTGCCCTGCTTTCACAAGGCATGAAAGCACCCGTTTTTGGTGTGATGATCGCCCGGGGCGACCTGGCCGTGGAGATCGGTTTTGAACGATTAAGCGAAATTCAGGAAGAGATTTTGTGGCTTTGCGAAGCGGCGCATGTGCCGGTTATCTGGGCTACCCAGGTACTGGAAACCCTGAACAAAAGCGGGATCGCTACCCGTTCGGAAGTCACCGATGCGGTACAGGCCGGCCAGGCGGAATGTGTGATGCTGAACAAGGGAAAATACCTGCTGCTCACGCTGGCAACCCTGCAAAACATCCTCATACGGAGCGGCCGGCACCACTCCAAAAAACGTTACGTGTTCAGGCCCTTGCGGATTGCCGAGCGGTTTTTGAGGGGGTTGTAAGTTATTGGTTATTGGTTATTAGTTATCAGGGTGGTAGGGGAAAATCTGTACAAATGCCTGGCAGAATAATTTTGTGGCGAAGAATTAGTACAGATTTTCCCCTACCACCCTGATAACTAATAACCAATAACCAATAACATCATTTCGAGTATTCCTCATACGCACTTCCACCAATCACCTTTTTCTGCTCGCCCACATTCAGGTCATTGACTTCCGCCCAGAGTTTGACGAGCCGGTCGTCGGCTGTCAGGAGGAGTTTGTTTCCGGTCACCGTTTCTACTTTTCTGTACAGGACAACTGTTTGTCCGTCAGTTGCAACGGTCTGATAAGTCAATTCGTTATTCTGATTTTCCAGCAACCAGGTTCCATTGGAATCGAAACCTACGCCGCGTGTTTTATAGGTTCCCTTCGCATTGTTCCCTTCGGTTTTCAGGTAGGTGAATTCCATGTAATCGCCCGCTTTGATCGGGACCGTGTTGTTTACCACACTGCCGTCATCGAATTTCAGGGAAATAGTCATTTTAACGGGCGTCCATTTTCCTTCCAGGTTTTTACCGTTCGATTGGTTATTGGAAGGTGCGTCGGCGGCTTTATCACAGGCGCAAAAAGCGAATGCGCTCAGGCAAACAAACAAAAGAATACGTTTCATAATCGGAGGATTTTTGTGTTAAAAGTGTGTGGATTCAGGTTTACCGGATTTCCACCGGTTTTGTAAATACTTGTGTACCGGTTACGATGCTCAGGAAATAATGGCCTGCCGGTAATCCGCTGACCGGAATTTTTTCAGAAACAGCCGCTGCTCTGACGGTTTTTCCGTTGGTATCGGAAAGCAGGAAGGTGGACTGTGTGGGTACGTTTTTCAGGAAAATCACATCCGACGCCGGGTTGGGAAAGATTTCAAAAGAAACCCGTTGTGCATCGGATGTGGCTACGGAAAGATTGATTCCGGTGCCAATGACGCCCGCCGCAGGAGGAACTGACAATGCGGCGCCCTGCCCGAATTCATCCGCTCCGATATCGATGTTGCCCGACCGAACGGCGCCGTCGTAATCCCGGACACCGGTGACGGCAGAACCTGCATCCAGTGCCGGACTCGAACCCGTCAGGTGGTAGTTCGCATCCAGTAATGGGTTGGCTTCCAGGCTTTGCGCGTCGAAACCGTAGGTCGATTTCCATTCGCTGAACGTAAGCGGCGGGTAGTGTACATTGTCGTCGAACTGGGCGGGACCGGCCGTTTTGTAAAAAATGTTTCGGTTGATGAAGTTTGTACCTGCCAGGGCGCCGTCGCGCACCTGTACCGTGTGGTCTTCTTCGCCGTTACCACTCTGATCAATGAATATATTGTTGAATATCTGGATGTTACGACACGGAGGCGTTGCAGTGGTATTATCGTCTATGTACACTTCCGCAGCGGCGATATGCAGCGGCGCATGGTATTCCGTGCAGGCGGTGATCACCGTATTGTTGTAAGCCTGGCAATCTTTTGCACCCCAGAATCCGATACCTGCACCGCCTGTACCGATCACGATGTTGTTGCGTGCGGTGCCGTTCAGGCATTCGTAATATTCCGGGTTTCCGGTGTGATCGAAATAGTCGGCATCGGTGTAAAATCCGAGCAGGATTCCGCCTTCACCGATATTGACGAAGAGATTTCCCTCAATGATGCAATTGCGTGCACCTCCCTTGGCATACACGCCGCTGGTTGAAATATCGTGAAAATAACAGCCGCTTACCAGCATATCGGCGCCGTTTACATTGTCGATTCCTTCGGCGTTGGGGCCACCGTTGGCCGGTGAATTAAAAATACCGATACCGCTGTGGTGGATTTCACAATTCAGCACCTGAATCCCGCTGCAGCCGGGCTTGATTTTGATACAATCGCGGCCGGTATGGTGGATACGGCAATTTCGGATAGTAATGTTTCCCGCGCCGCGCCGTTCGTTATTGGGCACGCCCCACTCCCAGTTGGTTTCAAAGGAAATGCCGTACAGGGCGCCACCCACGATTTCCAGATTTTCCAGCAAACCGCCTTCCACGTCGGGTTCGTTGTACCAGATACAGGAGGCAATATCTTCCAGCGATGTAACGGCGGTGATGACGGCCCATTCGCCGGGATAAGAGCGGATCGTCAAATTGCTTTTGCCAATGCGGATTTCATTGCTCGTATAATTGCCGCCGCGCAACAGAATTTCATCTCCGGGATTGGCCGCCTCGATCGCTGCCGGAATGTTCTTGAACGGAGCAGAAAGCGTTCCGGCGTTGTTGTCATTTCCGGACGGCGATACGTACCAGGTAGCAGCCTGCGCGCTGGTCGAAATCAAAATGGAGATCAATATGTAGATGCTATATTTCATTGGAAATCAATATTTTGAAATGAATCAGGATTTTCCCACAACACCCATGTACAAAACGTACAGCCCAAACAGAATGAGCAGGAGGCTCGACAGCAGCAACCCGCCGCTGAATATGTAACTGTCGCCAGGGTTGTCGGGATCGAACACCACCGTTACGCGCTCATTGAGGCTAAACTGTGAGAAAGTAAACAGGGTGCCTACTCCGCTTCGGCTTGTCAGCGAGTCGGTAGCGTTCTCGGCTACCGGATAGGTGTATACCGGCCTGCGGGCCTTGAGTTTACCGTTTCGGACGCCCGTTGGCTCCATTTGCACAGATGGACTGTTCCGTCCTGCCAGGAATCCGGAGACACGGCCTTCTACAACCGTACCGTTCATTCTGTACCACACGGTTTTGCCGAGTCCTATTCCGAAGGAGTAAAAAATAAAGATGGCCAGTCCGGTCAGCAGTATTCTGAAAATGAGTTTCAGCATTTTTATATCGTTAATTCACCCAAAAATGCGCGCATGCAATGCCGCCTGCAAATGCGATGTGTGAACGGTCATTTTCAATGTCTGAACGGTCGGGGCATCCCCGTTTTTCTCCGCACCTTTGTCAGAATGAAACGGTATTTATACCAGGCAATCTTTCTTTTGGGGCTGGTTTTATGCGAACCGGTTTTGACAGCCGTACATGCACAACCGGCATGGCCGTACCAGACAACGGTATTCGGCACCCGCGACGGCTTGCCGCATAATTCCGTGCAGGCCTTGTGCCAGGACAGGAACGGATACTTGTGGGTGGGAACGGAGGCCGGTTTGAGTCGATACAACGGTTACCGCTTCGACCATTTTATGGAAGCGGACGGGCAGCCGATCGGACATGTACGCACCATTCTGGAAATGACCGACGGGACGTTGTGGATAGGTACCGAAAACGGTATTTTCATCATAATACAAGGAAAGATCCGTGCGATTGCCCTCAGTTTCGGGGGCGTCTACCGGCAGGTGCGCAGTTTTGCCTGGGATGAAAACAGGCGTCGATTGTGGTTTGCGTGTGCATCGGGACCTTTCTATTTTACGGAAAAGCAATTGGCTGTACTGAAAAAAAGCCCCGGCACAACGGATTTACAGCCGCTGCCACATCCCGGCTGGCAGCGCCTCAAGCCGAATGATTCACGCGTTTTTTCGCTGGCGCTGGACGATGCTGGCGGTTTGTGGGCCGGTAATTCAAAAACCCTGTTCTATTGCGACAGCATTTCCTGCCGGGAGGTATGGCATTCGGAAGAAACCAGCGAGATCACCTGCCTGCTGCCCACCGGAAAGGATTCGCTTTATTTCGGCGGAAATTCCACCACGCTGATGGGATGTTTTAACGGACAGGTGCATGTATTTCCCGACACGATGTTCTATGTCACCGATCTCTTCAGGCATGGCAATCGATCGTACTTTTTTTCCGCGGGGGAAATGTATCGTATTGATCCGCAAAGCATTGTGAAAATATGGGACCACCAGATCCGCGTAGGTATCAGCGACGTGATCATCGACCGGGAAAACAACGTCTGGGTGGCTACCTGGGAAGGGCTGGTAAAAATAAGCGCCGGGAGATTCAGGCAGATCGCGGCACCCGAACTGGAAGAGATTTACGGAGCCGGAATGAGTGCCGAAGGAGACATGTTATTCGGAGCGAACCATGGCCGGGTATATCGTATACCCCGGGGCAATCCGGCGGCAATTCAACCCTGGAGCGTCAAAATCTGTCCAAATTCAAACATCAACGATTTTTTCTGCGAACCATCCGGAAAATGCTGGATAGCAACGGAATATGAAGGTTTATCGGTGTGGGAAAATGGGAAAGTGCAAAGATTCGGGAAAAAGCACGGTTTGCACGACGAAGGCCTGTTTGCCTTGTTGCCTGCAAAAAACGGCGTTTTGTGGGCCATCGGCGACGGCGGCGTTTCAAGAATTGACATAAACGTAAAAAAGGAAGGCACAGGAGTTCCGCACATTGAACCTGTTGGGTTTTTGGCGCCGCAGGAAGGCCTGGTTTCCCTTTGTAGTGGCGTGGAAGACACGGAAGGTGGTTTGTGGTTTGGCGGCAACCGGGGATTGTTCAGGCTCACTTCGAAAGGACTTGATACCGCAACAATTGGAGGTGGAAACTATGTCATTACCGGGATGGATCTGGATACCCGGAACAGTCTCTGGATTGCCACACTGGGCTCCGGTTTGCTGTGCTGCGAATGGAAAGAGCACCGCTGGCAACTGGCAAGGCGGTACCTGCAATCGGATGGATTACACAGCAGCAACCTGCTCGCCGTGCTGGCCGATTCCGAAGGCCGTATCTGGCTCGGATATGGTTATGGTATCGGGTTGCTGGTGACCAACAGCGCACAGGAACCTGAAATCCGATATTTCAACCACCGCGACGGTTTTTTAAAAGAGGGCTGTAGGCGTATGAAAATCATGGAAGGTCGCGATGGTGTGTTTTGGGTAGCCACTCCTATAGGTGTTTGCAGTTTCCAGCCTGCGGCCTTTGCACGCAATGAAAACGCGCCTTTGCTTCATATTAGGGCGGTAGAAATTTTTAACGGAACGGTGGATTACCGGCCCTACTGCGATTCTCTGAATGCAGATACGGGGCTGCCCGAGGGCCTCGCACTACCCTACTCCCTGAATCATTTGCGGTTTGTTTTTGACGGCCTGAGCCTGACGAATCCGGAAAACAACCGGTTCCGGTTTAAACTGGTGGGTGTCGACAATAACTGGCGTATTCCCGAACAGGGAGATTTGCAGGCCGTTTACCCCAAACTACCTGCCGGCGCATATACTTTTCTGGTGGAAGCCGCCAACAGCGACGGCGTGTGGAGCGCGCAACCGGCCTCCTTTCATTTCAGGATCCTGACGCCGTTCTGGAAACAAACCTGGTTTGGAATGCTGCTGGCAAGTGCTTTTGTCATGATCACAGTATTTGTTGCACGCCGGAGAATACAGCAGATCCGGCAGCGGGAAAAAGAAAAAACACGTATCCAGACACAAATTGCCGAATTACGGGTACAGGCGCTTCGTGCACAGATCAATCCACATTTTATTTTTAACTGCCTGGCTGGTATTCAGGAATACGTATTGCAGGAGCAGTTTATGGAAGCCAATACGTATCTGACGCGTTTTTCACGGCTCCTGCGACTCACCCTGGAAAGTGCCGACAAACCGTTCATCTCCCTTCGGGAGGAACTGGATATGCTTCGGCTGTATCTCGATCTGGAGAATACGAGGCTCCGGCAACAGATTGATTATCAAATCGATACTTCCGGCGTCAGAACCGAAGACACGCTACAGATTCCTGCATTTATCATTCAGCCATTTGTGGAAAATGCCATTTGGCACGGGTTGATGCATTCCCGGGGAATTAAAAAACTGAGGGTGAAAATTATGGCTGAGGAAACCAGACTTGTCATATGGATCTCTGACAACGGTATCGGCCGGGAAGCGGCATCCGTCATCGGCAGGAACAAGATCGGCAGCCGGGAATCGAAAGGGATCGACATTATCCGGGAAAGACTTCGGCTGCTTCATCCCGAGGCGTCGGTTTTGTACGAAGATCTTTATGATCAGGTAGGTGCATCTGCCGGTACCTGCGTGAAAATTGAAATTCCATAGGTTTTGGGAGTCCGGGGCGACCACAAGGGTTGTCCCGGCCAATTTCCCCTTTGGCATTGGTAGAATTGGAGGCCTGGATGTGCGTCGTAGGGGCGACCCTTGTGGTCGCCCGCTTTAAGGAGATGCAGCCAAACACCAAACCACAAACACCCCTTATCTTGGCGCTGTGATAAAGGCGCTGATCATCGATGACGAATTGAGTACCCTGCAGGTGCTCCGTATCCTTATTGAAAAATTTGTTCCGGAAATCGGGGAGGTAACCCTGGCATTGGGCGGACCGGAAGGCCTGGAAAAGATCCGTTCGACAGCACCCGATCTGGTATTTCTAGATATCGAAATGCCCGAACTGGACGGGTTCGATCTGCTGCGGCAAATTCCCGAGCCGGGTTTCGAGGTGATTTTTGTGACGGCCTACAGCCATTATGCCATTCAGGCCATCCGGTTCAGTGCGTTCGATTATCTGCTCAAACCGGTAGATACCAGCGAGTTGCAACAAGCCGTACAGCGTTTTGCGGCTGAGCGCAAACTCAAAAACGAGACCGGCCGCCGGTATGACCACTTGCTTCAAAACATCCTGCAAAAAGACAAAGCGCAGTTCACCCTGAGTATCAGAACCCTCGAAGGCGTGCATTTTCTGACGCTCTCCGATATTGTCCGCTGCGAAGCCGATGGGAATTACACCTGCTTTTACCTGGCCGACAAAAAGAAGGTAATGGCATCGAAACCGATGGGCGAATTCGAGGCGCTACTCGATCCGGCGCAATTTTTCCGTGTGCACAAATCGTTCATTGTCAACCGTCTGCATATACAATCCCTTCTGCACCAGGGTTATTTAAAAATGTCAGACGGCGCTCTTGTGGAAGTTTCCAGAAGAAAAATGGCGGACGTAAAAGCCTGGCTGGCTTACTGAATGTTTTTGTACTTGTGGCCGCGTGCGATCAAAAAAAACAGGAATAGCATGAACCACCGGCCCAGGATGTAGGATATCCAGTCCAGGAACTTGTTGATCAGTCCCCGGTT
>JAKQJD010000583.1 GCA_029561355.1 Bacteroidota bacterium | reverse complement strand
AAAAGATAAACTTCAAAAATGGAAGTTTTATAGCAAAATATACGGAATAAACAGATTCTATATGAGTCATCCCAAATTAAATTCCCCAGCAAAATCGAAGCACAAGTGCCCCTGCCGCTGTTGCGCGTCCCCGCCAACAGCGAGTTATGTTGAATTTGAAGGAAAATAAAGGGTCGATTTGCCTGGCTCGGGTGCTTATTTGTCGTTGGCGGGGACGCGCAACGACGGCCCAGGCGGCTCACATTACCCTTGATGAAGTGAAGACCTTGGCCAATAGCAGGATTTCAAAAACCTGCCGACGTTTTCTTTTACCCTTCCGCTTCCTCTTTTTCCCCCACCAATACTTTCGACACCAGCACTTTATCGATCTTGCTTTTGTCCATATCGATAATTTCGAAGCGGTAGCCTTCGGTTTCGAGTAAATCGCCCGCTTTGGGTATTTCGCTGAGTTTGTAAAGGATAAAACCGGCCAGCGTGGAGTAGTCGGCGTCCTCGAAGTCGAATTCCTTGAGGTTGACGGTTTCGCGGAGTTCGTCGATCGGGATCATGCCGTCCACCAGCATACTGCCGTCTTCACGCACGACGATGGAAATTTCCTCCACGTCATCCATATCGGGCAGGGTACCGAAAATATTTTCCGTGAGGTCGTGCAGGGTGATAATGCCCTGTGTAGAGCCGTATTCGTCGACCACCACGGCGAAGTAGATGCGTTCTTTCCGGAAACGTTCCAGGATTTTCAGGGCGTTCATACTTTCCGGAATGTAGAGCGGCTGGGTCACGATTTCACGGAGGCTGAATCCCGGTTTTTCGCAGTTGTCGAAGTAGTCGCGCAGTTTGATGACGCCAAGGATGTTTTCGATGGTGTCTTCGCAGACGAGGAACTTGGTGTATCCGCTTTCCCGGATGATGCGGTCGTTCTCCGCGCGGTCGGCCTGCAGGTCGAGCCATTCGATGTTGTTGCGGTGCGTCATCACCGTGTAGGCGTCGCGGTCGGCGAAGCGCAGGATGTTCTGGATGAACTCGCTTTCCTTTTGTTCGAGCACGCCCTGCTGGTTGGCCATTTTGACCATGAGTTTGATCTCGTCCTCCGAAATGCTTTGCTGGTCGTTGGGTTTGATAAACAACAGGCGCATGAACATCTTGGTCGACCAGCTCAGAAATTTGGAAATGGGCCCGGTGATACGGGTGACGAGGTGCATCACGGGCGCGCAGGCGATGGCCAGGGAGTCGGCATACTGAATGGCGATGTATTTGGGCGCCAGTTCGCCGATGATCAGCGAGAAATACGTGATGAGCGTAACGACGATAGAAATGGAAATCTGTTCGGTATACGGCGCAAAAGCCGGAATCATGGCTACGAAAGGCTCCAGGCGGTGCCCGATGGCAACGCCTGCGTAGGCGCCTTCCACGATACTGATGAGGGTGATGCCGATTTGCATGGCCGACAGGTAATTGTCGATGTTATCGAGCAGTTTTACCGCGATGGCCGCATTGAGGTTGCCCTTCATCTTTTCGCCTTCGAGCCGCGAACGCTTGGAGGTGAGCAGGGCAATTTCTCCCAAAACGAGAAAACCGTGCAGCACAATAAGTACGAGTACGATCAGTATTTCCATGAAAATGCAACTGCAACCGCACGGTCAGAATGGCGTGTGTACCCTCGGAGCGGCTCTGTGGAGCAACTCCCGCGGCGCAGCAAGTGTTGGGTTATTGAATGAAAAAGGACTGAGTACACAGAGATAGTGCCGGAAACTGGCTGCAAAATTACTCAAAACGAAGGTCTTAAGAAAATCGTTTCCGTGAAAACCCTGAAAAATTGTATAAATTATGTTAAAATTATTAAAAAGTTTTTGGACGCTGGATATAAGTTCCTACATTTGAGAGTCAATTAGATCACAGAACGTTTTCTCACCAACAATTTCGCTTATCGGATTAAACTTGTACACCAATTAAATTTCCTTCAATTTAAGGGGTTAAACAGCAAAACCTACTTTGCTCATGCAAGTTATGCCGATTTTAAGTGATCAAGAATTGATCGCACGCTACACTGGCGGCGACGAAACTGCCTTCGAAACGCTTCTTCAGCGCTATAAAGGTAAAATCTACACTTCCATCTATCTTTTTGTCAAAGACAGGGCCTTGGCCGAAGATATCTTCCAGGAAGTATTCATCAAAATTATCGACACCCTTCGCAAGGGCAAATACAACCACGAAGGTAAATTCGTGCAGTGGGCCATGCGTATCTCGTACAACATGTGCGTGGATTACCACCGCCGCAACAAGCGCCGCTCGCACATCAATCCCACCGAAGAATTCGACATTTTCGACGTGCTGCGTGTGGGCGACGACGCTGCCGACACGCTGATCATGCGCAGCGAAACGCACAACCGCATTCGCCGCCTCGTCGATTCCCTGCCGGAAGAACAACGCGAAGTGGTAATTCTGCGCCACTACGCCGATATGAGTTTTAAAGAAATTGCTTCCCTGACCCGGGTCAGCATCAATACGGCGCTCGGCCGTATGCGTTATGCGCTGATCAATATCCGTAAAATGATGACGGAACGGGAAATTGCACTGCAATAGTAGTGTTTGGGGTATCGTGTTTGGTGTTTGGGGCGCATTGCCCCTGGCATAATAAGTTTATTGGCCAAGGGCAATGCGCCCCAAACACTAAACACTAAAAACTATACACCACTACGCAGGAAGGTCCTGGAAATAGCGAATCGCCGCTGTTTTCAGGACCTTTTCTTGTTCCTGAATGGTCTGTTTGGGCATTTCCACTACCTGCCGGTAGTGCGGCCATCCGTCTTCATCGCGGCCCACAAACTCAAAATAGCCGCTTTCTTCCAGCAGCCTGCACACGGCTATGTGCATAAGGTCCTGCTTTTCCTCTTTGGTAAAACTTTTTTTCCAGCGCCCCAGTTCCTGAATGCCGACCAGGAAAAGCACCGTGTTCATATCCGGAAGCACTTCCTGCCGCATGGCGTTTTTTACCTTGTGCTGTACCTGTAGCCATTCGAAGTCGATTTGCCAGTCTTCCATGTTGGTTATTAGTTATTAGTTATTGGTTATCAGGGTGGTAAGGTTTGGGCTTGGTTACAATAAAGGCTGGGCGTAGCCACCGGGTCGCTTCAAGCGACCCGGTGGCTCCCCAATAGAGTGGCCGTGCATTTATACAGATGCTCCACTACCACCCTGATAACGGATAACAGATAACCAATAACTACCCGGGAAGTTTGCTCCGCAGAAATCCTTCCACCACCGACAGCCCGCGTTCAAGGTCGTAATTGTTGTTCACTACGATATCGGCCTCCTCCTTGTAGGGCTGGATAAACCGCTCGAATGACGGCAACACGTGGTGTTCGTATTTGTACAAAACGTCTTCGATGGGGTATCCCCGTTCCACCTGGTCGCGGTGAATGCGGCGAATTACCTTCAGATTTTCCTTGGCGTTGATGAATACCTTCAGGTCGAGCAGGGGGGCTATTTTTTTGTAGTGAAAAACGAAAAGCCCTTCAATGACAATGATGGGCGCCGGTTCGAACACCAGCATTTTCGGTTTCGCATCGGGGTTGTTGAAGGTGTATTCCTCGATGGTGACCTTTTCGCCTTGCATCAGTTTTTTCAGGTCGGTCCGAAACTTCTTTTTATCGAACGACTTCGGCAGGTCGAAGTTGTATTCATCGTTGTGGTCCTTGTGCTGTTGGTGGCGCGGGAGATAATAATCATCCTGAGACACAATGCACAACTCATGGGTAGCGAACCGCTCGCGCAGCCGCTTGATAAAAGTGGTTTTTCCGCTGCCGCTGCCGCCGCAGATGCCGATGACGTATGGTTTCATGCTGACCAGTGTTTTTAGTGTTTTGAGCACAGGCTTTACCGGAAAATCAAAACACCCAAAGTAAAAAAGCGGGGCAAAATTAGGCTTTCGCGTCTGAAATTTTTGAGAACCGAACGTGAAGCGTACATTTCGCCTGCAATTGGAATGCAAAAAACGGCCACACCTTCCTTTGTCGAGAAATTGATTTGATTCAAATGTTTGACTATCAGGTCTTTATGTCAAAAAAAGAAGGTGTGGCCGCTTGCAGTTGCCGTATTTTACTTTTGCTCACTTTTTACTTTCTCTGTTTGATATGGACCGACTGATCGGTATTTTGGGCATCGTACTCATTTTGGGTACTGCTTATTTATTATCCAATAATCGCAAAGCGATTAATTACCGCGTAGTCGGGATGGGTTTATTGATACAAGCCTTGCTGGCCGTATTCATCCTGAAAACCCAGGTAGGCCAGGAAATTTTCAAGTGGTTGGGCAAAGCCGTCACGAAAGTGCTGAGTTTTTCGGATGAGGGCGCCAAATTCGTATTCGGCATTCTGGCCGACAGTCCGAAACTGGGCCAGTATTTAGGGCCTGAAAACAGTTTCATTTTCTTCTTCCGCATCATTCCCACCATTATTTTCGTGGCCTGCCTGGTCAATATTTTCTACCACATCGGACTGATGCAGTGGATTGTAGAGAAACTCGCCAAGGGTCTGAATTTCTTTATGAAAGTGAGCGGCGCCGAAGCGCTGAGCAATATTTCCAGTGCCTTCGTAGGGCAGGTGGAAGCGCAGATCATGATCAAGCCGTATCTGAAAGGCATGACTAAATCGGAATTGATGGCTTCCATGACCGGTAGTTTCGCCTGTATTGCAGGGGGCGTAATGGCTACATATATCCTGTTCGGGGTAAAAGCCGAGTACCTGATTGCCGCCAGTATCATGGCTGCCCCGGGAGCGCTGGCTATCTCCAAGATCATGCACCCGGAAACGGAAGAGTCTGAAACACGGGGAAATGTAAAACTGAAAGTCGGCAAGCAACACTCCAATATCGTCGATGCTATTTCGGCAGGCTGCTCCGACGGCCTGAAGGTAGGCCTGAACGTACTGGCCATGCTGGTCGGCTTTCTGGCACTCATCGCATTGATCAACTACATACTCGGTACCGTCGGCGGACTGGCCGGACACCCCGAATTTGGTCTGAATACGATCCTGGGCGGCCTGTTTTCCGGATTTGCCTGGGCAATGGGTGTTCCCTGGCACGAGGCGCCGCAGGCTGGCGCACTGATGGGCACCAAACTGGTCGCCAACGAATTTGTAGCCTATCTCCAACTGAAACCGATCATCGAACAGGGCGCCCTGTCGCCCAAAACCATTGCTATCGTAAGTTTCGCACTCTGCGGTTTTGCCAACTTCGGATCCGTGGGTATTCAGATTGGCGGCATCTCCGCGCTGGAGCCGAGCCGCCGCGCTGACCTGGCAAAACTGGGCTTCCGGGCACTGATCGCGGGTACTTTGGCAAGTTATTTGTCTGCAACCCTGGCTGGGATGCTTTTTTAAGTCCTAAGTACGAAGTCGTCAGTGCGAAGTCATAGGCATCGTGAGTGGATGTGGACTTCGCACTGGCGACTTCGCACTGCTTTCAGACTTCGCACTTCGCACTGGCGACTTCGCACTGTTTTCAGACTTCGCACTAAATTATTACATATGCGTTTATCTGGTTTCCTTCTGTTTTTTTTACTGGGCGGCATGATTCCTGTGCTGCCTCCTTCGGACGTGCTTTTTTCTGGTACGGGTGGCCCCACAGTATTAAAATCTGACCGCGACTCGGTTATTTTTCTGGAAAAACAGAAAATCGCGCCGGAACAGGGGCCTGTAGCAGCACGTACCCTGGCTATTGCGCGCTCTTTCATGGGTACGCCGTATGTGAAAGGCCGGCTGGATTCCTACAAGGAAGAATTGCTGACGGTGAATCTGCGCGAACTGGATTGCTGGACTTTCGTAGAAAACAGCCTGGCCATCGCGCAAACTGGAAACGAAGATTTTACCGCATATCAATCTCATTTACAACGACTTCGCTACTGGGGTGGCAATATCAACGGATATGGCTCACGCATCCATTACTTTACCGGATGGCTGTTGCAGGCGGAAAAAAACGGCCTGCTCGACGACCTTACGCAGGAATTCGGCGGCATCCCTTACCGCAAACAGATCGGATACATTTCCGCGCGCCCTGCCAAATTTCCTAAAATCCAGGATGCCCGCGCCATGAAGGAACTCCAGGCGGCCGAAAAACGCCTGAACGCGCACCAGTGGCATTACATTCCACAAAATCGCATCGCAAAAATGGAGCACCTCATCCGCGAAGGCGATATCGTTTCTCTTACCTCCGCCAAAGGCGACCTCGACATCGCCCACCAGGGCTTCGCTGTAAAAGTAAACGGCCGCATCCACCTGATGCACGCCTCTTCCCTGTCGCACCGGGTTATTATTTCGAAGCAGCCGCTGGCGAATTATGTCATCGAGCAGAAAGGGCAGACGGGGATTATGGTGGCGAGACTTAGGTAGTTATTGGTTATTGGTTATTAGTTATCAGGGTGGTAGGGGGCCATCTGTACAAACGCTTCGCCACTCTATTGGGTAGCCAAGCATTTGTACAGATGGCCCCCTACCACCCTGATAACTAATAACCAATAACCAATAACTATTTACAGTACATCTGCAACACTGCCTGCGCTTGTCCGTATCCCATGCCCAGCGATTTTTGCCAGTCGGCACAGGCGCCCGGGTTGTCGCCCGAAGCGTGCCGCGCCATGCCGCGGTTGAAATAGATGTCCGAGGCATCGGATTTGACTGTTAAAGCCTTTCCGAACGCCTCGATGGCCTCCGGAAAGCGACCCATGGCAGCGAAGGCATTGCCTTTATTGTTGAGCGCTTCGGTCAGTTTCGGGTCTTTTTGCAGTGCCAGGTCGTATTGGGCGATGGCGCCGGGCATATTGCCCATAGCGGCCAGTGCATTTCCTTTCTGATAAAAATAATCTGCCAGCGGCTGCTCCTGAATAGCGGCATCGAAGAGGCTGATGGCGCGGTCGAACTGTTTGTTGCCTGCATAAGCGCCCGCCAGCGCGGCATTCATTTCATGGCGCGGGCGTTTCATGCCGAGTTCCATACCTTTTTCAAAATCGGCGATGGCAGCAGCATAATCATTGATTTTGACGCGGGTTTGTGCGCGGCCCCACCAGGCTTCGGGGCTGGCGGGTTTGATTTGTGTGGCCTTTCCGAAAGCCTGCACGGCTTCCGGATAACGTTTTAATTTATTGTAGGTAACGCCGAGGTTGTGCGCGGCGTCGTAGGTGGAAGCGTCGATTTTCAGCGCCTGATCGTAGGATTGGATGGCTTTTTCATTGTTGCCGGCGTCGTAATAGGCGAGCCCTTTGTTTGTCCAGGAAAGAGCGTCCTGCGGGAATTTGGCGGTCACGTTTTCCCACAGCGCAATGCTGCTTTGCCAGTGGCGGTTTTGCAGCACCGTCAGTCCCGAAAATAAAAGAACCAGCGCACCGGCGCCCCAGAGGATCCCGTTTCCTTTCAAGTTGGTCAGCATATCGGAAAGGTATTTTCCGACAATAAAAAACAGGCCGAAATAAGGAATGTAGGTAAAGCGGTCGGCCATAAAAGCCTTGCCCGCACCTTTAAACTGCAACACAAACATGATATTGACCAGGAAAAACAGAAACCCGAAAGCGATGGTCCGGTCTTTCCGGGTGCTGCGCACCACCCACCAGGCCGTAGCCGCCAGCGCGAACGGCGCCAGGTAATACAGGACGGGGATCTTTCCGGTTTCCGGATAAGGGTAATAGGCTGACAAGCCGGTGGGCGCCACAAATTTTACGAGGTAAATGAAGAGCGACCACGATGCAAAAAAGAACCTTTCTACCGGAGGATAGCCGGTGTCTTTCAGGCCTTCCGCCACATCGAGAAAATGCAGGCCCACGAGGCCGAATACGAGTGAAAGCGCAAAAAAAGGCGCTTTTTCAAGCCATACGGGTATTTTTTTTAAATCCCTGTTCGCCAGATAATCCAGCGTCAGCATGGAGAGCGGCAGTGAAACGGCCTGGATTTTGGAAAACAGCGCCAGCAAACCGAGCAGCAGGGTGATCAGATACCACTTTGTTTTTTGTTCCGGTTGTTGCAGGTATTTCCAGTAAGTAAACAAGGCAGCCAGGTAAAAGACACCGTATAACACGTCTTTCCGCTCCGTTACCCAGGCTACGCTTTCCACCCGCATCGGATGGATGCCGAACAAGGCGGTTGCCAGGAGCAGCCCCCAACTGCGTAGTCCGAGTGCCCGCAACAGGAAAAAAGCCATGGCGGTGGTGGCTACATGCAGCGCCACATTGTTGAAATGATACAAAAAAGGCCGGAAATTATCCGCCACCTGCATACCCGGCTGCACCACCGGATCGAAACCGTGTTCGATACAGTAGGTCAGCACTACCAGCGGAGAGTAGTTGCCGCAGGTATGGCTCGAAAAGATGTCGGAAATGGCCTTGCCGGAAAGCGGCTGCACGAGCGGGTTAAGCCACAGGTATCCGTGGTCGTCCCAATTGACAAACCCGGCGCCGAAGGTGTTGGCAAAAACCAGGAAGGTGAGCAACAGGCACAACAGCAAGCCCGTTTTTTCGGAAATCATTGGAATGACGGCCGTGGCTTGCGTACGGCCGGGGGCCGGCTGGGCCGATTTTTTCTTTTTCGACATGGTTCGGCGGTAGTTGGGAGGGTGTTTCGTTTTGTGTGTTTCGTGTTTCGTGAACATAAAAACGAAGATCCCTCATATTTTTCGGCGACAAACATAGCAAGCAGGATACTTCCTCCCAGATTTTTTCCGCAAGAATTATGGAATTTGTCAGGTGTTAAAGGATATTTACACCTTATAGTGAGGTGTGAATTGTGAATAGTGAGTTGTGAATCGTGAGTTGTGCGTGGTGAAGAATGCCTTGGGCCCAATCTTCGCCACGTATAACTGGCAACTCATAACCCATAACTCACAACAGACAATTCACTATTCACCAAATAGACTGAAATTTTATGGAAAAGCCCTGGCTGCAGAATTATCCTGCCGGCGTACCGGTCAATATCGACCCCAACCAATACCCGCGCCTCCTCGATATGCTGGAGGAGTGTTTTCAAAAATACCACGACCTGCCCGCTTTCGTATTTATGGGAAAAACCCTGACGTTCGGAGAGGTAGACGCTTACAGTACCGCTTTTGCAGCGTACCTGCATTCGCGGGGACTGGAGCCGGGCGACCGTATTGCACTGATGATGCCCAATGCCCTGCAATATCCGATTGCGTTGTTCGGATGCCTGCGTGCGGGACTTATTCTGGTGAATACCAACCCGTTGTACACGCCCCGGGAGATGAAGCACCAGTTCATCGACTCGGGCGCCAAAGCGATTATTATTGCTGAAAATTTCGCTGCCAACCTGCAACAGGTCATCGGCGAAACGCAGATCAAAACGGTCATTCTTACCAGTGTGGGCGAAATGCTCGGCATGCGTGGCATACTCGTCAATTTTGTCGTTCGGAAAATCCGGAAAATGGTGCCGAAGTTCAGTCTGCCGAACACCGTGGCCTTTAAAGATGCGCTGAAACAAGGCCGGAAATTCACCGTCAAACCCTTCAAAAGTACGGCCGACGATACCATCGCGCTCCAGTATACGGGCGGTACCACCGGCGTTTCGAAAGGCGCCATGCTGACCAACCGCAACCTGGTAGCCAATATGCTCCAGATCAAGGCATGGCTGTCGCCGGTGCTGGAAGAACGGGAAGTAGTGGCCTTGTGTCCGCTGCCTTTGTACCACATTTTTGCATTCACCGTCAACTGCCTGGCATTTATGTTGTGCGGCGGAAAAAATATCCTGATCGTCAATGCCCGCGATCTGCCCGCGCTGATCAAAGAATGGCGCACGCACAATCCGAACATCGTGACCGGCGTGAACACCCTGTTCAACGGTATGCTCAATAACCCGGAATTCAACACCCTGGATTTCAGCAACCTGAAAGCAACCGTCGGCGGTGGCATGGCCGTACAGCGCGCCGTGGCCGAACGCTGGCAACAGGTTACGGGCTGCCAACTCACCGAAGGATATGGTATGACGGAAAGCAGTCCGGTTCTCACGGTAAATCCAGTAGATAAATCCATGCGGCTGGGCACTATCGGTATGCCGGTTTCGTCCACCGAACTGCGTATTGCCGACGAACAGGGCAACACACTCCTGCCCGGCCCCGAAAATGTGGGGGAAATACAGGCCAAAGGCCCGCAAATCATGAAAGGCTACTGGCAACGCCCGGAAGCCACCGCGGAGACCATTAAAGACGGTTGGCTTTGCACCGGCGATATGGGCTTTATGCACCCGGACGGTTTTTTCCAGATTGTAGACCGTAAAAAAGACATGATCCTGGTGTCGGGTTTTAACGTGTATCCCAACGAGATCGAAGACGTGCTGGCCATGCACCCGAAAATTCTCGAATCGGCGGCGCTGGGCCTGGCGGATGAAAAATCGGGTGAGGTAGTGCAGGTTTTTATCGTGAAAAAAGATCCGTCCCTCACCGAAGCCGAAGTGATCGCGCATTGCCGCGCCAACCTGACGGGTTATAAAGTGCCTAAAAAAGTGCAGTTCCGCACGGATTTGCCGAAGACAAATGTGGGCAAGATTTTGAGAAGGGAATTGCGGGACAAGTAGGACTGCGAGTTTTTGAAACGCGGATTTCGCGGAAAGGAAGCGGATCTTCGCGGATTTTTGGAACGCTGATTTCGCTGATTTGCAGCATTTGAAAACAGGAGTCATAACAAATTTGTGAGTGACCCTAAACTATAAAAATCGGCCTTTCGCCTGGTTTAATAACAAATGCCGGTTTGTCATCCTGTCGGGACCCGTCCACACTACGACGTGTTTTTGCCCATTTTCTCCTCGTAGAGTGGACGGGTCCCGACAGTATGACAAACCGGCATTCGTTATTATTCAAAACGAAAAATTCGGGATGAACTCCTGTTTTTATTCTGCTTTGTCACTTATGCCGCGTAGCGGCATAAGTGACAAAGCAGAATTAATCTGTGTGATCCGTATCGCACCAGCGCGCCACCTCATTGATCATCGATATCTCGTTGTTTATCAGCATATTCGCTTCCTGAAACATCATAACCTGCGCGCCGAGTACCGTCGGGTAGAACACCCCGAAATCATAGTTTTTCCCGTAACCGGCTTTTAGGAAGGCGTCGTTGAGGGGCTTCATACGCTGCTGCGCGTCCTTCCGGAAGTTATTGAACAGCGGCGTCATTTCTTTCAGCATGGCAGCGGCCAGGTCGCGGTGTTTGGCGGCGGCCTGTTTGTTAATGGCTTTCACCTGTTCCGGGTCGTGGTCGTGGCCGTATTCGCCGAAAGAAATCATGGGTAATTTCTGAATCGCGGCGTTTTCCCAGTCGCGCACTTCCTGGTGTTTGGTTTCGTACTGTTGTTGCAGGTCGATTTGTGCCTGCCAGCGATTCATGTCCATGGCTGTTTGCGTGTAAGCGGTGCACATTTCAGCCCATTCCACATCGGTGCCCGGGACGGGCGCCGTGTTGACGTTGGGTTTTCCGGCGGCGGGTTTTATACCATTTTCGGCCAGTAGTTTGGTAATGTATGCCTGCTGTTCCTGCTCGCTCATTTTGGCAAATTGTTGTGCGAAAGCGGGGTCACTGAGCATTTTTTGCGCCAGTTCGGAAGTGGCGGCATCCATAGAGGCCTGTTGCTGCGCACTCACCCGTGAAGCAGGTGTTGCGGCCGGCCGAACCCCCATCGGGTTTTTCTGGTAAAACTGCATCTGGTATTGCTGGTTTTCGAGGGCCGCTTTTTCAATTTTATCCAGCGAACTGCGGAAATATTGCGTTGCATGATCGCCCGATGTATTGCCCGGGCAGGCGATCGAAAAATCTGCGGGCGCCGGGAATTCCCGGATAAGGGCAACTGCATCCGTGGCGCTCAGGGGCTGGGCCGCCATTGGAAGAGCGGCTGACAGGATCAAAAGGGTTACAGGGAAATAGATCAAGGATTTCATTCTTCGAAAAGATTATTTGATTTGGCGGTACAGTTTCAGTCCGTGCAGGGCTGCACGCAGACCGACGAGGATAATGGCAATCATGGCAAGGGTGAATAGGATTTTAAGTGCTTCCATGGGATGGTGTTTACTGTATGGTGTTTGGTGTGTAGTGTTTGGTGTTTGGGGCGCGTTGCTTTTGGTGTTTGGTGTGTAGTGTTTGGTGTACATTGCTCTTGGTCTTTGAGTTTGGTATGTAGTGTTGAATATTCGGGTTATTATTCAAAGCCTCCACAAAAGGCCAAGAGCCATGTGCCCCAAATACCAAACACTACACACCAAACACCAAAAGCAGCGCGCGCCAAACACCAAACACCACACACGATACACGCAAATTAGTCTCTGTCGGCTTCCAGTTCGTAGCGCTCGCCGTCGAGTACGCCGGTCAGTTCCAGTTTGTCACCGTTGATTTCCACGTCGAATTTGAGTTGATCTCCACCTTCGTTTTCGAGGGTCACTTCGCCGTCTTCCACGTCGATGGTGTAATCGCCGCTTTCAATTTCGCTGGTACCGTCGATATAGTTGACAGACCATTCGAAGTCGCCATTCGAGCCGGTGTAACTTTCGAATTCCATTTTGGAAGATAGTACGATAGATCCTTTTAGTTCGACGCCGTCGACCGTGAAGGACTGGATTTTCCATTCTCCAACGATTTCGTCGCGCAGGGTGGGTTTTTTATCTTTTTTGCAGCTGGTGAAAGCAGGCAAAATGATCATGGCGAGCAGGATGGCAGAAAGGCTGGTTTTTGAAAATACGTTTTTCATTGCTTAATCAGAATTAGATTGGTTGTTGATGAATGGTTGCGTTGGAAGGATGGTTATTTCCTCCAATCGTTTGTTAATCAGTGAATTAATGTTTGGAAAATTCGGGTTTTTCGGGGGCGTTTTCAAATGTGTAAAGAAGATGGGGGGGCGGATTAAAGTTTGGCAGGCAGGTGGGGTATGCATCACTTCAATAAAGACAATAGGAATCCTTCAATTGCCGGTCGATGCCTTTTTTGACGGCCAGCCGTGCGGCCCATCGTAGCAGCGGCTCCATCCATCGGCCCATACCCGGGAAATGGGTGTCACTCCAGACCATCAGAAGCCCGAGGTGGTAAATGTTTTTTGGCATTCCTTTGGCCGTAGTCAGGCCGTCGCGGCTGAGGCCGTATACGACCTGCAATGATCTTTCAAAACTGGTGCTTCCGGGTTGGATCATGACCGTGAAGGTTACTTTTTCCGTGTCGGAAGGATTAAAGAAACGGTGGGCCTGGCCGACATAGGCGGTGCAGGTTTCCCCGGGCTCCAGGTGCAGAATCTGGTCGCCCACCTGTACCCCCAGCACGCCTTTGACGACGGTAAATGTTTCGTCGAACTTTTTGTGGATGTGCATTTCATTGCCGCCGTTCGGCGAGAGTTCCACTTCGAGCAGGCTGTAACGCCCTTTGGTTTCTGCGGCGGTTTCAAGAAAGATGACCCGGTCCTTTATCACGGGGTTTTCAATGATTCTTGCTGTTTTTGTTTCCATTGCTTTTTGTTTTCATAGTTGGTTGAATGGTTTCGAGGAGTGAGGATTCGAGGATGTGAGTAGACGAGTATTTGAATTCAGATACTCGAATACTCACATCCTCAAACACTCGAATCTTCACTTCATCGCTTCCTGCTCATTTCCCTTAAACCGCTCCACCTTGTTGTGGATGACGGGCACTGTTTTCAGGTAGGCGAAAATTGCTTTTACTTCGGTTTCGGTCAATGCGGCGTGCGGTGTCATGGGGTAGTGCAGCATTCCGCCCTGCGGTTTTTTCCCGAATCGTACGGCGTCAGCGAATTGTTGTTCCGTCCAGTTGCCGATACCGGTTTCCTTGTCCATGGTAATGTTTGCGACGTTCACCGGGGTTTTGCCGTCCATATCGAGCATTACATTACCACCACCGAAATAATTTCCCGATTTTTCCGGTTCCATTTCGTTGAATTCCATCACATCGCCGCTGTGACAGGCGAAACATCCTATCACACCATCCGCGACGTATTTTCCAAATAGTACTTTATCGGTGGTGTCCGGTTTGATGATCGGTTGCTGTTGCATTGGCAAAGGGCCAAACAAGGTGTTCGAGAGTGCCTTGATGAAAAAATTGTATTTATTTGGCGGATACTCGTGTGCATCGGGCGCCAGTTCGGGATCGGAAGAGCGCAGCCAGGCGATGACCGATTGCATGTCTTCGTCGGACATACGTGGGAACCTCGGCATAAAAGGCGGCACGTACTGGCCCGTTTGCGGCCGGATACCGGTGCGCAGGAAATAATAGATTTCGCCGTCGGTCCAGCCGCCGATCCCGTGCGTTGGGTCCCGGGTGATGTTCAGCGAGTAGATCTCTCCCAGATCTTTTGTCATATCCGACCGGAAAGTGCCGGTCATTTTTTGTGTTTCCGTAGAATAGTGACATTCGCGGCACAACATGGAAGCGATCCGTTTGCCTTCCGCAATGTGGGAGGAATCGGTTGGAACTTTCAGGGTTTTGACGGCTTCCGGGATCTCTACCGGGTAGTAGGGGACTCCTTTTATTTGTACGTACAGCGCGAAAGCGCCGACCAAGAGAATGACCGTACCCGTCGCGTACGCGAGGATTTTGAAAATGCGTTTCATCGTTTGGAAAAATAAGATTTTAGTAAATCAGAACGGAAAACTTCCGCTCTTTCCTGCCAGACATGGGTAGCACGGAGCAGGATTCACTTTGAAATACCTGCTGCCGTATCCGGTTTATGAGTGGTCAAAAAAATGAAGAAGAATTAAAAATCAACTTTGTACAGGGTACGCATCTGCCGCTCGTTGGCGCTTGCCGGCAGCAACCGGAACAAGGTATTGCGTGCGGCAGCCAGCATGGGGTTGCTGAGTTGCGCTACCCTGCCCAGCGCCCGGGAGTTGTTGACGATGTATTGCGTGCGTTTCAACCGGCGTTGCTCGAATGCGCGGAAAGCAACTGCCGGCTCGGAGGTCTTTTTCAGTTCATCTGCCAGCACAACTGCATCCTCGATGGCCTGGCAGGCGCCCTGGCCCAGGTTCGGGGTAGTAGCATGGGCGGCATCGCCGATCAGGACCATATTTCCGAAGGCGAAGCGGTCGAGTGGTTTCAGGTCGGCGATATCGTTCCGGATCAGATCGGCATCTTTGGTTTTAGAGAGGATTTCAGCAACCGGCGTGTGGTAGTGCCCGAAATGGCGCTGTAAATCCTCCACGGTAAAGTGGCTGAGGCGTGTATCGTTTTCAGCGGCGTTCAGGCACGCGAACCAGTAGATACGGTTGCCTTCCAGCGGTACGATTCCGAAACGGCCTTCGGTGCCCCAGGTTTCCGTAGCAGCCGACAGCTCGAGATCGCCGGCGTCGATTACGGCCCGCCAGCAGGTATAACCTGCGTAACGGGGTGCGGAATCGGGCAAAAGTTGGCGGCGTATGGCAGAGTGGATGCCGTCGGCTACGATCAGGTGCTCGGTGGTGGCTGAAGTACCGTCCTGAAAGCGAATGGTGATTTCCCGGTCGGTTTTTTCAAAACCGATAGCGCGTTTGCCGGTGGTGATTTGCCAGGGCGACAGTTCTGCCAGCAAGGCTTCATGGAGGTCGGCCCGGTGAATGGCAAAGTTGTGCAGCCCGTATTTCCGGCTGATCTCCGTCGCATCGGCCTGGGTAATGATGCGGCCCCGCTCATCGAGGATCTCGAAACTGGGCAACGACCGGCCGCGCTGCGCGATCTTTTGGGCAATACCGAGGCGTTCGTATGCCTGCACCGCATTTGCGGCCAGTAACAGTCCGGCGCCCAGGGGCTTGATGTCGGCGGCGGCTTCGAAAACCTGTGCATAAATGCCGATCTTCTGTAGCGCGATGGCGGTGGTAAGCCCTGCGATGCCGCCGCCGAGAATAGCGTATTTCATTTTAAGGTTAGGGTTGGAGGTGGAAGGCGTTTTCATTTGGTTTGTGTTGTTTGATAGGACAAATGTGCGGCGGCCAGCGCGGCTTCGCCAATTCTTTGGGGACGAATCGCCGAATCAGGAGGATGAATTGACAAAATCTGATGCTGATTCGGGAACGCTGATTCGGAGCGGGTTTTCGCGGTCTTTTCCTTCATAGAGGCAATATCTGCACCAAATCCGGTCCAAACCCGTGAAATCTGCGTTACACTATTTACCCAGCCACACCTTGAAATCATTCACTTTCTCTCGACTTACCATGGCTTCCTGGGGCTCTTCCGGCTTCAGGTGCAGTTTCAGGCGGTTGCCGAAATACGGATGGATCTGGTTGACGCTGGATACGCTGACAATAAACTGGCGGCTGATACGGAACCACTCGCGGGGGTCGAGCGCTGCTTCGAGTTCGTCCATGGTATATTCTACGATATAGCGCTGGCCGGCGAGGGTTTTGAAAAAATTAACGCGCCCTTCCGACCAGAAATAGGCGATTTCCGGCACTTCTACCGATACGTACCGCTGGGCATGTTTCACTAAAAAACGGCGGCGGAACTGCTGTTGCGGCTCCACCTGGCTGCGCAACACGTCGAGTAGTTTATCGAGTTGCGGAACGGGGGTATCGGCTGAGAAACGGGTTTTTAGTTCCCGGTACTTGGTGAGCGCCCGGGATAGATCTTCGCGTTGCACGGGTTTGAGGAGGTAGTCCACGCTGTTCACCTTGAAAGCCTGGAGTGCGTATTCGTCGTAGGAAGTGACGAAAATGACCGGGCTTTTGACTTCCGTGCGCTGGAAAATCTCGAAACTCTGTCCGTCCGATAGTTCGATGTCGAGAAAAATGAGATCGGGCGCCGGGTTGTTTTCCAGCCATTCCACAGCAGCGCGTATACTGCCTGCTGTACCGAGAATTTCCATCGCCGGATCTACTTCCTGCAACAGGCGGATGAGTTTTTTGACGGCAAGGGGTTCGTCTTCTATGAGAAAAGTGTGCATGGGTAGTTGTTTTTTTCTATCCTCAATTCACAAAAGGCAGCACAACTGTAAACGTCCGCCCGTCGTCCTGTACCTCGAAACCGTTTTGGTTGAGCAATTGATAACGTTCGCGGAGGTTGTCGAGGCCGATACGATTAGACAGCAGGCGGGCATTTTTGCGTTGCAGGTTGTTGGTAACCCAAAGGGCGTTGCCGGCAGCGCCGATGTTGATGCTCAGCGGTTTTTCAGGGCTGATTTCATTGTGTTTTACGGCGTTTTC
This sequence comes from Bacteroidota bacterium, assembly GCA_029561355.1. Classification (GTDB taxonomy): domain Bacteria; phylum Bacteroidota; class Bacteroidia; order Chitinophagales; family Saprospiraceae; genus M3007. Next base: position 11,293 of record JAKQJD010000583.1, on the reverse strand, counting down.
CACGAGGATTTGCAGGGTAAGGGCGGGTAGTTTTCGATCCTGAAATTCGGGATCTACACTTATTTTCAGGTCTATACCGGTATCGTGGCGGGTTTTCAGCAGGTGGAAATAAGAGCGGATAAAACGCAGTTCGTCGGCTACGCGGGCGAGTTCCTGTTCATTGGCCCGCAGCAGGTAGCGATACACATTAGAAAGTTCGTCGACAAAATCCTCGGCCTTGCGCGGATTTTCCGTGATGAGCGATGACAGCACATTGAAACTGTTGAACAGGAAATGCGGATTCAACTGGCTTTGCAGCGACTGGAACTGACTTTCGAGTTGCAGTTTTTCGAGGTGCTCGGCTTCCGTCAGTGCTGCCCGCCATTTTTTAAAATACGTCAGGCCTTCCTGGGAAGCCGTACCGATCATGACGGCTGTGATGCACATCAGCATCAGCAGGCTCCATCTCTCAAATGAAAAAGACAATTCCGGATATGGCAGAAAACTCACGCTGTAATAAGTCAGGGTAGTAACCGATACGATAGCCGTAATGTAACCTGCAACGCTGTACAAGAGCCGTTTGCGCCATTGATGTAATTCGGGAAAACGCTCCAGTGTGACGTTCATGACGCGATGACATAGAACGGGTATTATTACTCCGCTGAGTATCAACGGGATAGTCAGCAGAACACAATTGTGCCAGGAACGAAAGTAAAAATCGCCGTACAGGAGCCACACGTTCACAAGCGATATGGGCGGTACAAAAATCGCTTCTATCCAGTACGTGCGGAAAAATCCGGGTAAACTGTTCATACGGCAACCGGATTTTCCTGCATGAAGGGGAGGCGAAAATGCAGGCGGTTATTGACCACGGCCTGTACTGCCTGACGGCCCGTTTGCTGTTCGTAGGTTGCGGAAATTTCGGCCCAGTCCATGTTCCCGGAATCTATCCACACTGTTTTCGGCTGGTGTGGGCAAATCAAGGTAAGTCCGTTTTCATTGGCCGATATTTCTGCTGTCAGCGGCTTTTCAGGGGCTATGGTTTGGGTGCGCACCAGGTAGTCGAGCAGGTTTTGCAGGGTCAGCGGCGGGAGTTTGCACTCAAAAAAACGGGGCTCCACGCTGGAGCGGACTTCGAACGCCGGGCCGAGGCGCGTTTCCAGCAAAAAAGTGTAGGATTGCAGAAACACCAGTTCATCGGCCAGCGGCAGGTACCGCTGTCTGTTTGCGCGCAGGAGGTAACGGTATACTTTGGACAGTTCGTCGACGAAGCGTTCCGCTCTGGGGCCGTCCTCTCCGATCAATGCGGACAGGGTCGTCAGGCTGTTGAACAGGAAGTGCGGGTTGACACGGTTTTTCAGCGCTTCAAGATGCTTTTGCGCCTGTTCTTTTTTGAGATGCTCCGTTCGTTGGAGGGTTATTTTGTAATACCCGAAAAAGTAGATCGCTTCGTATATACTTGCGATGACAATGACGGAAAAAAGGGAAAGCAAAAAGTTGATAAACCACGCCTTCCAGGTCAGCACATGCCCGGGTGCTATAGCCAGCCATTCGATAAATAGCAGCAGGAGTGCCTGCCCGATCGCTATTATTACCAGAAATCCTGCGAATATAGTCAAAACGCGTCGTTGGGTATTTTCCAGTCCGGGCAGCCTCCGCCGCACATAAATCAGAAAGTGGCGCGCATTTTCCCAGATCAATCCTGTAAAAACGATGCTGACAACGGTGTACTTCCACAACAAATCCCAGCGCCCCGGAAAAAAAAACGGCATTTCCGCCAGCAGCAACATCACTACGGATAGCGGGATGCCTGCGATGCGAAACCATTTATCGTTGAGTTGTTCCACCGTTTCTCTTGATTTTATGCTTACAAATGTATGAAATGCAGGCTTTTACATTTTACCCGTCGGCATGAACTGTCAAAAACGCTGCATGAATTGTAATTTGCCCGTATTTTATAACTGTTCCCCCTTCGTTTTGCACCTTTTAATTAGTCAATTGAAATTACATTCGCACTCATGAAAACATGGCTCTCCGCTCGTCCGCTTCCAAACTTCGACACCATTTACGCGCTGCTGCGCATTGTTACCGGCCTGTTTATGGCGTTTCACGGCTGGGAAGTTTTTAACGCCACACAAATGGCCGACAACGCCAAATGGCTCACCGACCTGCATTTCCCGGCCCCTGCACTGATGTCATACCTGGGGAAAGGCGCTGAATTCGCCAGCGGCATCTTGCTGACAATCGGGTTGTTTACCCGTTTCGCCACTATCCCGATGATACTGACCATGCTTGGCGTAGCCTTCGGCATGGGACATGGAAAGGTGTGGTACGAAGACCAGCACCCGTTTATGTTCGTGCTGCTGGGGGTACTGTTTTTGTCGGGCGGCGCGGGGAAATGGAGCGCGGACGCGGGGGTAGAGAAGTGAGAAGTGAGAAGTGAGAGAGTGAGAGCCGACTTCGATTTCGCCGCTTCGCCCCAAGATAGAAGTGAGAGGGTGAGAAGTGAGAGGGTGAAATTGGCCGCCTGGTAAATGATTATGAAAATTTTCTTTTTTGTGAGATACCTGTTTTTATCCCTGTTTCTTTTGTGTGTGGCGCCTTCACGGGCGCAGCAGACCTACTGCAACCCGATCAACCTCGATTACGGTTTCACACCGATTCCTAATTTCAGCGAATGGGGCAATCACCGCGCTACGGCCGATCCGGTCATCGTAACCTACAAAGGCGATTACTACCTGTTTTCCACCAACCAGTGGGGCTACTGGTGGAGCAGCGATATGCTGAACTGGCATTTTAATGCCCGCCATTTCCTGAAACCTTACCATAAAGTGTACGACGACCTGTGTGCGCCGGCCGTGGTGGTGATGGGCGATACTATGCTGGTGTTCGGTTCTACCTACGGCCGCGATTTTCCGATCTGGATGAGCACCAATCCCAAAGCGAACGAGTGGAGCGAAGCAGTGCCCGCTTTCGATATGGGCGGCTGGGATCCCGCGTTTTTCGTTGACGACGACGGGCGGTTTTACATGTACAACGGCAGCAGCAACGTGTACCCGCTTTATGGCATCGAACTGAACCGCAAAACCCTCCAGCCCATGGGCTACCGAAAGGAAATGTACCTGCTCGAACCCGAGCGTTACGGCTGGCAGCGTTTCGGCGAATACATGGACAATACCTTCCTCGATCCGTTTATCGAAGGTGCGTGGATGACCCGACACAACAACAAATACTACCTGCAATACGGCGCACCAGGCACCGAATTCAGCGGTTATTCCGACGGGGTAGTGGTGGGCGATAGTCCGCTCGGACCTTTTGTGCCACAGTCGGATCCGCTGTCGTTCAAACCCGGCGGTTTCGCGCGCGGGGCCGGGCACGGCGCTACGTTTCAGGATAAATGGAGCAACTACTGGCACGTGTCGACGGTGGTTGTTTCGGTAAAAAACAACTTCGAACGACGCATCGGCATCTGGCCGGCGGGCTTCGACGGCGATTTGATGTATTGCAATACTGTTTTCGGCGATTACCCGCATTTCCTGCCCAATGGCCCGGCCGATCACCTGAAAAGCCGCTTTACGGGCTGGATGCTGCTGAATTACAAAAAACCGGTGCAGGTTTCGTCCACCTACGGCAACTACGCAGCCAACAATGCCGTCGACGAAAACATCAAAACCTACTGGAGTGCAGCAGGCCCGGCACCGGGAGAATGGATTCAAACGGACCTGGGCGCCGTGTCGACCGTGCGTGCCGTTCAGATCAACTACGCTGATCAGGATGCGGGCCTGCTGGGCAAACAAACCGACATTTACCACCAATACAAGATTTACCATTCTCCTGACGGCAAAAAATGGGAATTGCTGGTGGATAAAAGCAAAAACACGACCGACGTACCGCACGATTACGTGGAACTCGCACAACCTGTCCGTACACGTTTCATCAAACTGGAAAACGTACACATGGCCGCAGGCAAATTCGCCATTTCCGGATTACGCGTCTTCGGCAGCGGCGACGGCGCCAAACCGGCGCCCGTCAAACAACTGATCGTGCTGCGGACCCACAAGGACAAACGTTCCGCCTGGCTGAAATGGGGGCCCGTCGACAATGCCTATGCCTACAATATTTACTTCGGCACCGACCCGCAAAAAATGCACAACTGCATCATGGTGCACGACGCCAACGAGTATTATTACAAGGGCATGGATAATGAAAAAACGTACTATTTTTCTATAGAATCTGTCAATGAAAATGGTGTTTCGGCGCGATCGGAAGTGATGAAGGCGGAGTAAGACGGAAGCACCCTTTCCTCTTGTTTCGTTGCGTCGAATGTATACATACACCGTATTTCTATTTAAGGGCAAAAAAAATTCCGGATTTTCAAGAATAGAAAATCCGGAACAAATGCTTTTTCGTTTATTCGAATAAAGGAACGGTTACACGGTACAACTTTTTGAGGCCGTTGCCCATGTCGAGTTCGTAAACGCGGGTGGCAACCACACCGGCACTTTGTTTGGCAACATCGTAGCCTATTTCGGTAGAAACAATAGCCTGGCCATTTGCCGATTTTACGGCTACACCACCCAGCAGGCTGTTAAGTTCCTGATCGAAAGCGGCTTCCAGACTTTTTTCATCACGGCCCAAATCAGTGAAAGTGGCATGCGATGTAGCCGGATCCTGCGGTGCTACGGTGGAACGGTTCGTTTTTTTCACCAGTTCTTTTACCACTTTTACCGAACTCTGAACGGAAGTTATGGCGCCATCATTGTCGACCGTAATTCGGACGATGCCGGCATCCGGGCTCACACTGAGCAAACCGTTTATAATTTGCCTGTATTCAAAAGTTCTGTCGGTAATGTTGGGTTTCCGGATTTGGCCTGCACCTTTACTTGAACCACCGCAAGCATATCCTTCCCGCACTTGTGATAATTCGAGTTCCATACCTTTGCTCAAACCGTATTCCTCCATCATTTTATCAGCAATCGAACGTGCTTTAGAGGTTTCCAGCAAATCAGTATTTTCATAATTTATCTGGCCCAGTTTCACTTCGAATCGGCCCTCCCGGTCTACCTGAATAGAGGCTTTGTCGCCGGTTAACGTGAAAGTGCCGGTTGCTCCGAGGCTCAAATCCTTTTTGCTGCCTATTTTAAATAATTCGGCCAGCCGTACAGCCTCTTCGTCCGGTACTACAGGGGCAAAATGCGCTACCAGCATTTCTTTCGGCAATTCGCTTAGGGATGCTACTTTGGCTTGGCTGCGAATTTCGCGGCTGACATACCAGCGCCATTCGTAATAATCCCGGGCAGCGGAACCCCAGTTGAAAAGGCGTTCGTTGTAGAGCCGTGCCTGCGCATCGCTTTGGTTGGCACCGCATGCACAAACGGAAGGCGCCTGACCGGAATAAATCCGCCAGCTGGCATCAAGCCATGCCTGGCTGAATGACTTGCCTTTTCTCCACTCTTCCCAGAAAAACTTGCCATAGTCGCCGCTATCGATACTGACCGTTTCGAAACCGAAAATCATGCGCAGACCGCGATTGGCGCCATGCCAGGTACGGACAGGATTGTGTGCACCGGTGACCCTTAAGGAAAGGCAGGTAGACCAGAACTGATACCGTACCTGGTCGTCGCCTATGTTCATACGGTTGGAAAAAGCCCAGTCGCGGCCGTCCCATACACCGCCCATCGGGCATTGAAATACGCCATTGGCATCCATATTACCATGCCCGGAATGGTAAAAAGCCAGCACCGCATCGGAGCCATAGGTATCCTGCCAGTTATCATACGGCTCTTCATACATCCATACCTGAACATTGTTGTCGCCCAGCCAGAAATTGCCGGGTGTAAATTGTGTGACGTAATCCAGCCAGCCGGCAGCATCTTCATGTGTCCAGTGCAGGGAACCGGCGGAATTGAATTTTTCAATACTACAGGCGCCGTAATAATCCGCAGAGCCGTTCACCTGAACGCTACGGGTATTTGCTTCGGCCACATGCGGCATTTCAGATTTGAGTAATTGCATAAGTATAAAATTTTAGAGGTAGAAAAATCGGTTGTATGCGGGCCGGCAGCGATGCTGCCGGCCCGGAGATAAATGCCTGCTTTCTATTCGCCAGGGAAAGCGAGGTGTTTGACAAAATGTTTGCGCACTTGCCGCAATGCCTGATACGCGTCAATACGTTTGAATTTCAGGTTGCTGTGCGCTACGTTGTCATCCTCATCATCTCCATCAATAATATTGACGGCTCCTTGCCGAAGCCACTCGGCCAGCAATTTCACCGGAGGTGTGACGGGGAGTTTAGATCCTTTAGGAACCTGACTGCGCAGTTTGCCGTAAAGTTCCTGCATCAGCATGATGACACCGGCTACTACAGGCGTCGCCTGACTGGTGCCTTGTTGCACCGATAGTGCACGATCATTGGCAATCCCGGAAGAAGTAATGGGTGCACCCGGGGCGAAAATGTCGGTACGGCAAACACCGCCGGTTCCTTCATGCAGGCGCTGCGAAAAGGGCGTGATTTGTCCTGCCGTTGTGGTGAACGCACGTGCACCGTCGCCATAAGTGAATCCGCCTTCATTCGCGTCGTATACGGCGCCTACACTGATACATTGACGGATAATGGCAGGGAATCCCATTCCCTGGCGGCTATCGGCAGTGAAAAAACTATTGCCGGCGGCAATGGTAACGGCGATGCCCAAGTCGTGAAGGCGGACAATTTTTTTGCATATTTCGTCGGTAGCAAATGGTTCGTCCGTAGTATAATTTCCGGAGTCGCCAAGAGACATGCTTACTACCGAAATTTTATATTTTTTATAATTTTTCAGTACCCATTCCAGCGCATTACCGATATTGGTGAAACTGCCCTGACCGGTATTGGTGAGCACTTTCAGGGGGACAATATTGCCTCCGGGTGCAATGCCGTGGTTTACACCATTGGCAACAATAATGCCTCCGACGTTCGTGCCATGCCCGTGGCCGTCACCGGCATTATTGGAGTTTCCGCCGTTGTCAGACGTAAAATTTTGCTGTGCCAGTACCTTGCCGGCAAAGTCTACATGCGTTGTGCGCAGGCCGGTATCCAGTACTGCGACCGTTCGATTTGCACCTGAAACACCATAACGCCTGCGCGCCTCCGGAGCATTGATAAAAGAGCTGGCTTCTGCGAGCAGTACGCCCAGTTCGCCATCTTCCACTGGCAGTGGCGGAATAACAGGAGTCACTTTCCGGCCGTGTTGTTGGATGTTGCTAGACATAATTGGAATTGAAAATTTTGGATAATTTGTCCGGTACATTCGCTCCCGGAGTTGCGCCCTATTCATGTAGAAGAACAGAGAATTCCTGCAGGTACTTCTGCGTTGGCCGCGTCTGTATTGCCTGACAAAATTGGGGAGATGATAGCATTCTAAAATTGGTGCCTCCGGCTTGTCGGGAAAATAGGCAGGATGAAATCAGTAAAAAAGAACCAGAAAATGCTGTTTTTTACTATGTTTCGGAGGGCCTACTACCCATCTTGGTAGTATGTATGCCTCCGTAAATTGGGTGTTGGTTACGTCTGAAAAAAACAACTGCCGCCGGTGATCAGTACCGGCGGCAGTTGTATATATGTGTCTGGTACGCTAAGGTGGAATTTGTCTGTAACGCTATTCTTCACAGGACGTACTTTCAATAGAAACCTCTTCGACATAGGCACGGCCGGTAATCCAGCCTATCCGCTTTTGGGTGAATTTAAACCGGCGTGCTTGTGTTTGCTGGATTTGTGGATCCAGTTTAATTTCTTTCATTCCGCATTTCTCACGTAAAGGGTCGATGGTTCCGGAGGGATCCGTTTTTAGTATTTGAGCGTCGGAATTTCCAGTCGTCTGCCGACCAAGTCTGCCACCGGTCGTGATCAGGTAGCCTGGGCTAAAGTTGTCCGGAGAAGCGATTTCCCGGATCGCCTCGGAGCCGGGCAGGTCCGGAAAAGATTCTTCATAATAGTACGCCCATAATGGGGTAGCCATTCGAATATCCAGGGGGAGTTCTGCAGCGAATGTCTTGTATACTTTTATACCGCTTTCTTCTCTTGCAATATACCCTGTGGCGACTACTGATTTTTTTCCGCGACTGATACAAAGATCCCTGGCATGTATATCCGCGATTCGATTGCCGGGCGAGGCCTCGAATACGTTTCCGCCTAAAAAATTGCCGGCATTATCCACGATACACAGGTATAATCGCTTCCGGCCATCGTTTCCGGTCGCATACCCGGCAATTACGTACCATTTATGGATCGGGTCGTATACGATACTCTCTCCGGCATCAACAGGGAAATCTGAGGGACAAGTGGTGCGCCAGATTTCCTTTCCACTATTAAAATCGATCATGGAAACAAAAGTGTGCCTGTTTTTTTCACCCTGGCGATAATAATGACCCACAACGGCCAACCCCCGATTTTCCAATCCACGCGGAATTTGATAAGCTCCCAGGCAGGATTCGGCAATTGAAAAATGAAGCCGGGCAGTATCCGAAACAAAGTAATGGTAGCTCCAAACGGGTTTATTGGTGAGATTGCCATCGAATCGGGCAGCCCAGAAATAGCCAGGTTGCGTTTTCAGAAAACGAAGAATGCCAGGCTGCGAATTTCCTGCCACGAAGGTGATATGGTGATCGTCTTCTTCCAGGCTCACACCCCAATCCAGCCTGCTTTTTTCCGACTTCAGTTTGGTAAAATAACGGCTGGCCATGTTAGCCGGCGGCCCGGTTTGCAGTAGAAAGGCATTCGAGTAAGTGCTGATAGCGGCCCGGTCGAGGCCTGTGACGTAAAAATTTTTAGTCGGTCCTTTAGACGGCCAGTTGGCCAAAGCACGGCTTTCGAAGCGCCTTTCTCTGCTCTGAACAATTCTGATGCTCCATATGGGTCTTCCATCCAGCGGGTTGTGGGCGGTTAAACGAATGGAAGGGTTCGTTGAATGTTCGGAATTAATGAGGGTGACACCGATACCGGTAGATTCCAGAATTTCATCCCATGCAATCTCGTCGCTGGACGGGTAGCCGAAATCGGTTTGAAAAGGCTGTGCCGGCAGTGTTTCGGCCAAGATAGTCAGAAGGCAAGTGAAGACACAAAGAGAAAATCGGTTTTTCATAATGCGTAAAAAGTTTGGTGAATAGAATAGAGTGGCCTGCTGTAACCGGGCAGCGGGCTACAGTTCAGGATTGTAGTGAATTAGGTTCTGGAAGTGCGGACGGGATTTAAGAGGCTTCCGTGATGGGGTGATATTTTATGACACGATTCCGAATCGGAATGCCTGCGCGATCAGCCCCTGCAAGGTTTTTACGCCCAATTTGACTTTGGCATTTTCCAGGTGGAAGGTGGCGCCGTCGAAACCGATTTCCATCAGATCTGCTACTTCTTTTACCTTTTTATCGGCGGAGAGGTAATAAATGGCTTCCGTTTCACGCATGGTCAGGTGCAGGTCGCGGCCTTTTTTGAGGCTTTCCACGAAAATAGGGATAATCGTATCGGGTATTAAATGTTTTGGGGAGTGTTCCAAAACCGTTTCCCGAATACTTTCCATCCAGGTATGGGGTTCATCTTTTCGCAGGTAAGCCACTGCTCCAGCCTGAAAGGATCGTTTCAGTTTGGTCATCAGCTGATCATCTTCGTCGAACTGATCACCTACCAGCATGATGATTTTTTGTGCAGGGCGTTTTTCAAGGATGCGCTTGATGAGTACGATACCAAAATCAACCGGACGTTGTATCAGATCGAACGAAAAATCCATCAGTACTATATCGGGTTTGGCCATCATGAAGGTATCGAGCATATCCTGGATACCATCTTCATCCTGTAAAGCGCTGAACAAGCCTACAACACTGTATTGTTTCGGGAAGGGCGCGAAAAAACTCGCCAGGGAGTCGAGAAACTGGTCGCTGTCGTCTACTGCAAAAATCTTGATCATAATATTTGATTATCAGGTGATAAGGGATTGGGTTGCCGGCCAGCCAAAAAACGTGTTCGAAAATTGTATCCGCGGATACAATTTTCTGTTTATGATTCGGGCGGCATGAATGAAGGGATTTTTATTTGGATGCGGCAGCCTTGCCCGGGGGCTGAGTCGAACAGGCAGGTGCCGTGCAGTTTATCTACCCGTAACCGGATATCTTTTACTCCTTGTCTGTCAGTTTCCATATCGGGATCAAACCCTACGCCGTCATCGGATATTTCGAGGAGCAATGCGTTGCCGACTACGTCGAAGGCAAGAGTAGACTTCTTGCAGGCGGCATGTTTGCGGATATTGGTAAAAGCCAGATTGATAATGATTTCAAGTTGATATGCTACGACAGGGGAAAGCGGGTAAGAACCTGCATCGTCTAGAGTGGATTCGTGGTTGACTTTCATGTAGGCCGAATCTTCCGCACATTGGTGCATTTCTTTGGCAAAAGCAAGTAATTTGAGGGGCCGTCCTATTGTTTCAAGGGGCTCATCCAGTTTTCTGAGGAGCCTTTGAACCATCCGGCGAAAACGCAGGAAATTTTCCTGAAACGTTTCCGAGGCAGGTAATCGAAGGGCCGTTTCAATATATGGCAATAGCGATTCCAGGCTATCCTGAATGATACTGTGGCGTGTAAGTTGAAGTTTTTCCTTGGTATCGAGCAGTTCCTTTTTGGTAACAAGGGCTTCTTCCTGAATCCGCAGGCGCTCTTCTTTTTCCACCATTTTTTCGGCCCGGGCTCTTACCAGCCGGTATAAGAGAAATACAACAAATGCCAGTGCGGAAATAAGGACAATAAACAGGGTATTCCGGATGTAATAATTTTTCTGCATTTCCTCCGTAAGGATCAGCCTTTTTTGCAGCATTTCCTCATCGATCTCGTTGTATTCTCCCTCATGCAAATAGTTCCTGACTTTAGTATAAGCATCTATGGACATCTCGAATTTTGACATGGAGGCGTAAATTTCTCCCAGATTTAAATAGATGTTACTCATGAGATCCGGGGCGTCAATACTATCCCGTATACATATTTTAATGCATTCGTTCAGGTAATTGAGGGATTCATTGAGGTGGTCGCTTCTCAACTCGACTACCCCCAAGGTTTCATACACTTCAGCGATATCCTGCGGATCGCCATTTTTCTGCGCCAGTTCCATCATTTTATGTAGGTGTTGCCGGGCATCCTCATACCGGCCCAATTCGATGTTTCGTTTGGCCAGGCCATATTCCGCGTCGATCAGGGTTGCCCAATGCGCAGTGTCGGAAGGATCGAGAAGTGCAATCGATTTGAGATTGGATTCGATGGACAGGTCCAACTTCATAAGCCCTTGCAATGCATTGGCCAGATT
>JAKQJD010000564.1 GCA_029561355.1 Bacteroidota bacterium | reverse complement strand
CGACAATGCCCGCGCCCGGGTGTTCATCAAAAACAATGCGCTCGTTGTTTCCACGGGCTCCAGCGTTGTGAAAGTGGACGGCGGCGCGGAAGTGAAGAATAAGGAGTGATTTTAATGATGAATGATGAATGATGAATGATGAATGATGAATGATGAATGATGAATGATGAATGATGAATGATGAATGATGAATGATGAATGATGAATGATGAATGATGAATGATGAATGATGAATGATGAATTTTCAACATATCACTCTGTTTTTTCGTGCTATAACAGATTGAATTTCAAATTTTTATCACAAAAATCCTGATTCAATCGAGTAGCCAAAATTCATCGTTCATCATTCATCATTCATCATTCTCCCCTCAACACGTCCGCCGGATTGATCCGCAACGTTTGCCAGATTTTCACCCCAATCGTCAGTGCGGCAATAGCAAGAATGCCCAGGGCACTGTATACCATAGCGCCCGATTGCACGCCGATGTTGAATTTGAAAATGCTGTCCATCATCAGCAGGGCCAGGAAACGGCCGCCTACGCAGCCGACGATCAGTGCCGCGGCAAAAATCCAGATGTAACTTTTGTTGAGAATCCAGGAGATGTGTGTGCCTGAAGCCCCCATTACGCGCCGGATGGCCACTTCCCGCAAACGCCGCATCACGTTCAGCGAAACGAGAGAAAACAGCCCGGTAATGCACAGCAGGATGGCAACACCCGCAAAACCGACCATACTTTTGGCGATATTGTCGGAAGCCTCGATGGCCTCCTGCATCATTTCATTCTGATACCCGACGTTGAATGGCATGTACGGGTACATTTGTTTCCATTTCTGTTCGATAGCAGCCATGATACGCGGCTGCTCGTCCACACCCGCCGTCCGGATCACACAGCGCTGACAACTGTCCGTCGGGATAGGCCGTAGCACGGCAGGCTGTATGGGTGAAAAAGGTGTTTGTGTCAGGAAATCGGACACTACGCCGGAAATGCGGCAATCCCGGCCTTTGATGCGGATCTGCTCCCCGATCACGGATTTCCCATCCCCAACTTCCCGTACAAACGTCTGGTTTACCACCACTTCCCGGGAAGCGGTCGTATCACCTGCGGGAGCAGGCCATTCGCCCTCGGAAAGCCGGATTTTCATGACCGGTGCAAAGTTGTTTCCTACTTCGTACACGATAGATTCTTTCTGCTCCCCCTGATATTGAAAATAAGCAATATTGTAACCGAAGCCGGGCAAATGCTGAGAGGGCGCTGTGGCCGTTATACCTGGAATGTCTTTAATTTCATTTTCAAAACGCTGATAATCACCCGTTTCCGGCAACCACGCCTGCAAAATGGGCTGGTAGTCGAACCCGATATCGGCCGTGCGGTTGAACTCCGCATTACGCGCAAAACTCACGCCCACGATGACGGATACCAGTGAAATAGCCACCTGAAGGCCCATCATGACCCGCGAAAAAACGTTTTTACTGTTGAACAAAACCCCGCCCCGGAAAATACTGGAAGGCCGGAAGGAAGAAATGTAAAACGCCGGGTAACTGCCCGCCAGCAAAGTGGTGCCCAACACGGCAGCCAACAAAAAAACGCCCAGCGCAGGATTGGTATAATCGACCGTCAGGCTGGTAAATTTCCAGGTCTCGTTGAACCAGTCGACAATCGGATAAGCCAGCAGCATCCCTAAAAGTGTCGATAAGCCCACCACGATCAGGGCTTCAGAAAGCATCTGGCGCATCAGTTGCAGACGCGTACCGCCCATTACCTTTCGCACACCGATTTCGCGCAGGCGGCGGTTGCAGACGCTGATGGTCATGTTGGCGAAATTGAGCGCAGCGGTCAGCAGCAGCAGGATAGCCAGGGTCAGGTTGCCCCAGATAGCGGCAGGCGGCATACCCGGCCAGAGCCAGTTGCCCCGGATAAAACGGCTGTTCAGTGCCAGTTCGCGCAAGGGTTGTATCAGGAAAGAATGGATGGTCCAGTCGGGCCGGGCGGCGTTGTGGGGCGCTACGTAGGCTTTCAGGGCGGCGTTTAAATCGGCCGCGGTTTTGCCGGGTTTTGTGCGTACGAACAGCGCGATGACCGGCTCCTGCCACCTGTTTAAATCGACCTGCTGCCCACCATGCATCCGGTTTTCAAGGTTTGTAATAAACTGAAACCGCATACTGGAATTCAGCGGCAGGTTTTTAAACACACCTCCTACTGTGAGCGGCAGTTTCCGGTCGGTATCGGCATAAAAAAGCATGGTCTGCCCGATGGGGTTTTCCGTGCCGAAATATTTCTCCGCAACGGCTTCGTCTATATACACCTTGCTGCGGTCCGACAGGTCCAGTTTGCCTGTAACAGATTCAAAATCAAAGAACTGGAACAAGTTGTCGTCACCGAAAGCCAGCCCTTCATTAAAAGTCCGGTCGCCGAATTTGACCACGGTATTCATGTCGTCATACCGGCAAACGCTTTCCACGGCGGGCGACTCCGCCGCCAGTTTCGGGCCTAGTGGAGTGGGTGCGATACCATAGGTTTCGTTGTTCGAGGTTTTGATCATTTCCACCCGCCACACACGGTCTGCCTCATGGTGCCACTCGTCGTACGAATGCGCGAAGCGGTAATTGAGAAACGCCAGGATACAAAATCCCAGGGCAATGCCGAGGCCCAGCACGTTGATGGTCAGGTAGCGGGCGTTGCGGCGCAGGTTGCGGACGGCAAGGGTGAAGTATTGAGAGAGCATATTTTCCTTATTCGCTTTTTAAACTTTTCACCGGATTCGCTACAGCCGCCTGCAAACTCTGGAACCCCACCGTCAGCAGCGCCACCACAAACGTAGCGGCCAGCGCCAGCGCGAAAATGCCCGGGCCGAACGGTGTGCGGTACACGTAATTCTGTAACCAGGCATTCATAGCCCACCAGGCAAGCGGCGTAGCGATGACGAACGCAATGACAATCAGGCGAATATATTCCCGACCGAACAGCCACAAAATGCCGGGCACCGTAGCGCCGAGTGTTTTGCGGATGCCGATCTCCTTGGTTTTGCGCATCACCATAAACGACGCCAGCCCGTACAATCCCAGACAGCCGATAAAAATGGCGATGCCCGCGAAAATGCGCACCAAATGCATGATAATGCTTTCCGATTCCAGAAACTCGGCCATCTGGTCATCCATAAAAGTCGATTCGTAGTAGTATTCCGGGAAGTTGTTTTCCCACACTTTTTTGATCTGCGCCAGTACCGGCTCGGGGTTGCCCGGCTGCAATTCGATGGCGCAGGTGGAATAGGCCTTTGATTCGGTAGAAATAGAGATCGCAGAAATATCCTGGGACAACTCCCAATTGTGGAAATCGGCTACCACGCCCGTGATAGTGCCCTTATCGCCGTCGATGTCCACCTTTTTACCCACCACCTCTTGCGGAGAAGCGAAATTGAGTTTTTTTACAAACGTTTCATTGACAAGGAATTCGCGCACGGTATCGCTCGGCATTAGGTTTCTTCCTGCTACCAGTTTCAACCCGAACGTTTCCAGGTAATGGTCGTCAGCAGGTTTGTTGTTCACCATCCAGGGCTCGCCCTCGGTGCGGTTTTCAAAGCGAACGCCCGTCTGGTTATTGGAACTGGAGGCGGGCGGCTGGTAACAGAGCGATACATTTTTAACGCCCGAAATGGATGCGACTTGTTCGCGCAGTGTTTTCATGTGGCTTTGTTCCGGTACGGGAACGGTCAGTACGACCCCGGGGCGGAAACCCCAGTCGGCATCACGGGCAAATTGTATCTGAGCAGTCACCACCGCCGCTCCAATGATCAGTATTTGTGAAATGGTAAATTGTGTAGTTACCAGTATACGACGCAGGGAAAAACCGCCTGCTTTGGCTTGATCTGAATGTCCGCGCAAGGCATCGACCGGCTGAAAACGCGCCTGCACCAAACCGGGGTAAGCACCTGCCAGAAAAATGATCGCCACACTCATGGCCGCCATAAAGCCCGCCAGCAGCAGCAAGCCCGGCCCGCTAAATTCAATATTTTCTTCGGTCCAGGCATTCAGCGATGGCAGGGATAATTTCGCCATCACAATGCCGATGATCACGCCTGCGAGTACGATGAGGCTCGTTTCAAACATAAACTGCCAGAATAACTGCCCGCGCGTGCTACCCAGCGATTTGCGCACACCTACCTCGCGGGCACGTTTGAGCGCCTGCGCAGTGGCCATGTTGATGAAGTTGACGCAGGCGGTGATGAGCAAAAAAATGCCGATCAGCGTCAGTGCCCACAGGTAACTTTTTTGCATGTTGCCGGTGCCGTAATCGCTGTCGAGGTGAATACTGGTGAGCGGCACGGGCTTGTATTGAAACAGTATTTCACTATCGGGGTGGCGGTATTTTTTGCGGAATTCGGGCATGGCAGCCTCCAGTTCGGCCATCGTGTGGCCCGGTTGTAACGTTGCCAGGCAATAGGTGCCGCCGTTGATGCCGCCCCAATTGTCTTCGTAAGGCGCGTATTCGGGCATGGATTTGCGCGTCGACCACGATGCCAGGATGCCGTTGCTGTAATCCGTATTATTCGGCAGGTCGCGCAGAATACCCACCACCCTGAAATCCACCTTGTTCTCGTAGCGGAAGGTTTTGCCGATGGCATCGGCCGTGCCGTAATATTTGCGCGCCATTTTTTCGGTCAGTACGGCGGTATTGGGTTCACGAAGGGCCGACAGATCGCCTTGCAGCACCTGAAAATCAAGAATATCGAATAATTCGGGCTCCACGAATGCGAATAGATCTTCCTTGTATTTGTCCGGAATACCCGAAGTGTTGGGTACACTGATCAATACCTCATCCCGGGTGGCCTGCATGGCGGCCTTTTCTATATAGGAAAATTCCGAACGCAGCACTTTCGACATCGGATTGGGTGCGCCCCGAAACGGCGTCACTCCTTCCAGGTGAATATCGGTGACCATGCGTATCGTCCGGTCGGCCTTTTTGTGGTACGTATCGAAACTCAGATGATAGTGTACCATCAGGAAGATGACGATGCAGCAGGCCGTACTCAGACCGAGGCCCAAAATATTCAGCAGCGAATACGTGCTGTTTTTGCGCAGGTTGCGGAAGGCGATCAGGAGATAATTATTTAGCATAATCAGGAGAAGACTCTACGTACAGATTCAAATCAGTTTGAGATATTTTCCGTACAAATACTTGATTATCAAGCCGGATAACTGATAACCGATAACTGATAACTACTAAGAACTTTGTTTTTTTACAATTTCCTCGTTTTCCACCCGGCCGTCCATCAGGTGCAGGATACGTTTGCCGTATTGGGCATTTATGTCGGAGTGGGTCACCTGTACGATGGTGACGCCGTCTTCCTCGTTGAGTTTTTTAAAAACGTCCATGATTTCCTTGGCCTGCTGGCTTTGCAGGTTGCCCGTAGGCTCGTCGGCCAGAATCAGTTTCGGGTTGCCGATCAGGGCGCGGGCGATGCCGACCAGTTGCTGCTGTCCGCCGGACAATTGAGCCGGGAACAGATCCTTTTTCGCCACCATATTGAAGCGATCGAGCAGGTCGGCGATGCGGCTTTTACGTTCGCCGGAGGGTACTTTTTTGTACAGCAGCGGGGTTTCGAGGTTTTCGTACACCGTGAGGTCGTCGATGAGGTGGTAGGCCTGAAACACGAAGCCGATGTATTGCTGATACAGTTCGGTGCGGCGGCGCTCGTTGAATTTGTGCACGGCTTCGCCCAAAAACCAGTATTCGCCTTCCGTGGGCTCGTCGAGCATGCCGAGGATATGCAGCAGCGTACTTTTCCCGGAGCCGCTGGGCCCCATGATGCTCACGAATTCGCCTTCCGCAATATGGGCGTTGACGTAGCGCAGCACGTACGATTTGGTGGCGCCGTTCTGGTAGTATTTTTCGATATTTTTGAGTTCAAGCATCGTTTGTTATTTGTTTAACCACAAGGTTCACAAAGGTTTCCACAAAGTTCACAAGCACCCGGGTCCGCCCTTTATGGACATCGTGGGCACCTTTGTGAACCTTGTGGTTAATCGTTTTCATAGCTTCATTTTTCCAAAAACAGCCGCTCCGATCTACAGGAGCAGTTTGGATAAAAACGGCTGAATAACAGAGCGTTAAACAGGCGTGCTCCGCAAATGAGGCAGCTGTTTTTGAAATCCTTCTGATGTAAGATGTAAGATTACATGACGTAAGATTTTAGATTTTTCGTGATGCCCTCCATCTAAAATCTTACGTCATGTAATCTAAAATCTTAAATCAAACATGGAAATTCTCCGTCACCACCTTTCCATCAAAGAGGTTGATAATGCGGTGTGCAAAACCCGCGTCATGCGGCGAGTGCGTTACCATCACAATGGTGGTGCCGCCCTGGTTGAGTTGGGTGAGCAGATTCATGACCTCGAGGCCGTTGGTGGAGTCGAGGTTACCCGTCGGCTCGTCGGCCAGGATTACTTTCGGGTTGGCCACTACGGCGCGCGCAATGGCTACACGCTGCTGCTGACCGCCCGAGAGTTGTTGCGGAAAGTGGTTGCGGCGATGCATGATGTTCATACGTTCGAGTTGCGCTTCCACGAGTTTTTTGCGTTCCGCCGCCGGCGTTTTCAGGTACAGGAGCGGAAGTTCCACGTTTTCATACACCGTGAGTTCATCGATCAGGTTGAAAGACTGGAACACGAATCCGATATTGCCTTTGCGCAGGTTGGCACGGCTGCGTTCGCTCATTTTGGCCACCTCCGTACCGAAGAAATGGTATTCGCCTTCGGAAGGGTTGTCGAGCAGACCGAGAATGTTGAGCAGGGTAGATTTACCACAACCGGAAGGCCCCATCATGGCAACAAATTCGCCGGGTTGTATGTCGATGCTCACGCCATTCAGGGCCGTGGTTTCCACTTCATCGGTGGTGAATAATTTGTGAAGGTTGGTTGTCTTTATCATGATAGGTGATGTTTTTCTTTTTGTTGATGAGGGAGTTTGTGGGTTTATGAGTTTATGAGTTTATGGGTTTATGAGTTTATGAGTTTATGGGTTTATGAGTTTATTGGTTTATGGGTTTATGGGAATCAGCATGACCACAGATGCCATAAACTATAAACCTATAAACCCATAAACCTAAAATCAGTGTTGCAAATTCAATATCTCCTTGTCCCCAAAATTCTCGTACGAACTGGTAATCACTTCGTCTCCGGCTTCCAGTCCGCTCAGTACTTCGAAAAACTGTGGGTTTTTTCGGCCCAGGGAAATGTCGCGTTTTTCGGCCCGGGAGCCCGATTTATCGACTACGTACACCCAGTTGCCGCCAGTGTCGCTGAAGAAACCGCCCGTGGCGAGCAGGGTTGCTTCGGCCGGTTTGCCCAGTTGCAGGCGCACGGGTACCGACTGGCCGCGACGCACACCGCCGGGATCTTTTTTAAACGTCATATCCACCTGAAAGCGGCCGTTGTTGACTTCGGGGTACACTTTCGATACCACCAGGCCTACATTTTCTCCATTGAATTCAAAAGACCCTTCCAGGCCCGGAAAGATGCGCGAAAGGTAGTGTTCATCCACTTCCACGCGCATTTTAAATCCGTTCAGATCGTCGATCTGGCCGATGTTCTGGCCGGCGGTAATGCTGGCGCCGATTTCGACGTCGACCCGCGAGAGCAGGCCGGATACGGGCGCTTTGACGGACAGGTTTTCGAGGTTCTGTTTCATCATATGCAGGTTGAGGCGCGTGCGGTCGAGCGTACCTTCCAGTTGTTTGATCTGCGTGACGCTGTTCTCTTCCTGAAACTTCTGGTTTTCTATTTCGATGTCGCGCTGTTGCGACAAGCGATCGTAGGTAATCCGGGTGCGCTTGTACTCCTGTTCGCTGATCACTTTATCGGCAAACAGTTTGGCATTCCGCTCAAAGTCGTCTTTAGCCTGAAGGATCTGGTTGTCCAGTTCGGAAAGCGTTTTTTTCAGGGTAAATTTATCCTGCCGCAGGCGGAGACGCGTATTTTCCAGGTTGTTGATGAGGTCGTACATTTCCGTTTCCCGGTTCACAAAATCGAGCATCAGGCGCTGGTTTTCGAGTTTCAGGATAAGGTCTCCCTTTTTCACCGTAGCGCCGCCGTCGAGGAGTTTCTGCGCGACGTAACCGCCCTCGATAGCATCGAGTTGGTAGGTTTTGAGCGGCTGAACAACGCCCGTTACTACGATGAACTCGTCGAAAACGCCGCGCGATACTTTGGACACTGTAATCTTCTCCCGGTCTACGTTCAGGCTGCTCTGGCCGCTGTTGCGCAGGAGGTAAAGCACGAAAGCCACAAAGCCGAGTATGCCGAGCCCGAGCGCAATCCGTTGGGGCGTAAATCTTTTTTTCTTAATGGGTCTGTCCACGAGTGCGTTGTGAGTTGTGTGTAATGAATAAGTTGGAAAGATAACAACCCCGTGCCAGTTTCTTAAAAAATTGAATATCAGAATTTTAGAGGATTTTGGGATGGTGGAAAGTCGTTCGGTGGCGTACGCAAGTGTCCGAAAATGAACACCCGTTTTAGAAAAAGCGCCTGCCTTCTATTCTTTTATTTGCCAAACCCAATGCATCAAAATTGAATTTTCAGGTTATTTTTGCAGTAAATGAAAAAAATGGCGCCATCAAATAAACAGCCCCTGAGCAATATTCAACTGGAGATATTACAAATGTTCGCTGCCGACCTTTCGGAAGAAGATCTTTTGGAACTCCGGCAATTGCTCGTTGAATTTCGGGCACGACGGCTTCAATCCGCATTGCAGCGTTTAAACCCCTCCGATTCCCAGATCGAACAGTGGAGTAAAGAGCATGACAGAACACCTTATCATTCCGCTTCCCGACAAAAACAAGGACAATGAAAGTAGTGCTGGACACCAACGTGCTGTTGGCCGCATTGCCGGAAAAATCAAATACACACGTCATTTTTAAATCCTTGTTGAAAGGTGATTTTACGTTATGCGTAACAACCGATATTCTCCATGAATACGAAGAAGTATTTCAATTAAGGGCCAATCGTGAGGTAGCAGTTCTTGCCCTGGATTTGCTGGATATTTTACCCAACCTGGAACGGATAAACAAGTATTACTTCTGGAATCTTATCACAGCAGATCCAGACGACAACAAGTTTGTAGATTGCGCCATTGCAGCAAATGCTCATTTCATTTGCACCGAGGACAAACATTTTAAAGTACTCGAAAACATTTCATTCCCGGCAGTTTCTGTAATTTCGACAACTGAATTCATGGCAATTCTGCTAGAAACTATTTAGTGCAGTGCAATATCGTACGCAAGTGTCCGAAAATGAACACCCTTTCAAAAAAATTCACTTGATTTGCAGACCATTAGCGGCAGGCACTGTCTTTGTAGCACTGCGTTGAAGGAACGGGGGAAGTAGTGAGTTGTGAATTGTGAGTGGTGAGTAGTGAATTGTGAATTGTAGGTTGAATGTGATTCTTTCACAACTGACAATTCACTACTCACCACTCACAACTCACAACTCACTACTCACCATTCACCACCACCGTTCACTGCTCGCTGGCCTTATGAATATGAACGAATCTAATATCCTCATAGTGGATGACAATCCCGGTGTACTCAGCGCCGGCAAACTGTTTCTGAAGCGGCATTTCGCGGAAGTGGATACCGCACGTGATCCGGAGGATATACCCATTCTACTGAAAGAAAAACGGTACGCCGTCATCATGCTCGACATGAATTACGGGCGCAGCGCCAAAAATACCGGCCAGGAAGGATTCGACTGGCTGGCCCGTATCCTCGAACTCGACCCCACGGCCGTCGTGGTGCTCATTACCGCTTACGGCGATGTGGAACTTGCCGTGCGGGCCATTAAAAACGGCGCCACCGATTTCGTGCTGAAACCCTGGGACAACGATAAACTCCTCGCTACCCTGCACTCGGCCCTGCGCCTGAAAAGCAGCCAGGAAGAAGCCAGTCAGTTGAAATCCAAACAACTGGGTAAAAACCTGGCGGATGCCTACGACATGCCGGCACTGATTTTCCAGAGCCGCGCCATGGAAGAAGTGTTCGAAACGCTCCAACGTGTTGCCGAAACGGACGCCAACGTACTCGTGCTCGGCGAAAACGGCACCGGCAAGGACCTGATCGCGCAGGCTATTCACGCCAAAAGCCGCCGGGCCCAGGACAATTTTGTGAAGGTCGATATGGGCGCTATTACCGAAACGCTCTTCGAAAGCGAACTCTTCGGCCACGTGAAAGGCGCTTTTACCGATGCGCGCGACGACCGGCCCGGGCGTTTCGAAGCGGCCGACGGCGGCACCATTTTCCTCGACGAGATCAGCAACCTGACCCTGGGCTTGCAAGCCAAACTACTCACCGTGCTGCAAAACCGGACGGTCACCCGCGTGGGATCCAACCGCGTGCGGCCGGTGAATGTGCGCGTCATCGCGGCCACCAACCAGAACCTGTTCGAAGCCGTCAGAAACCGCACCTTCCGCCAGGATTTGCTGTACCGCATCAATACCATTGAAATTCAGATCCCTGCCCTGCGCGAACGCATCGACGACATCGAACCGCTGGCCGCTCATTTCCTGAAAGAATTTTCCAAAAAATACAACCGCCCGGTATCGGGGCTCAGCGCCGCCCTGCTGAAGGAAATGCACCGCTACCCCTGGCCCGGCAATGTACGCGAACTCCAACACGCCGTCGAACGCGCCGTTATCATGGCCAAAGGCGAAAAACTGCAACCCGAAGATTTCTTTTTCCGGCAAAATTCCTCCGGTGACCGCGAGGTAGACCTGCCGACTATGAATCTCGACGACATGGAAAAACAATTGATTATGAAGGCGTTGCAGAAATACCACGGTAATATCACCGAAGCGGCTGCCGAACTGGGGCTTACCAGGGCGTCGTTGTACAGGCGGCTGGAGAAGTACAACCTCTGACATGTAGAAGTGAGAAGTGAGAGGTGAGAAGTGAGATGCGTAGAGTACACCGCTTCGCCCAAGGTCATGATGAATATTTAGGAGCGCTTCCTGAATCAGGGTAAATGGGAGCGAAGCGGCGTACTCGAAGTCGGCTCTCACTTCTCACCTCTCACTTCTCACTTCTAATTCCATTGTTCGTTCCGCCTGCAGCACATGCCGCTCAATGTGTGCCACCACAAACCCGAAGGTGTCGCCGAGTTTCAGTTTTATCCACGGCGACAGGGAAGTGGGTACCCGCAAGGTATTCAGGTTGACTTCCGACGCCTCATCCAGCAACCGAAGCATGGTTTCCTGCTGATCGATGAATTCGGCCAGCATGGCGCGGCCGTCGGGTTGTGCGGCGGGTACCGCGTTTTTCGGCGCTTTCATTTTGCTTTTCAGGGAACCATCCCGCTGGGGCTGCATGAGCCGGGTAAAATACGCACCCAGCCAGCCGGACCGGAAGAATTTTTCGGGCTCTTGCTCATTCATTTTTCCCAAACGAATGGCTTTTTCAATTTCCGGCAGGTAATAACGGCCGTAAATGTTCAGGTGTTCCAGGCATTGTGCGGCGCTCCAGGCGCCCGGCGCAGGTTGATGCGATAATTGTTCCGGCGACAGCATTTGCCATTCGGAAACGGCTTTTTGCAGGACGGCTTCGGTGCGTTCTTGTAGTTGTTCCAGAAGAAGTTGTGATTCCATAAGATTGATTTTTTATCGACACAAAGGTCGGGGCTGGGTTTTGGCCGAATGTTGGTAAAAACCAAGAATTTCCTTTTACCGGTGCATTTTGATCTGTTCGGCTACGCCGCTCGTAGGAGGATGGGAAAACGGATGAAACGGATTGGGGCGGATTAAACCGGATTTTTTAGTGGCCTGACGGCTCACTATTACTGATTTTAAATTACCACATGTGACCTGTCATTATTAACCACGAAGTCACGGAGGACACAACGCGTTGTGCCCTCCGTGACTTCGTGGTTAAACAATTATAAGTAATGGCCGTCAGGCCACCAAAAATCCGTTTTAATCCGTAAAAATCCGTTTCATCCGTTTTCCCATCCTGCTACGGCGGCTATCCGAATCAAACAAAAGGGCGTAATCAAAAGAAATCAGCCACTCAAAGTCGCACCGATCCCAGCAACTTGCTGAAATTCGTCGGGTCCATACCCAGGTAATTCGCCAGGTATTTGTGCGGCACCAGTTGGAGGATGTGCGGACTGCGTGCGAACAGTTTGCGGAACCGCTGTTCGGCACTTAGCGACTGCAACTCGATCTGGCGCACCAGCACGCCGGCCAGGGTATGGCTCACTGCCAGACGGATCATACGTTCGATCGGGTGCCGGCGCAGCATGAGGGCATCGAGTTGGCGAAAGGTGCTGCGCAAAAAACGGCTGGGCGTGAGCGTTTCGAAATAATAGCGCGAGGGTTGTTGCAGCAGCAGGGAATCCGCCACACCCGAAAACGAAAACGGATAGGTAAAAACCAGCGTGGCCTCCCGCCCGTCGTCGCCCACGGCATAGGCGCGTTGTACGCCATCCAGCACGAAATAAATGTATTTTTCCACTTCACCTTCCGAGGTGAGTATCACTTTTCGTTTGGCCTCGAACGGCTGCCAGATATCGGCGAATTCATCCCAGTCTTCTTCCGGAAGTGGGAAGAATTGACGTGTAGTGGTTTGCAAATGGGCGAAATCAATGGAAGAGGATGGCTGCATCAGGCAAAAATAGGAGAAGTTGGGGCTTGGGGCAAGCGCGGCGTTTCGATTTGCAGTTGCCGATTACATGATGTACGATTTGCGATTGGATTTTCGAATATGCTGTAATTGAAAAATCTCACCCTAATTTTGCCGGGCGCCCCAAACACCACACACCAAACACCGCACACCCGCCATGATTGCCCACGATCCGAAAACCTGGCTCGCACCGCCTTTTCATTTTCACCGCTCCGACACGTTGCGGCGCCTGTTTCCATGGATTATTGTGATGTGCTGTTATGCGGCCTTCGTAGCCTGGCTGGAAATAGAGTATTGGCGGATCGGACCCGACAGCCACTTGCGCAATGTTTCCATCATGCACACCCTGCTGGGTTTCGTGATCTCATTTTTGCTGGTATTCCGCACCAATACCGCCTACGAGCGCTGGTGGGAAGGCCGCAAACTCTGGGGCCAATTGGTGAACACCAGCCGCAACCTGGCTATGAAAATGGCGGCTATCCTGCCAGAAGACAGCCGGCACCGCACGTTTTTTCGCAAGATCATTCCCTTGTACGCCAATGCCCTGAAAAGCCACCTGCGCAGCGAGGACACCCGCATCGAACTGTTCGACAACCTGCCGGAACACATCGTTCAGAAACTGGATATGGAAAAACACGTGCCCAACCAGATCGCCGCTTTTATGTTCCGGCACGTGCAGGACATGCGCAACGAGCAATTGCTCGACGGGTATCAATTTATGGCGATCAATACTGAATTACAGTCGTTTACCGACATCTGCGGCGGCTGCGAACGGATCAAAAACACGCCGATCCCTTATTCCTACAGCGTGTTTATCAAAAAATTCATCATGACCTACGTGGCGACGCTGCCTTTCGGACTGGTTTTCAGCCTCGGCTACTGGATCATCCCGATCGTCGGATTTATTTTTTACGTGCTCGCCAGTCTGGAAGTCATCGCCGAGGAAATCGAAGAGCCTTTCGGCGCTGATGAAAACGATCTGCCGCTCAGCCGCATGGCGCGGAGCATCGAGGCGCATGTGCAGGAGTTGATTTGATGGTTTTTAACCCTTGCGTTTCAAAACCCTTGCCCGCATTTTGGAGAAAAACTCCGGCGTCACACCAATGTAAGAGGCAATTTGTTTTTGCGGCAGGCAATGAATAAGCGTCGGATATTTTTTGCAAAACAGGTCATAGCGTTCTTCTGCCGACAAACTCATGTTGTCGAGCAGGCGCTGTTGGTTGTTCACCAGGGAGTTTTCGGCCAGAATGCGGAAAAAGCGTTCGAATTTCGGCACGTCGCGGTACAATTGTTCCTGACTGGTTTTGGGCAGCAGGAGCACTTCCGTTTTTTCCAGCGCCTGCATAAATAAAGTTCCCGGCCGCTGGCTGATCAGGCTGTACAGATCGGCCATCCACCAGCCCGGCGGCGCAAAATGCAGCACGTGTTCGTATCCGTTTTTGTCGGTCGTAAATCCGCGCAGGCATCCTTCGCGCACAAAAATCGTGTGACGGCAAATATCCCCTTCCTGCAATATCATTTGCCGGTTTTTATACGTCGCCGGTTCCAGCATGCCGGTAAAACACTTTTCCTCTGCGGGGTCGAGGTGGATGTGACGGGCGACGTTTTGGAGGAGGAGGGTGTACATTGGTTATTAGTTATTGGTTATTGGTTATTGGTTATTAGGGTGGATATACCTGGTCTGCTCAATGATTCTATGCGGAAGATTTCGAAAACAGAGGTTAAATTATGCAGGCAGACCAAGCGTATCCACCCTAATAACCAATAACTAATAACCAATAACTCTACAAAAACCCTCATCTTCCACATCAAACACCACCATACCCGCTTCATATCCCGGTGCGATGCGCCCCAGCCGGTGGCTTTCTCCCACCACTTGTGCCGGGTAGGTGCCGGCCATGCGCAAGGCTTCTTCCAGGGAAATATGGGCATATTGAACGGCATTTCTGACTGCCTGCCACATAGAAAGTGACGAACCGGCCAGCACGCCCGACTCGTCGGTATAGCGGTCGCCGGCAAAGTGAAAACGATAGTCGCCCGAGGTACTTTCCGTCACGGCATCCGAAATGAGGAACAGTTTTTCGCGCAGCAGTTCCTTGCTGATTTCCAGGCAGTTATAATCGCAGTGGATACCGTCGGCAATGATGCTCGTCCAGGGTTTGTGCAGGTACGTAGCCCCCACCAGTCCCGGCGCGCGGCTTTGCATCTGGCTCATGGCATTGAACAAGTGGGTGGTTCTGCCGATGCCGCGTTCGAAGGCGCGTGTGGCTTCGTCGAAGGTGGCATTGGAATGGCCCGCCGAAATCAGGACATCGCTTTGAAGCAGCAGGTCGAGCGAGGCGTCATCGAAACGCTCGGGCGCGATCGTCATATAGCGCACCACGCCCTTGCCGCGTTCAAGCAGTTCGGCAATTTCCGTGGGGTTCGGTGTGCGGATATGCTGCAACGGGTGCGCGCCTCTTTTTTCCGGGTTGAAATACGGCCCTTCGAGGTGCAGTCCAAGCAAGCCTTTCCCGCCTGATTGCCAGTAATCCCGGCAGGCATCGATGGCTTTCCACATGGTTTCCAGCGGAGAGCAGGAAAGAGTAATCTGGAAATGTGTAGCGCCGCCGGCCCGCACGGTATCGTAAGTAGCCTGAATGGTTTCGACGGAGGGCTCGTTGTTGAAGAGTTTGCCGTTGCCGCCGTATACCTGCAGGTCGATGAACGCGGGGGCAATGGAGCGGCCCTGAAGATCTGTAATGGTGGTGTTGGCAGGCGCATCGCCCATGCCGACGTGGGTGATGCGGCCGTTTTCAACCGTCACATGGGCGTTTTCCAGCACTTCTGCGCCGGTGTAAATGCGGGCGTTGGTGAACGTGGTTTGCATGGGGTGAAAGTAATTCAGTGCCGGGAAAAAATGGAGGAAACCTTTTTTAGGTCACGCCACCACCCCTTCCCTTTCCATCACATCCCGCAGCCGCACCCGCGCCCGGCTCAGCCGGCTTTTGGTATTACTCGTCGTCCAGCCGGTCAGTTGCACGATTTCCTCCACGCTTTGTTCGCGCAGGTAAAACAGTTCGAGCGCTACGGCATCCAGGCGGTCGAGGCGGCGAATGGCGCTTTTGAGGTGGCGGTACGTTTCCTGTTTTTCATAAGACATCCCGTAGTCGGCCTGTTCCTGTGCAAAAAAACCGGAGGCGGCTTCCAGCGGCTGCCAGGCATCGTAACGTTTGATGCGCATGCGGTTGATAGCCGAAGAAATGGCAATTTTATATAGCCAGGTGCTGAATTTGCTTTTTCCCTGGAAATCGGGCAAGGCCCGGTAAGCGCGTAAAAAGGTATCCTGCGTCACTTCCTTGACGGCCTCGGGGTCGGAGAGATAGCGTGTGAGAACGGAGCGAACCAGGCGTTCGTAGCGGCGCATCAGTTCTGTGAAAGCCTGTTGCTGGTTCATGGAGATCAGCGTGATCAGTTTTTCATCGCTCAATTGTGTGTAGGAAGAACTCTTAAAGGAGTGCATGGCGTTTCATTTTCGTTTTCAATGCCGCAAAGGTGAACCGGAACGCAGGTGCACCATAAAAGAAAAGCGCCGAAATGCCGAATCTGCAGGACGAATTGACCAAAACAGGGTATGAGTTTTCAGGAAAATTTCCCGGAAAGGGAACTTCCCGGCCCATGGGTCGGTTTAGCCGGATATCCTGTCTCATTCATATGTACAGGAAAATGCGAAAAAGCCTCCCCATCCTGCCCGGTTTTCAAAGGGTTCGATTCCCTTTCAGGATACGAGAAGATGCGGGGCAGCCCCAAAAAAACCTTCTGAAAACGAAGTATAGCGCCGGCTGCTCCCGCATTGAATGGCGAGTGTGGCGTAATGGCAGCGTTACAGTCTTCCAAACTGCAGGCGTCGGTTCGATTCCGGCTACTCGCACAAAATTTTGATTGGGTAGCCCCGGTGTGCAGCGATGTCGCCGGGGCTTTTTTTTAGAGGTGAGAAGGTGAGAGGGTGAGAAGTGAGAGGACGTAGAGTACACCGCTCTGCTTTTGGCATGTGAACAGGGTTGATTTGATCGGGAGTAAGGTGGGGTCGTCTACGTTTATGCGATGGTAGAAATCCCCAAGCGTTACCACCGGCTTCGGAGAAGCCCAACATTTGTAGCCGGGAAAACATTATTTTTGCCCTGCCATGCCCAACCCGTACGAAGAACTGTTCGAAGATTCCGATCAAAAGAAGCCGGAAACGCCTGCCGACCCGCCGGCTGCCCGGCCGGAATTGCAGCCGCCCGCTCCCGAAGACACGGTAGAGCCGCTGGACAGTATCTTGCATAAAATCGAGGCATTTCAGTCGCAGGGGGAGCAGTTCTCTATTTTCCTGAGCAAAACCCGCGCCGTCGATCACCGCGAGGAAGCCAATACCGAACGGCCGCTGCTGTCACTTTTTTTCGTGGTAAACGACGACCACGACAAAAGCAGCCTGGCCTCCGAAAAAGCGCATTACAACCTGTTGCAGGGCAAGTTCCGCAACATCATGGACCAGATGAAAGACCTGGCACTGCTGCACCTCGACATCGTGAAACGTTTCAACGCCGACATCAGCAAGCAGTACTACTCCATTGAAAAAGACGACTTTCAGGTAAAAAAGGAAATTGAATTCGCCGTCGACCAGATCCAGATGCAGCGCCGCATCCTCGGCGAAGCCACCCGCGACCTCGACATACTCGAAGATGCCCTGAAAGCCACCGAACGACGGCTGAAAAAATGGATCGACGCGGGCAGTATCAACAACCTCTCTGCAGCCGAATTTCACCTGCTCCAGCAGAACCGCGCGGAACTCACCAGCGGCAAAATTCACCAGTTCGATTATTCCTTTTTCGACCTCAATGCGCTCGATAAACTGGCGCTGCGGCTGGGTATTTATTTGAAGGAAACGACGGCGCAGTATTTCAATCAGTTGTCGGTGGCGATGGATGTGCGGTGAGGTTTGCCTCTTTTTCAACAATCATCGCGCCCGGTGATGTTTATCAGCATTCTTATGCGGGTAAATAGCGAGCCTTACACCCCAATTCAAAAACCGGGCAACGGCAAATACTGTAGTTCATGAAGCACTCCCTTCTATTAAGATACGTACTGCCTTTTATACAGTGGTATGTGCTGATGATACTGACTACGATCGGTATCGATTACATGCTCCATCATTACCAATTGGCGTGGGTGGGGCGTTATTTGGGTTATGTCGGCACCTTGCTGGTGCTCCTTTCCTTTATTTATTCCTTACGGAAGCGCAAAATACTTAAAGCAGGCTCGCCCAAAAAACTTCTGAAACTGCATGAGTACCTGGCATGGGTCGGTTCGGTCCTGTTGCTCGTACATGCAGGTATCCATTTCAACGCTATTTTGCCGTGGCTGGCGGTAGCAATGCTGCTGATCAACGTGGCAAGTGGCCTGGTCGGGAAGTTTCTTTTAAAACGATCTATGGACAGTTTACAGGAAAACAGGCAGGCTTTGGCGGATAAGGGCATGGATAAAGAATCTGTGGACAAACATCTTTTTTTCGACTCCATTATGGTAAATGCCATGAAGCAATGGCGAAACATACACTTGCCGATCGCACTCATATTTGGCCTGATTTCGCTCCTTCATATCATCACCGTATTCATTTTTAGCAAATGAAAAACCTGATCATCATTGGAATTATAGGAGCTGCCGTTTTTACCTTTTTAATTGTGCAGTATCCGCATACCCTGATCAGTCCCGGCAACCTGTCGCAGGGACACCACGACATCGAGCAACAGTGCTTCTCTTGCCACCAGGCGTTTGGAGGAATCAAAAACGACAAGTGTATCGCTTGCCACGCCCTGGCAGATATCGGCAAGGATTCGACAGGCGCCGTTACTGTAGGCAGGCAGGTTTTGTTTCACAAAAAACTGGACAAGTTTGCCTGTACCGCCTGCCATACGGATCATGCCGGCCTGAACCCTGCATCAGCCATGAAAGGTTTTGAGCATGATATGCTCCCCAATACAGTCATAAATGATTGCATCAATTGCCATCAGAAACCGGCGGATAAACTGCACCGGCAATTGACCGATGCCTGCGCTAAATGTCACAACACTTCCGAATGGGAACTGAAACTCGCTTTCAACCATAATTTGGTACAGCCTGCCGATAGAAACAACTGCGTGGGCTGCCATGAAACGCCTGTGGATGCTTTTCACCGCACGGTGAAAGACAATTGTTCGAAATGCCACAGCACCAACAAATGGAGCCCCTCCACGTTCGACCACACAGACTACTTTGTGCTGGATGGCGACCACAATGTGAAGTGCGCCACCTGCCATTTAAACAACAATTACAACGCCTACACCTGTTACGGTTGCCATGAACATACTCCGGGCAATATTCTTCAGGAGCACAGGGAGGAAGGCATCACCAATTTAGCCAACTGCGTGTCCTGCCACAAGAGTAGCGATGAAGGTGAAGGCGGAGAAGGCGGCCGGCATGGAGAAGAGGAGGATGATTGACGTTTATTGTTTTCCCACAGGCTTGTCGCCCACATGTTTGCCGTCTTCGTAAACAGCATAATGGCTACATTGGAGATACTGCGGAGGCATTGGGCCGCTGCTAAACGCTGCCATACCGGCCCAATGCCTGTTCAAAAAACGCCCGCATTTCTTCACCAAGAGATTTCGGCGCCAGAACTTTTACATCATTTCCCATGGATGCAAGTTTGCGAATCAGGTCGATGTTGGGAATCAAATGCATGCTAACAACCAGTTTCTCGCTGCTTTCTTCCACAATATTATATGGTTCGAAAAAAGGCGTCGTGGTAAAATATCTTCCCTGCAAAAGTGTAAACTCCAGCACCACTTCTTCTACCTTTTTACCTTCTTTCGGAACAGTGATGCCATAGATATGCTGCCAGTACGTCGCGGCATCATACTCGGCCGGTTTGTCGTGAAACCACCCGGCATGGCTGGGGACACCTTCTATGCGCTCCAGCGGAAAGGTGCGCACGAATTCTTCCTCCGGGTCGTGGCTGAAACCGCCTACGTACCAGCGCCGGTCGTAATGTCGCAAAAACCAGGGGTCGAACAACACCGTTTTACCCGGATCGCCGGGCCGGAATGAACGGTACTGAAAGGATACCCGCCGCTCCTCTTCTATGGCATTCAGGAAAAAAGCGAGGTGTTTGTTGCCTTCATATCTGGGCAAAGGATCAAAATAGATGTGTTTTCGCGGCTGCTTGGGTGTGTTCCAGTTGCGGGAAGCCTTGTAGATTTTTTTGAATATCCCGGGCAACTTGTTCAATGTGCTTCCAGGATCCATTCTATTCAGAAAATCGATCGCCATCTGGATGTTCGCCACTTCATCTTCGCTGTACAATTGATCGTCTACAATGGCGAAATTCCTGTTTTCTTCATACCGCCAGCCCCGAAGTGCCGGCACGTACTCGAATGGTGCGCCTTTTTCGCGCATGTGTTTCATGTCGTCGCTCAGCCGGCGCAGACTGATGCCCAGTTCGTCGGCCAGCCATTCGAGTTTGATGACGGCATTTTTTCCGCTGCGGCGGGTGAAGATTTCGTGGATGCGCCGGTATCGGTCGGCAGGCTTCTTATCTTTTGGCATGTGCTACTTTTTCTGCGGTAAAAAGGGGGACAGAATTCAGGGAGTAGCATAGAGAGCGTGAAAGATGGAGCAAAAATAATATTATTGATCGGAAATAAAATTGCAGAGGAGGGCATTTATATTTGTGGCATATTATCACTCCTAATTTACATGTAATGCTAGACACTTTATACAAATTTGGGCAACAATTATCACAAAATGCCGATCGTGAAGAATTTGACGATATTATTTCTCCACCGTTAATAGACGAGAAAGAGAAGGAAAAAGTAAAATTTTACGTGGCGAACATCATTTTTGATCTGGATTTAGGAGCTTTCCAAGTGGATAAAGCACCTAAGGAATTCAGCGAAATTGATAAAGCCTGGTCATTTTCGCCTTACAACCTACGTTGCATCAAAATACAAGGAGGCAACAATAAAAGTATCTATCCTACCGTCGATCCGCGTAGATCTTTTGAGCCTTGGAAAAAAACCTTTTTCGGCAAGGAAGACAAAAATGGAAACCCACCGAAGCAGGCCGAGTTAGTCGAGGCAATCGATAAAGATTTTCCCGAACTGACAAATTCTATGCTTTACAAGGCGACTGTCCGGATTTTTCAAATGCGGAATGTATTTGAGGAAAAATTTCCTGACTGGAAGAAAGTATCGGAGGCCTTGAAAATGGATGAAAAAAACCGGGTAGCAATGCTTTTTGCATCTGTCGTTTCTACCGAGTTGGGCATTTTGAAACCTACTCCTGTGGCGCATCTGGATGGCTACGATGCGTTCCTGCAACGCAAGTTCATACTAAAAGGAGAGGTGCCCGACTCCGATAGTGCGGACAACATAAAAGTGTCCAAATTATGCTATGTAACCGGCGAGTTCCATGACGATGTAGGCGAACCTGTTTTCGACAACCGGTATAGTTTGAACAAGATGTTCGTCACGACGACGAAAAACTATGCGTCGGAGTTTGACGAAAAGGATTTCGCGAAAAACTATCAGGCAAGCAGAGAAGCGCAGGTATACCTCGAACGCGGTTCCGCACACTTTTTGAAACATTACAAGGTCAGCATAGCCGGTGTCGATCATTGTATTGTCCCCCGGTTTCGTGCAGATCAAAACATTGATCTGGACGTCCTGACAAGCCGTTTGAAAAAAAAATCCGAGTTGCTTTTTTCGATGGTTAGAAAAGACATAAAAGGGCTGCTGTCCGACTTCGACGATATTGCGGATGGCAGTATTTATTGGGTCAATTTCCTGGGTTTCGAATCGGACGGCAATTTTTTCAAAAGCATTAATCGTATCGAAGATGTAAGCCAAACCCATTTTGAGAAAGTAATGACCGTTTTGGATAAGGTCGAAGCCGAAATGTTGGAAATGGAAGGAGCCCAATGGGAGAAAGTAATGACCTATGGGAAAGACCAACAATACTTTAACTTCAATTTCTACACCATTTACAACCTGATTCCGGTTCGGGACTGCAAAAGAAACGAGGCTTTACTGCTTTTCAAAGCCATTCTCGAACGAAGGAAAATAGATTTATCACTGCTGTTCAAACATTTTACAGAGCTTATCAAATGCCATTGGTTCCAAAGAAAATCCGCAGAGAACGTCAAACCTTCGGATAAAAAAGACTTCGACTTCGCCACCCGTAACGCCGTCTTTCAATATCACGCATTTATACTATTTCTGAAAAAATTAAAACTTCTGGATATGGATGACACAACCCTTATCTCTGCGGCAACGCTTGATGAAAAAAACATTGCTATCTCCACCTTTTTTGAACGAATGGGCTATGAAGACGATCATAGGGCCATGTTTTATCTCGGTAAAATACTGAGTAATGTTGGATACGCCCAGTTTCAAAAAGGACACAAAACCAAACCGGTACTGGGAAAAGTCAACTACAATGGAATGGATGCCGCTTCAGTTAAACGGTTATATGCAGACTTATTTGAAAAATGCAGGCAATATGATATCCTCAGATTTAATGAAGGCCTGTTTTCCAAATTTACAGACTTGTTTAAAAATGAAAAAAACGATCCTTGGGACAAGAGAATGAGGCCAGAAGAGACCTTGTTCTACCTCCTTTCCGGTTATTCTTTCCGCACTCAAAAAGAAGAAGTTGACGACTCCGAAGTCTCCGATGCTACCATTTAAACAAAACCATTAATTAAAAATATTCTCCAGATTATGGAAAACACTGCGACTATTACCAATAATTCTGATTTTTTATTCCTTTACGAAGCTATCCAATGCAATCCCAACGGCGATATCGACCAGGAAAACAAGCCCCGCATGGATTATGACAACCAGATCAATCTGGTAACGGACGTTCGCGTCAAACGTTACATCCGCGACTTTCTCAAAACACAAGGGAAAGATATTTTTGTAGATATGGAAGGTGAAAACAAGGTCAGCCCGGATAGTAAACTCAAAGCCGTACTTGTCCGCCTGCTTGCCGCTCCCGAAGAAGTAAAAATCGCCTTTGAGGGCCGAGAGGATTTGATCAAGAAATTTGACGAAATTCAAAAGAAAGCCGCTGCTAAAACACCGGAAGACCTTATCAAATTCATGCAGGATAAGAAGAACAAGGAACTTGCATCGGAAGTAAATCGTTTTATTCTCGCGTATCTTGTCAAACAAAAATTCATTGACATTCGCTTTTTCGGCTCCGCCTTTGCCATAGAAGGTTTTAGCAAGTCCTATATCGGACCAATCCAACTGAACTGGGGTTATTCATTACACAAAGTACAACTGATGGAGTCCAATTCAATCGTGACTATCATGAACGATGGTAGCAGTACGATCGGTAAGGATTACCGGGTTCATTACAGTCTGCTGGCCTTTGCCGGAACCGTGAATAAATATGCTGCCATAAGTACCGGGCTGACAGAGGCTGATCTCGGAGAATTTCGTACTGCCATCTGGGAAAGCATTCCGGCATTACCTACCCGATCCAAGATGAACCAGTATCCTAAACTCTATGTGGAAGTGGTTTACAATGAAGGATTTCATAATGGACATTTTGGCGACCTTAGACAATACGTCAAGGTGATTCCTGCAAATGGACTCGACGAAAAACAAATCCGCAAATTTGATGATCTCACGCTCGACCTCTCCGGGCTAAAAGCCGTTCTTCAAGGTAAAGTTGGCAATGGCCTGCCCGTAAAAGAGGTAAAAATTACAACAGGCAACAACATTCAGTTTTCCCTTTAACCTCCAATCCGAATGACTCATTCCGATTGTAAACTGGCAGATCATGGAAATTATCTCCTTTGATGTGTGTGGAAAACTGGCGCATTTCCGGAAGTATTACGCAAATAACACTGCCTTCACTTATTCCATGCCGC
Organism: Bacteroidota bacterium; assembly: GCA_029561355.1. GTDB lineage: Bacteria > Bacteroidota > Bacteroidia > Chitinophagales > Saprospiraceae > M3007. The sequence goes on along the minus strand of JAKQJD010000564.1, from coordinate 6,782 downwards.
CTCGTACGACGGTAATGGGTGTACTTGCAGGCATGGCGGGGTACGAACGTGATACTTACTATGAACGGCTGGCTTCCGAACATCTCCGTATTGGTATACGGATACTCAGCCCGATTAAAAAGGCTTTCCACAGACTTAATTTTTTAAGCATAAAATCACGCGGAGATGCACTTGAGGGCACTGGTGATTTCACGGGCGCAGGAGGGCGCATTCAAACTCCATTTGAAGTTGTGAGTGGACAGCACCTGGGAAAAGACTGGGTTCACTATCGAATTTTTCTGGCGCCCGGAATAAATGATAACGGCGAGTTTGATCGCATGAAGGCTGTACTTGGACTTTCAAATGAACGCGGTCACCAAGGTTCCGTAAGGTTTAATATTACGCTTGGGATAGCCAGTTTTTCCGCTTGGATCGAAAACGCTCGTTCATATGGAGATGTGGTGTCACAAACTTCAGGCGACATATTACAAGTCCATTCCGCAATTCCGTCAGATAACATAAAGCGACTGCAATTTCAAAAGGACGACCCTGACGATGGCTTCAATTTTCTGGAAGAAGAACTTATGCCCGCCGACTTCGTAGCTAACCACAACCGGGAGCTTTCAAAGTTACTGCGCGTCCTGTTCAGCACACAGGGCAAACCCTTTTCGGCAGAGGCACCTACGCCTTTCTTCTCTGTACCCGATGAAACGGGAAGCCTCCAAAACATCTTTTTTCTGGAATGAAACAATTTTATTCACACGCAGGAGTATTTCATGGGCGGGTCATAACGCCCAAACTCCTGCGTGTCCATACCGCCGAAGTAACCAGGAAAGCACTGGAACAACTATCTCCCGTAGCATTTGAGTCAAATCTCTTCAGCCTGCTGCAAGAAATAGGTTTGTATCATGATCTTGGTAAATACACCCCTTATTTTCAAACTTATCTACTCAAATCCGGCAAAATTGACCGTGTTTTGAAACAACACGCAAAGTTTGGTGCGTTCGTTTTATGCCAGAAAATCATTCAAAATGGTCGGCCGTTTACTGATGCAATGCTCGCATTTTACATCATTCTGCATCATCATGCCGACCTTTCCAATTTTGACGACATTAAAACACTGGCAGATCCGGACACGAATGATTCAAGGATATTCGACAAACAGTTCACAGGCCTTGCCTCCGACATTCCGCAGATAGCGGAAGAAATGGGTGAACAGCATCTTGGCTCATGGCTTCGCTTCCCTGAAAAGAGGGATTACAAAACCGCTTTCCGGCAATTTTACCGGCCGCGCGAAATGGACATAAAATATTATTTCCAGATTAACTACCTGTTCTCCTTGCTCATCGAAGCAGACAAACTGGATGCTTCAGAAACACGAGTTCATACCAGAAAGGAATTGGACCCACTTCTTGTGAGTACCTTCCTGAAAGAATCAAAAAATGAATTGCGTAATCGGGTAAGACAGGACGTAATAGGCAAATTAGCGCAAATTGATTTGGAACAACAACGGCTTTTCACCCTCACCGCGCCAACAGGTGTAGGCAAAACCCTCACGGCTCTTGATTTTGCCTTACAACTTCGGAAACAATTGCCTGCTTTACAAAGAGGGCAAATCATATATGCGCTTCCATTTATCAATATCATCGAACAAAGCCTGAGCGTATATGGGGATGTTTTTGCGGGAACCAACACAAAACTATTAGCACATTACCAATACGCGGATGTTTTTGGAAGTGCAAAAATCAATCATGATTTTGATGGAGGAGAACAGGAATACCACCAGAAAGCAATGGCTCTGGATACTTGGCAAGGGGATGTAATTATCACTTCTTTCGTTCAACTACTTCACACGCTCATCGGCAGTCGCAACAAACTTCTCAAAAAGTTTAATCACTTTGCCGACAGCATCATTATTCTGGATGAAGTCCAAACCCTACGACTGGATTTATTGCCGGTAGTGGGTGCAGCCTTGTACTACCTGACAAAGTTCATGAATGCTCGTGTGCTCATGATGACCGCCACCAAGCCGGAGATTATGCATTTGGCTTATCAAACATTATTAAAGAAAGCAGGCATAAGCCAGACAGAGTGTGAACCAGTGGAATTATTAACGGACTTTCAAGACATTTTTTCAGGATACAAACGCACCAAGATAGTCCCGCTGCTTGATATAGAGTTCAACGCTGACTCGACGGAAATAGCCTTTCTTGAAAAAGTATTTACACAAAAATGGGAACCGTATCAGTCCTGTCTAATAGTGGTAAATAAAGTGAATCGAAGTATCGATCTGTTTCAGGCGATGAAAGCCTTTTTAGAAAAAAAGGGATATCCAAACCCTGTTTATTGCTTATCCACAAATATCGTCCCCGCTCACCGACAACAACGAATCCAGGAAATAAAGCGCAATCTGGAATCAGGAGAAAAGCCTATTCTCATTGCTACTCAGGTTGTAGAGGCAGGTGTAGACCTTGACTTTGATATGGGGTTCAGAGATTTAGGACCAATCGATAGCATTGTGCAGGTAGCCGGGCGCATAAACCGCCAGAGTAACCCACTCAACCCATTAATACCACATAAACCCCTCTTCATCATTGACTTCAAAGATTGCCAAAAAATCTATGGAAGAAAAACCAATGATTCTGCCTTAGCAGCACTGACAAATAGCGTGGACATTCTGGAAGGTGATTACCTGGAAATGGTTACGAATTATTTTGGTGAAATCAGTGACAAAGGCTATGATGAATCACTATGTGTATTCGAAGCGATGAGGAAGTTAGAATATGAGAAATTGGACGAACTTTTTCAGGTCATCAAGGAAACGCCGAATACGACATCTGTTTTTGTCCTTTGTGATGACAGAGCCTTCGAGGTAAAAGCAGCATTTGAACTTTGGCAAAACCACGAAATGGGTAAAGAAGAGTTTGAGCAAAATTTTAAAAGGGATTTTCAACAGCGCATTATTGCAGTACCGAAATGGTACACGGAAAATCTGGACGACCTTTCCAAAGATATTAAACTCGCCTTGCCCGAGCACTATGATTTTGAGACGGGTTTCATCCGTTCTAAATCTACAGCATCGGAAGACAAAATTATAAGCCTCTCACTATGACCACCACCCTCCCCCTCGCCACCGTCACTTTCCCCGAAATCCGCCTCTCCCCCCGCGACGGGCACAAACTCAGGGGTTATTTCGGCACTGTATTTCGCGAGCACAGCCCGTTGCTACACAACCACTACGACGATGGCCGGTTGCGGTACGCGTACCCGATGGTGCAATACAAGGTGGTGAAAGGTATGCCGATGCTGATCGGGCTACAGGAAGGCGCACAGTTGCTGACGTCCTTGTTTTTTGAAATGAAAACGCTGGAGATAGAAGGACGAAAATACCCGGTTATGGAGCGTGACATTTCTTTCCGGCAGGTATCTGTCGGCCTGTCGGAAGAACTCACGGACTACCGTTTTGCCACGCTTTGGATGCCGCTCAACCAGCACAATTATCCCGAGTATCTGCAAAAAAACGAAGAAGAACGCCGTGCTTTTCTGGGACGTATCCTGACAGGCAACATCCTGAGTTTTTTCAAAGGCATCGGCTTGTTCCTGCCCGATGGCGCCCGTGTCATGACGCGGGTACGGCCGGATGATGAAAAAAGAACCGGATTCAAGGGCAATCATATGCTGGCCGTCGGAGGAGGCTGCACCACCAATGCCGTTTTGCCGGATTTTATCGGGCTCGGCAAGTCCGTATCGCGCGGTTTCGGGGCTATCGAACGAATGTGACCCTGCGCCGCTAAACCTGAATTTTATGCAACTTCACCTTAATACCTATGGGTTGTATCTGCACGTCAAGGATGCCATGTTCGACGTCCGCAAAAAAAACGAAGCGGGCGAATGGACCAACACGCAGGTAGCCGCGCACAAAGTAAAAAGCATCTGGATGCACAGGGGCACCGCATTGAGCAGCGATGCAGTGGCTTTGGCGCTGCAACACAATGTCGATATCGTGTTCTTAAAAAGCGACGGCGCGCCACTTGGCCGTGTGTGGCATTCCAAACTGGGCAGCACGACCCGCATCAGAAAATGCCAACTCGAAGCCACCCGGGATAAACGGGCATTAACATGGGTAAAAACCTGGCTCGGACAAAAACTGGAAAACCAGGCTGCGCTGATTGGCGCATTGAAAAAACATCGAAGTCAGCACGAAGCATATCTGGATGATAAAGTATTGAAAATAAAAGACCTGCAACTAAAAATAGCCGAACTGGATACGGATGGCTGGGGCGCTCCGATGCTTGGATTGGAAGGAACGGCAGGGCGACTTTATTTTGAAACGCTGGGCTACGTATTGCCACCTGCATGGCAATTTACCGGGCGCAGCAGCAGGCCTGCCAGGGATCCTTTTAATGCTTTACTGAATTATGCCTACGGTGTGTTGTACGCACGTGTGGAAAAGGCTTTGATTTTGGCGGGGTTGGATCCTTATCTGGGGTTTATGCATCGCGATGATTATAATCACAAGAGCCTGGTATATGATTTTATAGAACCCTATCGCGCCTGGGCCGATAAAACGGTGTTTTCGCTGCTGGCTGGAAAGAAAACCAATCAGGCTTGTTTTGAAACCATCACCGGCGGCGTCGGATTGAGTGCCGAAGGCAAAAAGACGCTCATGCATCACTATAATGAATACCTGGAAAATGAAATTATCCGCTACAAAGGCAGGAACCGCACCCGAGCCAGCATTTTGCTGTTGGATGCCCATTCGTTCGCGCAAAATTTGCTCATCCAAGAATCCGGTTTAAATGAAATCCATGAACTGGAAATAAGCGAAATGTAACATGATTGTCTGGGTCCTCTATGACATTGAGAACGACCGCGCACGTACGAAAGCCGCCAAAACCTGCAAACAATCGGGATTACACCGGGTGCAGTACAGTTGTTTTCTGGGCACGGTAGACGCACATGAAAAAGATACGCTCGAACTGAAACTGAAAGACCTGATAGACGAAGACCGCGACAAAATTTACATCTTCCCCATGAGCAGACAGGAATTGCAGGCAACCGTATTGCTCGGGCAGGCTTTTGATAAAAAGATGGTGACTGATGAAGTGTTAGCCTTATTCTTTTAACCCGCATCAAACGCATGTTTTCCATTACCCCTTCGCACGTCATTCAATATCTTTATTGCCCCCGATTCACGTATTTCGAATATGTGGCCCGCATTCCCCAGTCGGAAGAAAAAGAGTATAAAGTGCTGCAAGGCAGGCATTTACATGAATTAAAATCGGAGCAGAACCGGAACTATCTGCGTAAGCGCATCGGCACCACTGACAAACGGACGGAGGTTTATCTTACCAATAACCTGTTGCGGGGAGAAGTAGACGAAGTACTCACGCTATCAGATGGAAGCATGGCGCCGCTAGACTATAAATTTGCAAAGTGGGAGGAAAAATTATACGAAACCTACCTGACTCAATTGTATTGTTACGCCTGGCTCATCGAGGAAAATTTCAAGTGTCCCGTGACACGCGGGTTTCTGGTTTATACCCGCTCTAATCATTACCTGAAAGAAGTAAATATTACCCCAAAAGATATTGAAAGCGTTAAGTTCGCTGCTAAGTCAATCCAGGAAATTATCGGGCAAAATATATTTCCCAAAGCCACTGGCATTCGTAAAAGGTGCCAACACTGCACTTATCGAAACGTATGCCCACAATAACTATCATAAACGCCGGGTGGAAAGTTATTGAAAGCAACTAAAAAATACGGTGCAACGCATTGACTTACAAATCATTATCAATGCGCAACTTGTACTGAAAAACCCGAAATAACACTCCGTTCATTGACATCTTGGTAAAAATAAAATCTTGTAAAAAAGATGTAACTGTTTGATTATTATATATTTGTGGCGTTGAACATGTTTTCCAGCCACATCCAGAAGAAGAAGGATTGAAACCAGCCGGTACGGTATCCGCATCCATTCCAGTATCTCGTTTTCCAGCCACATCCAGAAGAAGAAGGATTGAAACAAATAGTGTTCATATGAAATACTACACAAAACCCAAGTTTTCCAGCCACATCCAGAAGAAGAAGGATTGAAACATGTTCTCCACGGAGTTCATAATCCTTCCTTGCCCTGTTTTCCAGCCACATCCAGAAGAAGAAGGATTGAAACCTATAAGCGCCCCCTAATTGCTGTCCCCACTCGCTGTTTTCCAGCCACATCCAGAAGAAGAAGGATTGAAACAAGCCTGGCAGAATTTGCGCGGTACACTGCACTGACCGTTTTCCAGCCACATCCAGAAGAAGAAGGATTGAAACTGTAGATGTAGTTTGCGTCCCATGCGATGTCCCCTGGTTTTCCAGCCACATCCAGAAGAAGAAGGATTGAAACGCGGAATGAGCGCCGATATGATTGCCCTGGCCCTTTGTTTTCCAGCCACATCCAGAAGAAGAAGGATTGAAACGAAACGCATTGACATCAGATAACGGCAGCGGCATCGGGTTTTCCAGCCACATCCAGAAGAAGAAGGATTGAAACTCCAGTCAACCCCGACTTCTACGTCTCTGCAAATAATGTTTTCCAGCCACATCCAGAAGAAGAAGGATTGAAACTATACTCGTCCTTTTGTTGCCCGATAATTAGGGCCGGTTTTCCAGCCACATCCAGAAGAAGAAGGATTGAAACATTCATGCTCATAATAAACCCGATCCCGGACAATTGAGTTTTCCAGCCACATCCAGAAGAAGAAGGATTGAAACCAGCACAATGTCGCAGGACATCGAAGAGGCTACCGCTGTTTTCC